>NZ_JASGEL010000001.1:0-3581 GCF_047606385.1 Microbacterium sp.
CTGACCCAGCGCGGCCGCGAGGTCGTGCTCGAGGCCGTCGTCCCCGTCGGCGCCCGGTGAGCCCGGGCGGCTCCGGCGCCCGGCCGGCTCAGCCGGCGTGGCGGATGTCGTCGGTCGTCGTCAGCGGGTAGTGCGCGGGATAGGGCAGGGTCGCGACCCCCGAGTCGACGGCCGCCTGCGCGACCGCGGCCGACACGGCGCCGAGCAGACGCGGGTCGAGCGGCTTGGGGATGATGTACTCCGGCCCGAAGGCGAACTCGACGCCCTCGTACGCCTCGGCGACCTCCGCGGGGACGGGCTGCTTCGCGAGCTCGCGAAGCGCGTGGGTCGCGGCGACCTTCATGGCCTCGTTGATGCGCGAGGCGCGCACGTCGAGCGCGCCGCGGAAGATGAACGGGAACCCGAGCACGTTGTTGACCTGGTTCGGGTAGTCGCTGCGGCCGGTGGCGACGATGACGTCGCCACGCGCGGCACGGGCGTCCTCGGGAGTGATCTCCGGGTCGGGGTTGGCCATCGCGAAGATCACGGGACGCTCGGCCATCTTCTTCACGAGCTCCGGGGTGAGCAGCCCCGGCCCGGAGACGCCGATGAACACGTGGGCGCCCTCGATCGCGTCCTCGAGCGTGCGGTGCTCGGTGTCGCGGGCGAACGCGCGCTTGTGGGGGACCAGGTCCGCGCGGCCGTTGTGGATGACGCCGTTGCGGTCCAGCAGCGAGAGGTTCTCGGGGTTCGCGCCGAGCGCGACGAACAGCTTCAGCGTCGCGATGCCGGCGGCGCCGGCGCCCACGCAGACGATGCGGGCGTCCTCGATGCGATGGCCCTGGATCTCCAGCGCGTTCAGCAGCGCGGCGCCGGCGGTGACCGCCGTGCCGTGCTGGTCGTCGTGGAACACCGGGATGTCGCAGCGTTCGATGAGACGCTGTTCGATCTCGAAGCACTCCGGCGCGGCGATGTCCTCGAGGTTGATGCCGCCGAAGGTCGGCGCGATCGCCGCGACGGTGTCGACGAAGCGGTCGATGTCCGTGGTGTCGACCTCGATGTCGAAGACGTCGACACCGGCGAAGCGGCGGAACAGCACGCCCTTGCCCTCCATGACCGGCTTGCTGGCGAGGGCGCCGCGGTTGCCGAGGCCCAGGATGGCGGTGCCGTTGCTGATCACGGCGACCAGGTTGCCCTTGTTGGTGTAGCGGTACGCGTCGGACTCGCTCTCGGCGATCGCGAGGACGGGGGCGGCGACGCCCGGGCTGTAGGCGAGCGAGAGGTGCTTGGCGGTCTCGGCGGGCTTGGTGAGCTCGACGCTCAGCTTCCCGGGACGCGGTCTCGCGTGGTACTCCAGCGCCTCGTCGGACAGGCTCGTCATCGCACTACCTCCCGCCGACGCTCGGTTCTCAGTCGGCCGACGGACGAGTCTATTCGGCCGTCGCATCGGCCGGGGTGATGGGTGGGTTCAGCTTTGGGTGCGTGACACGGGCGCCGTCCGAGCGCTAGGAGCGGACACGGCGAGAGGCCCCGGGAACGGGTCCCGGGGCCTCTCGCGAACGCCGACGGGTCAGTCGCGCAGCTTCTCCTTGAGGGAGTTGCGCGTCTCGACCGACTCCTTCTCCGCCTCGGCCTTCTTCACGTTCGCGTCGGCCTTCGCCTCGTCGGCCTTGTCGCCGATCCGGTCCTTCACGTCCTCGAAGCCCTCCTTGACCTTGCGGCCGGCGGTGTCGGCGACTTCCTTGGCGTCATCGATGAAACCCATGTCGTGCTCCTTTCGTGAAGGGATATGCCCCGACGCTACGCCGGGGCCGGCGCGGTCGGGCAGGGGTTGCGGCACGGCGCCGAGGTTGCTAGTTGTCGACCCATGCGCTTCGAGACGACCATGTCCCAGTTCGGCAACAACACCGGGGTCGAGGTGCCGGCCGAGGTGATCGAGGCGCTGGGCGCCGGCAGGCGTCCCGCCGTGGTCGTGTCCGTCAACGGCTACGAGTACCGCAGCACGGTGGGCGTGATGGGCGGGCTGTCGCTGATCCCGTTCAGCGCCGACAAGCGCACCGCCACCGGCATCGGCGGCGGCGACCCGATCACGGTCGACATCGAGCTGGATGCCGCGCCCCGCACCGTCGAGGTGCCGGAGGACCTGGCGGCCGCGCTGGCCGCCGCCGGGAGGCGGGAGGCGTTCGACGCCCTCGCCCCCAGCCATCGCAAGGCGCACGTGGTCTCGGTCGAGGGGGCGAAGACCGCCGAGACACGGGCGAGAAGGGTGGCTGCGGTGGTCGCCGCGCTCCGCGGCTGACAGTGATGGTGGTGGGGGGAGCCCCGCAGCGTTCGTGCTGACTCGGCGGCTGATTGATGTCAGGTCTTGAACGGGATCTGTCGGTCGATGCGCTGCGGGGCTGCTGTGCACTCACCGTGCGAGGGTTCGTGACCTCATAGGAGCCTGTGCCAGCAGGCACCCATCACTGTCTTGTCCGTTCGCTTTCGGCGGTGCGTGCCGTTTTGCCTGGTTGAGTGAGAGGAACGGCGATGACCACCATCGCACGAGAAGTTGAGTGCGGCCAGATCGAGGTCGTGGTCGGGGTCGACACGCACGGGGATACGCATACCGCGGCGGTGATCGATATGACGGGACGGGTGCTGGGCTGCGCGCAGTTCCCCGCGGACTCGCGAGGGTACGCGGGGCTGCTGGCATGGGTGGTGAGGTTCGGAGTGCTGCTGATCGCAGCGGTCGAGGGCACCGGTGCTTATGGCGCGGGTCTGGCTCGCCATCTCCATGCCGAAGGCGTCGACCTGCTCGAGATCGACCGACCCGACCGCAAGACCCGTCGGTTCGCGGGCAAGTCCGACCCGCTGGATGCTGAGGCGGCAGCACGCGCCGCATTGTCGCGGGTCCGCGCCGGTGTCCCGAAAGACCGCAGCGGGAGAGTCGAAGCGCTGCGGAACCTGCGAGTCGCTCGACGCAGCGCTGTCGATCAGCGTGCTGACTGCGTGCGCCGGATCAAGACGCTGCTGGTCACCGCGCCCGACGAATTGCGTGAGCGGCTGCGCCGGCTGCCCGACCGTGAGCTCCTGACGGCCTGCGCACGCGCGCGGCCCGACACCACACGGGTGGGCGAGCCGGCGCAGGCCGCGAAGATCGCGCTGCGGTTCCTCGCGCGCCGCCACGCCGCGCTGACGACCGAGATCGACGAACTCGACACGCTGATCGAACCACTGGTCGTCGCGATCAACCCGGCGCTGCTTGCCCTCAACGGGGTCGGGCCCGACGTCGCCGGGCAACTGCTGGTCACCGCGGGCGAGAACACTGACCGGCTCCGCTCCGAAGCGGCCTTCGCGATGCTCTGCGGCGTCGCCCCGATCCCCGCATCCTCAGGCAAGACCCGCCGGCACCGGCTCAACCGCGGCGGCGACCGGCAGGCCAACGCCGCCCTCTACCGGATCGTGCTCTGCCGGCTCCGCCGGGATCCCCGCACCCAGGCATACATGCGACGACGCACCGAACAGGGCCTCTCCAAGAAGGAGATCATCCGCTGCCTCAAGCGACTCATCGCCCGCGAGATCTACTACGTCATCACCACTTGACATCCATAGGAGCATCC
>NZ_JASGEL010000002.1:0-48546 GCF_047606385.1 Microbacterium sp.
GCTCGCCTGGCGTGCGGCGCCGGGCGACGCCGCACGCCGCGAGGCGGCGGCCGCGGCGGGCCTCGCCGAGATCCGCACCGCGCAGGCGCAGTCCTTCGCGACCGGTGCGGTGCAGCAGCTGACCTCGCGGCTGTTCGACGCGCTCGCGGCATCCGCCACCTCGACGACCAAGGGGCTCGACCGCTACTGGCGCAACGCCCGCACCGTGTCCAGCCACAACCCGGTGCTGTTCAAGAACCGGTGGATCGGGGAGTGGGTGCTCGGCGACGTGCTGCCCGACCCGCTGTGGGGGATCGGCGTGGACGCGGCCCGCGCCGCCCCCGCACGCTGACCCGCGCCGCCGGCTCAGCTCTGGGCGTGCCGGTCGAGGAACGCGTACACGTCGTTGTCGTCGACGCCGGGGAAGGCGCCCGAGGGCAGCGGCGAGAACATCTGCATGTGCACCCGGGCGCTCGGCCACGCCTTGCCCGTCCAGCGGGCGGCGGCCTCGCCGGAAGGACGGCGGCAGCACGACTCGTCCGGGCAGGTCGAGACGGCGCGCTTGGTGGTCTCCCGGCCGCGGAACCACTTCGCGTCGTCGAACGGCACCCCCACCGTGATCGAGAACTCGCCGTCGGAGGTCGTCCCGGTCTGCGACGAGCACCAGAAGGTGCCCGAGGGCGTGTCGGTGTACTGGTAGTGCTCGGTCGTGCGGTTCTGCTCCTCGAACGCGGAACGGGCCGCGAACCAGCGGCACACGATCTGGCCCTCGACCGCCCCGGTGACGTCCATCGGCAGCGGCAGCTCGTCGTTCTCGTACACCCGCGAGATCGCGCCCGATCCGTCGACGCGCAGGAAGTGCAGCGGGATGCCGAAGTGCTCCGTCAGCAGGTTCGTCATCCGCATCCCGGCCGCCTCGTGCGTCACCCCGAACGCGTCGCGGAAGTCCTCGACCGCGATGTCGCGGTCGCGCTTGGCCTCGTGCAGGAAGGCCAGCGCCGCGCTCTCGGGCATGAGAGCGCAGGCCGCGTAGTAGTTGATCTCCAGGCGCTGCTGCAGGAACTCCGCGTAGTCGGCCGGCGGCTGGTGGCCGAGCAGCCGGTGCGCCATCGCCTGCAGCGCCATGGACCGCAGGCCGTGACCGCCGGGGATGGACGCCGGCGGCAGGTAGATGCGCCCGTTCTCCAGGTCGGTGATCGACCGCGTCGAGTGCGGCAGGTCGTTCGCGTAGATCAGCTCGAAGCCGAGCTGACTCGCCATCACGCTGACGGTGCGGTGGGTGAGGGCGCCGGAGCCGTGCCCCGCGGCCTTCAGGTGCTTCTCGGCGAGCCTCTCGATGTCGGGCAGGTAGTTGTTCTTCTCCCGCATCCGCAGCCGCAGCTCGGTGTTGGCACGGCGTGCCTCCTCGGGGGTGGCGATCGCCTCGCTCTCACGACGGGCGAGCTCGCGGTGCAGCCCCAGGATCGTCTCGAGGGTCTCGTCGCTCAGCCCCTTGGACACCTTGACCGGCGCGACGCCCAGGCGCCGGAACACCTGGCTGGACTGCGCGCGCTCGAGCTCGATCTCCAGGGCCGCTCGCCGGCTCGGCGGCTCGCGGGACAGCAGCTGCCCGAGGTCGATGCCGGTGGCGGTCGCGATCTCCTGCAGCAGCGACAGCTTGGGCTCGCGCTTGCCGTTCTCGATGAGGCTCAGATGGCTGCCCGCGACTCCCACGCGCGCGCCGAGCTCGTCGAGGGTGAGCCCGCTTTCCAGCCGGAAGTGCCGGATGCGGTGGCCGAGGGTCGCGAGCTCGATCGTCGAGGGGGGCATTCCTTGAGCATACCGAAAGAATTCAAGTATTTTCACCCTGTGCGGCCGGAAAGACTCCGGCACACCCGGCGATAGTGGAGGAGAACCACCGTTCTCACCTGCTTGCCGACAAGGAGCACCCATGGCCATCGCCGACACCGCGCCTCGCACCCACACCGGACCGCTGAACGTCGCCTACGGCGCCCGCCCCGACGTGCAGGGCCCGGGCATGGACGCCCTTTTCGCCTGGGTCGACGAGATCGCCGCGCTCACCCAGCCCGCCCGCATCCACTGGGTCGACGGCTCCCGCGGCGAGAACGAGGCCCTCCTGCGGGAGATGGTCGAGGAGGGGAAGATCATCAAGCTCAACCCCGAGTGGCGTCCGGGCTCCTACCTCGCCCGCTCGCACCCGAGCGACGTCGCCCGCACCGAGGCGCGCACCTTCATCGCCGCCGAGAAGGAGGAGGACGCCGGCCCCACGAACAACTGGATCGCGCCGGCCGAGATCCGCGGCACCCTCGACGGGCTGTTCGAGGGCTCGATGCGCGGACGCACGATGTACGTCGTGCCGTTCTCGATGGGACCGGTGGGCGGCCCGCTCTCGCACATCGGCGTGCAGGTCACCGACAGCGCCTACGCGGTCGCCTCGATCGGCATCATGACCCGCGTCGGCGCCGGCGTGCTCGACCAGATCGCCGCCGGCGCCCACTGGGTCAAGACGGTGCACTCGGTGGGCGCCCCGCTCGAGCCCGGCCAGCGGGATGTCGCCTGGCCCTGCAACGACGAGAAGTACATCGTCCACTTCCCGGAGACGCTCGAGGTCTGGTCGTTCGGCTCCGGGTACGGCGGCAACGCGATCCTGGCCAAGAAGTGCTTCGCGCTGCGCATCGCCTCGGTCATCGGCCGCGACGAGGGCTGGCTCGCCGAGCACATGCTGCTCATCCGCGTCATCAGCCCGGAGGGCAAGGCGTACCACGTGGCGGCCGCGTTCCCGTCGGCCTGCGGGAAGACGAACCTCGCCATGCTGCGCCCGACGATCCCCGGCTGGCGCGTCGAGACCCTCGGCGACGACATCGCCTGGCTGCGGCCCGGCGAGGACGGACGCCTGTGGGCGATCAACCCGGAGGCCGGATTCTTCGGCGTCGCGCCCGGCACCGGCGAGTCGACCAACGTCACCGCGGTCGAGACGCTGTGGGGCAACACGATCTTCACGAACGTCGCGCTGCGCCCGGACGGCGACGTGTGGTGGGAGGGACTGACCGACGAGGCGCCCGCCGAGCTCATCGACTGGGAGGGCAACCCCTGGACACCGGACTCCGGCCGCCCCGCCGCGCACCCCAACTCGCGCTTCACGGTCGCGGCGTCCCAGTGCCCGCAGATCGCGGCCGACTGGGACGCCCCCGCCGGCGTCCCGCTGGACGCGATCCTGTTCGGCGGTCGCCGTGCGACCAACGTGCCGCTCGTGGTCGAGGCCACCGACTGGACCCACGGCGTCTTCCTCGGCTCGACGATCTCGTCGGAGCGCACCGCCGCCGCCGAGGGCACCGTCGGCGAGCTGCGTCGCGACCCGTTCGCCATGCTGCCGTTCTGCGGCTACAACATGGCCGACTACTTCGGTCACTGGGTGCGCGTCGGTCAGAAGCTGCGTTTCGACCGGGCCCCGCGCGTCTTCCAGGTGAACTGGTTCCGCAAGGGCGCCGACGGACGCTTCCTGTGGCCGGGCTTCGGCGACAACGCCCGGGTGATCGACTGGATCATCCGCCGGGTGGAGGGCAAGATCCCCGCGGTCGAGAGCCCGATCGGCCGGCTGCCGCGCGTCGAGGACCTCAACCTCGCGGGGATCGAGGTGCCCGCCGAGGACCTCGCCGAGCTGTTCGCGATCGACCGTGAGTCGTGGCTGGCCGAGGCGGACCTCACCGAGGAGTTCTACGACACCTTCGGCGACCGCGTGCCCTCCTCGCTGCGCGCCGAGCTCTCCTCGCTGCGTTACCGCCTCAAGCAGGCCTGACCCGAGCGCGGACGACGGATGCCCCGGGGCGATCGCCCCGGGGCATCCGTCGTCCCGCGCGCGGCGGTCGCAGACCCGGCGGGCCGGGGAGAGCCGAGCCGCCGTCACACCAGCAGCTGGTGCTTCGCGAGCTCGCGGTACAGCGGCGTCGAGGCGACGAGCTCGGAGTGCGTGCCGGCACCGACGACGCGCCCGTGGTCGAGCACGACGATGAGGTCGCTGTCGACGACGGTCGAGAGCCGGTGCGCGATGACCAGCAGGGTGCGGCCCGCGGCGACGGCGTCGATGGCCTCCCGCATCCGCTGCTCGTTCAGCCCGTCCAGCGACGACGTCGACTCGTCCAGCAGCAGGATCGGGGGAGCGGCCAGCAGCGCACGCGCGATCGCGAGACGCTGACGCTCGCCGCCGGAGAGCATGACGCCGCCCTCGCCGACCTGCGCCTGAAGGCCGAGATCGCTGCGGTCCAGCACGTCGCCGAGGTTCACCTCGCGCAGCACGCGCTCGCACTCGGCGTCCGACGCCGTGGGCGAGGCGAGTCGCAGGTTCCCGGCGATCGTGCCGGCCAGGGTCGGCGCGTCCTGCTCGACGTAGCCGAGGCGGGCGCGCAGGTCGGCCCGGTTCTGCGCGCGGACGTCCACGCCGTCCACGAGGATCGCGCCGCCGGTCGGGTCGTAGAAGCGCTCGATGAGCGCGAGGGTCGTGCTCTTCCCGGCGCCGGACGGGCCGACGAGCGCGACCCGCGACCCGCGTGGCACGCGGAACGAGACGCCGCGCAGCACCTCGCGGTCGTCGTCGGGCTCGTCGATCGCGTCGAGGGGGGCGACGTCGATGCGGGCGTCCGCGAGCGCGGCGCGGGCCTCCGACTCGGCCTTCTGCCGCGCGGTGACAGCGGCCTCCGGATACCGGAAGCGCACCTCGCGGAACTCGATCGCGGCATCCGGGGCCGGTATGACGCCGGCTTCGCGCGCGGCCGCGGCGATCGGCGCGTCGTCGGCGGTCTCGGCGGGGAGGTCGAGCACCTCCTGGATGCGGCCGAGCGCGCCGAGCGCCTGGTTCACGGAGGTGAAGGCGCCGAAGAAGGTGCCCAGCGGCGCGACGAGCATGAACAGCAGGATCACGAAGGTGACCAGGCTCGCGATCGTCAGGTCGCCGGCCGCCACGCGCACGCCGCCCACCCCCAGGACGACCAGCAGCGACACCTGCAGCGCGATGCTGGCCACCGGCACGACGAGCGCGGAGACCTTGGCGATGCGCACGCCGACGCGGTAGCTCTCCTGCGCGAGCCCGGTGATGGCGGCCTCCTCGCGCTCGCCGGCGCCGGCGGCGCGCACGGTGCGGATCGACCCGACGGCGCGCTCCACCCCCGAGGCGAGCTCGCCCACCTTCTCCTGCTGTTCGCGCGTGGCCTTGCGGATGCGACCGCTGAGCGCGCCGACGACCGCGATCGAGGCGACGATCACGACGAGGATCAGCAGCAGCAGCACCCCGTCGATGATCGCCATCGCGACGAGCGCGCCGAGGAAGATGAGGACGTTCCCGACGGCATCCGCGAGGCCCTGCGTCAGCACCGCGTACAGCAGCGTGGTGTCGGTGCCCACGCGCGAGACCAGATCGCCGGTGCGGCGAGCGTCGAACTGGGCGATCGGCAGGTGCAGGATGCGGGCGATGAGCCGGCGCCGGCTGGAGTAGACGACGGCCGTGCCGGTGCGCTGCAGCAGGTAGTGCTGATAGCCGGAGATCAGCGAGGACAGGATCACGAGCGCCACGAGCGCCCACACCAGCAGCCCGAGCGTCTCGCCCGACTGCACCCGCGTGATCACCTGGCTGACCACGAGCGGCTGCCCCAGGGTCGTGGCGGCGCCCAGGATGCTGAGCACGACGACGACGCCGAGCACGCGCCTGTGCTCGAAGACGTAGGGCAGCAGCTGGCGCAGGCTCGCGCGCGGCCCGTCGTCCTTCGACGGTCGGGCGAACGGGCTGCGGCGCGCGGGGGCGCTCGCGGACATGGCTCTCCTTCGGGATGGGGCGGCCGGACGGCTCACCGTCGACCGAACTTCTTGTGCGCTGCCTGTTTGCTGACTCCGAGCGCGCTGGCGATGGCGACCCAGGCGTAGCCCTGGAGGCGTGCCCGGCGCACCTGCGCCTCCTCGAGGCGGGCGATCTCGCGACGGAGCTCGCCGATGCGACGCAGCTCGGCGAGCGGCTCACCGCCGCCGACCGCGTCGATCGCGGTACGGATCTGGTCGGACATCCTGCCTCCTCTCGGCAGGTCAACGCTAGTTGACGCCGTCACGGCTGTCAACTCTCATTGACGTCCGCCGGGTCCTCTCCCGCGAGACCGCATGCCGGCGCCGAGGGAGTGGGGTCTCGCCACCGTCTCGGCGCCGGAATGCGGTCTCGCGGAATGCGGGGGCGGGCGACCGCGGGGTCAGAGCGAGCCGGTGGCGCCGAGGCCCAGGTCGCCGGAGTAGTCGACGTCCCGGGTCTCCCGGGACAGCAGCAGCGCGACGAGGGTCAGGACGCCGGCGCCCGACAGGTAGACGCCCACCAGCCACGGGGATCCGCCCGCGGCGGCCCACAGCGCGACCGCGACGATCGGGGCGAGCGCCGCGCCGAGGATCGAGGAGACGTTGTACGCGATCGCGGAGCCGGTGTAGCGGACGTTGGTGGGGAACAGCTCCGGCAGGAGGGCGCCCATCGGACCGAACGTGGCCCCCATGAGCACGAACCCGAACACGAGGAAGGCCTGCACCAGGGCGCCCGTGAACTTCGGGTCGGCGTAGGGGAGCAGGAACACGGTGAACAGGAGGCCGAACACGATGATGCCGCCCGTGACCCACAGCAGCAGCCGGCGGCGTCCGATCGCGTCGGCGAGCGGTCCCGACAGCAGGGTGAAGACCCCGAAGAAGACCACGCCGATGATCTGCATCACCACGAAGTCGGTGTAGGCGAAGCCGAGCCCCGGCACCGCGGCATCCGTCTTCGCCGTCCCGTACGACAGGGTGAAGCTCGTCATCAGATAGAACAGCACGTACGTCGCCAGCATGATGAACGTGCCGAGGACGAGCTGCTTCCCGTAGCGGCGCAGGACCTCGCCCAGCGGGAAACGGCGGATCGCGCCGACCTGCTCCGCCTTCGTGAACGTCGCCGACTCGACCAGGCGCAGCCGCACCCACAGGCCGACGATCACCATCACCGCCGAGAACCAGAACGGGACGCGCCATCCCCACGCGAGGAACTCCGCCGACCGCTGCGCCGTGCCGTCCGGGTGCGGCAGCGCGAAGTTGATGATCAGGAAGATCGCGTTCGCGATGATGAACCCGACCGGCGCGCCCATCTGCGGGAACGTGCCGTACCAGGCGCGCTTGCCGGCCGGCGCGTTCTCGGTCGCGACCAGCGCCGCCCCCGACCACTCGCCGCCGAGCGCGAAGCCCTGCGCCAGGCGCAGCGCGAGCAGCAGCAGGGCCGCCCACCAGCCGATGTCCTGGTAGGTGGGCAGACAGCCGATGAGGAACGTCGCGATGCCCATCGTCAGCAGCGAGGCGACGAGGGTCGCCTTGCGGCCGAACCGGTCGCCGAAGTGGCCGAACACCACGGCGCCGACGGGACGCGCGACCATCGCCGCGCCGAACACCGCGAACGAGCTCAGCAGCGCGGTGGTGTCGTCGCCGGTCGGGAAGAACAGCGACGGGAAGACCAGAACCGCCGCCGTCGCGTACGCGTAGAAGTCGTAGAACTCGATCGTGGTGCCGACCAGGCTCGCGAGGATGACGCGCGAGCGCGGATTGGCGGGGGCGGTGACGGCAGTGGACATGGACGCACCCTACCGTGGGAGGGCGCCGCGGCTCGGGCGGCGCGGCCTCACCGCCAGATGACGGCGATCGCGGCGTTCGCCAGGGTCAGGATGCCGATGAGCCAGAAGATCACCGGCGACAGGCCGCCGGCGCGGCGCTGACGGGCCGAGCCGATGCCGAGCAGGGCCGCGATCACGAGCAGGATGACGAGCTTGACGCCGAGCTTGACGTAGTCGAGGTCGTAGGAGATCCCCCACGGCGCCGCGAGCGCGAGTCCGGCCACGGCGGCGATCGTCATGCCCACCGTCATCAGGCGCGTGACGCGGACGCGGCGCGCGACGGCTTCGACCAGCCACGACCCGAACAGGATCGCGAAGCCGGTGATGTGGACGAGGACGACGACGCTGCGCAGGATCTCCATACCCTCAGCATAGCTGAAGGTATGGGTCTTCCCTCCGTCCATCTCCGTGGAAGTGTGCGCGGTCGGGCTCTCCGTGCCCGTCCACGGAGACGAAGCGTGGGGGTCAGGCGCGCAGCGTGCGCAGCACGAGCGCGGTGCGCACGGCCGCGTCGGCGGCTTCGGCGCCCTTGTCCTCCTTCGAGCCGGGGAGCCCTGCGCGATCGAGGCCCTGCTGCTCGTCGTCGAGGGTGAGCAGGCCGAAGCCGACCGGTCGCCCGGCGTCGAGGGCGACCCGCGTCAGACCGTCGGTGGCCGCGGCCGACACGTACTCGAAGTGCGGCGTGCCGCCGCGGACGATGACGCCCAGCGCCACGACGGCGTCCGCGCCGCCGGCGAACGCCGCCTGCGCGGCGACGGCCAGCTCGAACGAGCCCGGCACGCGCACGAGCGACCAGTCCGCTCCGGCGGCGTCCAGCGCGCGCGCCGCGCCCGCGATCAGGCCGTCGGTGATCCGCTCGTGCCAGGTGCCGGCGACCACGACCACGCGCACGTCGGCGGCGCCGTCGATCGTCCGCGCCTCGGGCGCTCCCTTGCCGCTCACTGGGCGTTCTCCTTCATCTTCTCCAGCGCGGCGGC
The DNA here is from genome assembly GCF_047606385.1 of Microbacterium sp. Taxonomy (GTDB): domain Bacteria; phylum Actinomycetota; class Actinomycetes; order Actinomycetales; family Microbacteriaceae; genus Microbacterium. The sequence continues at coordinate 8,606 of NZ_JASGEL010000002.1, forward strand.
GAACTCGGCGTCCGGGATGACGTGCCCCATGCGGTCGCGCTTGGTCTGCAGGTACTGGTGGTTGTTGGCGCCGACGCCCACCAGCAGCGGCACCTGCTCGACGACGTCCAGGCCGAGGTCGCGCAGCTGCGCGACCTTGTCCGTGTTGTTGGTGAGCAGTCGCACCTTCTCGATGCCGAGGTCGGCGAGGATGCCGGCCGCCGCCGCGTAGTCGCGGGCGTCGGCGGGCAGCCCCAGGGCCAGGTTCGCGTCCACGGTGTCCAGTCCCCGCTCCTGCAGGCTGTACGCGCGCAGCTTGTTGATCAGGCCGATGCCGCGACCCTCGTGGCCGCGCATGTAGACGACGACGCCGCCGTCCTGCTCGATCGCGTCCAGCGCGGCCTCGAGCTGCGGGCCGCACTCGCACTTGAGCGACCCGAAGGCCTCCCCGGTGAGGCACTCGGAGTGCACCCGCACCAGCGGCGCCTCCTCGTTCAGCTCGCCGGAGACGATCGCGAGGTGGTCGGTGCCGGTGGTCCGGTCCTTGTACGCGAGGAAGCGGAACACGCCGTGCGAGGTCGGCACCGTGGACTCGGCCCGCAGGCTCACCCGGCGCCGGTGCGCCGTGACGGCGCTGTTCTCGCGCGGCTCGGTCTCCTCCAGGTACGCGACCAGCTGCTCGATCGTGATGACCGGCAGGTCGTCGCGCTCGCCCAGCTCGATCAGGCCGGGCAGGCGCATCATGCTGCCGTCCTCGGCGACGATCTCGCAGATCGCGCCGACCGGCTGGAGCCCCGCGAGGCGCATCAGCTCGACGGCGGCCTCGGTGTGACCGCCGCGCTCGCGCACGCCGCCGTCGACCGCGCGCAACGGCAGCACGTGCCCGGGACGGATGACGCTGGTCGGCGTGGAGTCCGGGTCGGCCAGCACGTTCAGCGTGTGCGCGCGGTCGCCGGCGGAGATGCCGGTGGTCACCCGGTCCGCGGCGTCCACGCTGACGGTGTAGGCGGTGCCGCGGGCGTCCTCGTTGACGGCGACCATGGGGGGCAGGTCGAGCCGGTCCGCCCAGTCGGCGGGCATGGGGGCGCAGATGAAGCCGCTGGAGTGGCGCACGATCCAGGCGATCCACTCCGGGGTCGCCAGCTCGGCCGAGATGATCGCGTCGCCCTCGTTCTCACGGTTCTCGTCGTCGGCGACGATGACGGGACGGCCCGCGCGCAACGCGTCGAGGGCCGCGGGGATGGTGGACAGGCTCATCGCGAGCCTCCTTCGATGGGGGTGGGAGCCGGCGCGAACGCATGCAGCCGCTGCACGTGCCGGGCGAGGATGTCGGTCTCGAGGTTCACGGCGTCGCCGACGACGCGGCCGCCGAGGGTCGTGGCGGTGAGGGTCTCCGGGATGAGGGAGATCTCGAACCAGTGGCTGCCGGCATCCGCCGGGCTCACCGCGCTCACCGTGAGCGAGACGCCGTCGACGGTGATCGAGCCCTTTTCGACCACGAGCGGCGCCAGCTCGGCGGGAAGGGAGACGCGCACCACCTGCCACTGCGCGCCGGGACGCACCTCGAGCACGCGGCCGGTGCCGTCGACGTGCCCCTGCACGATATGACCGCCCAGGCGGCCGTGCGGGCTCATCGCCCGCTCGACGTTGACGGTGCTGCCCGCCGCCAGCGCGCCGGTGGTCGCGCGCTCGAGGGTCTCGCGCATGACGTCGGCGGTGAACCAGTCCGCGCCCTGCTCGATGACGGTCAGGCACACGCCGCTGATCGCGATCGAGTCGCCGTGCCCGGCGTCGGACACCGCGGTCTCGGCCTGCACGGTCAGCCGCACGCCGTCGCCCGACGGCGTCACGGCGGTCACGGTGCCGATCTCCTCGATGATCCCGGTGAACATCAGTCGTCTCCTTCGGTTCGGACGGGGGCCAGGCGCCCCACCACCAGCAGGTCGTCGCCCAGTCGTTCGATCGCGGCCACGGTCAGCCGTCGCGCCTGCGCGATCGTGTGCACCCCGATCTCGGTCAGCGCCGGGCGGGTGCCGCCCAGCAGCACCGGCGCGACGTAGGCGAGCACCTCGTCGGCCAGTCCGTCGCGCAGGAACGCGCTGGCCAGCGTCGGGCCGCCCTCCACGAGCACGCGCTGGACGCCCGTCTCCCGCAGCGCCTGCAGGACGGCGGTGAGGTCGTGCGTCGGGTAGACGAGCGGGGTGAGCGGATGCCGGTGCACCGCCGCGTCCGCCGGCACCGGGCTGCGCCCGATCACCACCGGGGCCGGCTGGTCCGGCAGCAGCGATCCGTCGGCGGCGCGCGCGGTCAGCGCCGGGTCGTCGGCGAGGACGGTGCCGGTGCCGACGACGATCGCGTCGGCGGCCGCGCGGCGACGGTGCACGTCGGCGCGGGCCTCGGGCCCGGTGATCCACTGGCTCGTGCCGTCGGCGGCGGCGGCGCGCCCGTCGAGGCTCTGCGCCCACTTCACGGTCACGTGCGGACGGCCGAGGCGCTGCACCCTCACCCAGGAGGCGAGCAGGTCGTTCGCCTCGCTCGTGCGCACGCTGCCGATCACCTCGACGCCGGCGGCGCGCAGCCGCTCGGCGCCGCCGGTGGCCACCGGGGTCGGGTCGTCGACGGCGTAGACCACGCGGGCGACGCCCGCCTCGATGAGGGCCTGCGCGCACGGTCCGGTGCGGCCGGTGTGGTTGCAGGGCTCGAGCGTCACCACCGCGGTGGCGCCGCGGGCGGCGCCCTGCGGCAGCTGGGAGAGCGCGTCCACCTCGGCATGCGGCGTGCCGGCGCCGCGGTGCCAGCCCTCGGCCAGCACCTCGCCGGCGGGGGAGAGGATGACCGCGCCCACCTGCGGGTTCACGCCGCGCGGGCCGCGGCGCGCGAGCGTCAGCGCGCGCGCCATCGCGCGCCGCTCTGACTGTGTCGCCGGCATCCGCTCTCCCTGGTCCCGTCCGGGGCACGGTCGACCAGCGGCGCGTCGGGCGACGCGCGTGCTGCCTCCCATCCGGACTCGCGATGCTGTCGCATCGCATCACCGTCGGTTCCGGAATTCCACCGGATCGGCATCGCATCCCTGCGGGGGACGCGACACTCGCGGACTGTCACCGCCGGTTCGGATTCTCACCGACCCCGGAGCACGTTGTTGCACTGATCCTAGTCAACGTGTCCGGGCCCGGTTCATTCCCCGCGTCATGCGGCGCAAAACGCAGGACGCGGGGGTCGACACGCCGCGACGACCCGGCTGGACGCCGGCATTGACCGTGTCGTCCTGTGTCCTGCGCCAGGGGGAGGAGCGCGGGTCCGCGAGCGGCGGCGCATGGGAGCATGGGAGAGGCGGCACAGGAGTGCCGGAGAGAGGCGCGACATGGCGGCGGATGCGGCGGCCCGGCCGGAATGGCGCGCGCTCGCCGAGCGGCCCCACGCCGACGTGCTCGTCATCGGCGGCGGCATCAACGGCATCGCGATCCTGCGGGACCTCGCGCTGCAGGGCGTCGACGTGCTGCTCGTCGAGCGCGGCGACATCGTCTCGGGCGCCTCGGCGGCGTCCTCCCACATGATCCACGGCGGCATCCGGTACCTCGAGAACGGCGAGTTCCGGCTCGTGCACGAGGCCGTCACCGAGCGCAACGACCTGTTGCGCACCGCACCGCACTACGTGCGCCCGCTGCCGACGACCATCCCGATCTTCTCGACGTTCTCCGGGGTGCTGGCAGCTCCCCTGCGGTTCCTGCGCCACGGCACCGGGCGCCCGCACGAGCGCGGCGCGGTGCTGATCAAGGTCGGCCTCCAGATCTACGACTCCTTCTCGCGCGGCGGCGGTCGCGTGCCGCGGCACGCGTTCCACGGACGGCGGCGGTCGCTGCAGATCCTGCCGGCGCTGAACCCCGGCGTGCGCTACACCGCGACATACACCGACGCGTCGCTGCGCGATCCGGAGCGGCTCGCGCTCGACGTGCTGCGGGATGGGCTGGACCCCGGTGGCCGGGCCGTCACCTACGCGGCCGCGGTGGGCGAGCACGACGGCGGCGTGATCGTCCGCGACGCCGAGACCGGAGCCGAGGTGCGGGTCACGGCATCCGTCGTCGTCGGCGCGACCGGCCCGTGGACGGACCTCACCAACGAGGCGCTCGACGAGCCGACCCGGTTCATGGGCGGCACGAAGGGCTCGCACATCGTGCTCGATCACCCCGAGCTGCTGGCCGCGACCGGCGGCCGGGAGATCTTCTTCGAGCACGAGGACGGCCGCATCGTGCTCGTCTACCCGCTGCGCGGGCGGGTGCTGGTCGGCACGACCGACCTCGAGCACGACATGGCCGACCCGGTCCGTTGCACCGAGGCCGAGGTCGATTACTTCTTCGAGCTGGTACGGCACGTGTTCCCCGCGATCGAGGTGACCCGCGAGCAGATCGTGTACCGGTTCGCCGGGGTGCGGCCGCTGCCGGGACACGGCGATCTCGCCCCGGGCTTCGTCTCCCGCGACTACCGCATCGAACGGCGGACGCTTCCCGGCGGCACCCCGGTGCTGAGCCTCGTCGGCGGCAAGTGGACCACGTTCCGCGCCTCCGCCGAGCGGGTCGCCGACCGTGTCCTCGACGAGCTGGGCCGGCACCGGCGATGCTCCACGTTCGGCCGGGCGATCGGCGGCGGCCGCGGCTACCCGCGCACCCAGCGCCGGCTCGCGCAGTGGCTCGACGCGCACGCGGGCGCCGTAGGGCGGACGCGCGCGGCGGCGCTGCTGGAGCGGTACGGCACGCGCGCAGCCGGGGTCGTCGCCGCGATCGAGGCGGATGCCGACGACGCGGCCCTGCAGACCGCCCCGGCGTACTCGACCGGCGAGCTGCGCCACCTCGCCCGCACGGAACGGGTCGTGCACCTCGCCGATCTGCTGCTGCGTCGCACCGGCCTGGCCTTCGAGGGCGCGGCGGTCGCCGCGGCGCGCGAGGTCGCCGAGACGGTCGCGGACGTGCTCGGCTGGGACGCGGCGCGGGTCGACGCCGAGGTGGACGCCGCGGTCGCGGCGGTGCGCGCGGCCGAGCCGGACGCGGCATCCGTGGTCCGCTGAGCGCCGGTCAGGCCCGCTCGGCCGTCGCATCCGGCTGCAGGCCGGTGCGTCGCACCGGCTCCGGCGCGTGCGCGCGTGCCCACCGCCAGCCCGGCACCCGATGGCTCGTGACGAACACGGCGGGGATGACGATCACGGCGGCGGCGCAGGACAGCGCGGCGAGCCATGCCGTGGCCGCTCCGGACCACACGAGCGCGAACGCGACGACCGCCCCGGTCAGCGCCGCGGACAGCGCGGCGAGGTAGAGCACGATGTCCGGCGAGGTGTGCCATCCGATCCGCTCCGCCTCGTCGACGGCCCGGGCGAGCCGGTCGACACGACGCTCGAGGCCCGGGTCGTCCACGCGCAGCTCCCGGATCCGACGCAGGTTTCTCCGGGAGGCGTCGAGCTGCGCCTCGTTGAGGATGCGCGGGGTGCCGTCGGCCTGCCGGGACCACAGCTGCGTCGTCACCGCCGCGAGCGCGGTCGCGTAGGAGAGCCGGGCCAGATCGTCGGCGGGGTCGGCTCGCACCGCCCGCTCCAGGACGGGCAGCGCGACGTCCGCGTCGCCGCGCGCGCAGGCCATCGCCGCGAGGGCGACGCGACAGTAGGGGCTGCGGGGATCGAGGTCGCCCGCGCGGCGATAGGCCGCCTGCGCGGCGGCCGGCAGCGCGGCGGCGGCGTAGAGGTCGCCGAGCTCGCAGTGATACGCCGGCTCGGCCGGGTCGAGCCGGATCGCCTCGGAGAGGGCGGACTCCGCGTCCGCCGTGTCGCCGAGCGCGTGCGAGGTGAGGCCGCGCAGATACCAGGCGTCCGGATCGGCGGGGCTTCTCGTCGTGGCGGCGTGGGCGGCCCGGCTCGCCGCCGCCACGCGTCCCGCGCGCAGGAGCTCCCACCCGTCGCGCCCGTGCGGGCCGACGATCATGGCCGCCGTCTCGTCCTCGGCGACCCGACCGTCGTACGCCCGGCGTCGCTCGACGTGGAGCAGCACCTCCTCGGCGCGGGCGATGTGTGCGCACACCTGCTCCGCGACGGCGCGCGTCCGGGCGCGGGGATGCCGGGCCCGGCGACGCCAGGCGTAGCGCTGCAGCCGGATCGCCTCCGCCACGGTCTCCGGATCGGCATCCGGTGCGATCCGGAGGAGCTCGTAGTAGTCGACGAACATATGGTGTGGTCGCGGGCCGCGTGAGCGCCGCCGGTGGCTCGCGGTGCTCCGCAGAGCGCACAGCCTGCCGCCTCCTCCGCCCCCAAGGCCTGGGAATTCCGCGCTCCGGCCGCCATAGTAGTGGAAATGAGCATGTTTACATGCCTATGTGCGAGATATGATCTTGCCAGGCTGGACGGATGCCGGGTTCGACGGATGTCTGGGAGCGTTACGCGCGCGAGCTGGGGGTGCGGCTGCAGCGCGCGCGAGCGGCGCGGGGGATCAGCCAGGAGCGCGCCGCCTATGCCGCCGGGATATCCGTGTTCACGTATCGCAAGCTGGAGAAGGGCGAGTCCAACCCGGGCACGCCGGCGAACCCCCGGCTGCGGACGCTCATCGGTCTGTGCGAGGTCCTCGGCGTCGCGCCCGCGGATCTGCTTCCCCCCGACCTCCCGACAGGGTGACCGGGCGCGGAAGATGTCGGTGGGCGCTGGTGTAATGACCGTGTGCCCGACCGACTCGCCCGACATGTGAGGGGTCCCGATGAGTCCGACGTGGCAACGCACCCCCTGTCCGCCATGGTGCGCCGGCGGACACCGCGAAGACGACCATCCCGAGGACCGGGTGCACCGATCGGCGGGCCTGACCGTCCCCGTGGTCAGCCGTCGCGTCCTGAGCGTCGATCCGATGCGATATCAGGTCGTGGCGCAGGAGTTCGAGGTGGGGCTCTCACGGCCTGACGACTCGGCCACGACCTGGCTGTACCTCGGGGCGGGCCCGGGCGAATGCGTGGAGGTCTCGCTGGGCAGCTGCGCGGATCTGGTGCGAGCGCTCGAGTCCACGGTGCGCCGGGCCGGGGTCGTGCCCGGCGCCGCATCGGCCGACGACGGCGACGCGTCGCCGCGGCCGGGCCGCGACCGGCGATAATCGACCGCGGCGGTTCTCCGCCCCGCAGCGAAGGGAGCGCCCGCGTGGCCGACCACCTCATCGCCCTGGACCAGGGCACGACATCCACCCGTGCGATCGTCTTCGACTCGGAGGGGCGGATCGTGGCGAGCGCCCAGCGGGAGCACGAGCAGATCTTCCCGCGCGCCGGGCGGGTCGAGCACGACGCCACCGAGATCTGGACCAACACGGTGTGGGCGCTGGAGAACGCGCTCGAGTCGGCGACGCTCGCCGCGACCGACATCGCGGGCCTGGGCATCACCAACCAGCGTGAGACGGTGATCGTGTGGGATCGGCGCACCGGGCTGCCGGTGCACAACGCGCTGGTGTGGCAGGACACCCGCACGCAGCCGGCGATCGACCGGCTCGCCGGCGAGCACGGCGACTATGCACGATACGCCGAGATCACCGGGCTGCCGCTGGCGACCTACTTCTCGGCGTCGAAGATCGCGTGGATCCTCGACCGCGTGCCCGGGGCGCGGGCCGGCGCCGAGGCGGGTGACCTGCTGTTCGGGACGCCGGACACGTGGCTGGTGTGGAACCTCACGGGCGGCCGCCGCCACGTCACGGACGTCAGCAACGCCAGCCGCACCCTCCTCATGGACCTGCGGACCCTCGACTGGTCCGACCCGATGCTGGAGGTGTTCCGCATCCCCCGCGCCATGCTGCCGGAGATCGTCCCGTCCTCCGCCGTCGTGGGCGAGATCGTCGACCCGGCGCCGCTGCGCGGCATCCCCATCGCCGGCATCCTCGGCGACCAGCAGGCCGCGACGTTCGGTCAGGCCGCGTTCGAGGCGGGGGAGTCGAAGAACACCTACGGCACCGGCAACTTCCTGCTCGTGGCCACCGGCGAGCGGATCGTGCACTCCCAGCACGGCCTGATCACGACGGTGGCCTATCAGCGCGAGGGAGAGCCCGCGCGCTACGCGGTCGAGGGGTCGATCGCCGTCACCGGCTCGCTCGTGCAGTGGCTGCGCGACAACCTCGGCATGTTCGCGGAGTCGAGCGACGTGCAGCGGCTGGCGGAGTCGGTCGACGACAACGGCGGCGCCTACTTCGTGCCGGCCTTCTCGGGGCTGTTCGCGCCGTACTGGCGGCCCGACGCCCGCGGCGCGCTCGTGGGCCTCACCCGCTACGTCAACAAGGCGCACATCGCCCGCGCGGCGCTGGAGGCCACGGCGTTCCAGTCCCTCGACGTGATCGACGCGGTGGTCGCCGACACCGGGCGCCCGCTGACCGAGATCCGGGTCGACGGCGGCATGACCCGCAACGGCCTGCTCATGCAGTTCCAGGCCGACATCCTCGGCATCCCCGTCGTGCGGCCCGAGGTGATCGAGACGACGGCGCTGGGCGCGGCGTACGCGGCGGGGCTGGCGACCGGTGTCTGGAGCGGATTCGACGAGCTGCGCGCGCACTGGCACGAGGGGCAGCGGTGGGAGCCGCGGATGGACCCCGGCGAGCGTGACCGCCGCATCCGGATGTGGCGGAAGGCGGTGCGCCGCTCCTTCGACTGGGTCGACGACGACGCGCGCGTGCTGATGGGCACCACCGAGTAGCGCCGCTATTTGAGCAGGCGCGACAGGCGACGGTCGGCCAGGAGCCTGCCGCCGGTCTGACACGTCGGGCAGTATTCGAGGCTGTTGTCGGCGAAGAACACGCTGCGCACCTCGTCGCCGCACACCGGGCAGGTCTCGCCGCGCCGGCCGTGCACCCTCATGCCGCGTCGTTTGGCGTCCTTCAGGTCGGCGGGCGGGCGACCGGATGCCGTCGCTACCGCGTCGGCGAGCGTGTCGCGGATCGCGGCATACAGCGTGTCGATCTCGCCGTCGTCGAGGGACGCCGCCGTGGCGTAGGGCGACATCCGCGCCACATGCAGGATCTCGTCGGAGTACGCGTTGCCGATGCCGGCGACCACGGACTGGTCGCGCAGCATCCCCTTGATGCGGGCGCGACGGCCCGCCAGCAGGCCCGCGAGCACGGCGCGGGTGAACGCCGCCTCGAGCGGATCGGGGCCGAGCCGGGCGATGCCGGGCACGTCGGCGGGGTCGCGGACGACGTACACCGCGAGCGCCTTCCGGGTGCCCGCCTCCGTCAGGTCGAACCCGGAGCCGTCGTCGAACGCGACCCGCAACGCGACCGGTCCGCGCCCCGGCTTCGCGGGCGTCGCCGGTGCGGTGTCGTACCAGCGCAGCCAGCCCGCCTTCGCCAGGTGGAACACGAGGTGCAGCGACTCGTCGGCGTCCGTCGTCGTCGCCACGTCGAGGAACTTGCCGTGCCGGGCGACGCCGCGCACCCGGGTGCCGACGAGCGCGTCGACCGGGGGGTCGAAGGTCCTCAGCGCGGAGATCGCCACCGGCTGCACCCGATCCAGGCGCAGACCGGTGACGCGCCCGTCGAGGAAGTCGACGAGCCCCTGCACCTCCGGCATCTCGGGCATGCGGCCATCCTGCCACTCGCCTCCGACACCCGCGCGTCGTACATGTCCCACTTCGGAGCGGTATGGCGAGCTCATAGCGCTCCGAAGTGGGACACGGCGATCAGACCGGCCACTGCTGCGGCGCGCGCGGATCGGTCGCCAGCAGGTCGGCGACCCAGGCGTCGCCCCGCACCCCGGTGCCGCTCACGAGCGACTGACGCAGCACCCCGGCGTAGCGGAAGCCGAGGCGCTGCGCGACCCGCGCCGACCCGGTGTTGCCGACCACGGCACGCCACTCGATGCGCACCAGCCCGAGCGGGCCGTCGAAGCCCCAGGCCACCACGGCGGCCCCCGCCTCGGCGGTGAGCCCGGCGCCGCGGAACCCGGGCGCGAGCCAGTAGCCGAGCTCGCCCGCGCCGCGTCGCAGCCCGTGCAGGCCGATCATGCCGGCCAGGGCTCCGTCAAGACGCATCGCCCACACGGCCTCCGTCTCCTCCGCCCATCCCGCCGCCGCAGTCCGCGGGAACTCGGCGGCATGCTCGGCCCGGTAGGGCGAGGGGACGGTCGTGAAGCGCTGGATGTCGGCATCCTGACACGCCGCCAGGATCGCCGCCGCGTCGGCGGCGACCGGCACCGACAGCGTCAGTCGTGCGGTGCGGAGGGTGACCGGCAGCATCCGGCCAGCCTACGGTCGCCTCAGATGCGCGCGCGAGCCCGCTCGCGGGGCACCAGTCGCTCCAGCTGCGTGACGTGCGCCGGGGTGAGCTCGTCGAGCGTCTGGACCTGCAGCAGCTTCATGGTGCGCACGATCTGCTCGGTGAGGATCTCGATCATGCGGTCCACGCCGGCACGTCCGCCGGCCATGAGCCCGTACAGATAGGCGCGGCCGACCAGGGTGAACTTCGCGCCCATCGCGATCGCGGCGACGATGTCGGCGCCGTCCATGATGCCGGTGTCGATCGCGACCTCGGTGTCGGCGCCGACCTCGCGCACGACGTCGGGCAGCAGGTGGAACGGCACCGGCGCCCGGTCGAGCTGGCGACCGCCGTGGTTGGAGAGGACGAGGCCGTCGACGCCGAGGTCGACGAGCTTCTTGGAGTCCTCCACGTTCTGCACGCCCTTGATCACGATCTTGCCCGGCCACAGCGACCGGATGATCTCGAGGTCGTCGAACGAGATCGAGGGGTCCATCGCGGCATCCAGCAGCTCGCCCACCGTGCCGCCGGTCGAGGACAGCGAGGCGAACTCGAGCGGGGGCGTGGTGAGGAAGTCGAACCACCACCAGGGCCGCGGGATCGCGTTGATCACGGTGCCGAGGCTGAGCTGCGGCGGGATCGAGAAGCCGTTGCGCTTGTCGCGGAGGCGCGCACCGGCGACCGGCGTGTCGACCGTGAAGAACAGCGTGTCGAAGCCGGCGCGGGCGGCCCGTTCCACCAGGCCGTAGGAGATCTCGCGCTGACGCATCACGTACAGCTGGAACCAGTTGCGCCCCGCCGGGTTCGCCGCCTTGACGTCCTCGATCGAGGTGGTGCCCAGGGTGGACAGCGTGAACGGGATGCCGGCGGCGCCTGCCGCGCCGGCCCCGGCGATCTCGCCCTCGGTCTGCATCAGGCGGGTGAAGCCGGTCGGGGCGATGCCGAACGGCAGGGCGGAGGGGCCGCCGAAGATCGTGGTCGAGGTGTCCACGTGCGACACGTCGCGCAGGATCGAGGGATGGAACTCGATGTCGCGGAACGCCTGGCGGGCGCGGGCGAGGGAGATCTCGGCGTCCGCCGCGCCGTCGGTGTAGTCGAACGCCGCCGCCGGGGTGCGGCGCTTCGCGATCCGACGCAGGTCGGCGATCGTGAGGGCACGGCTCAGACGCCGGCGCTTGCCGTCGAGGTCCGGGCGGCGGAACTGCATGAGCTCGAGCAGCTCGGCGGGGTTCGGCAGCTGGCGGCGGATCGTGCTCATCGGCGTCCTTCTCGAGGGGGGAGTGCGCTGGCCAGTGGTCTGACCTCTGAGTATGCTAGGCGGGGGGAGCAGCGACGGTCAAGACGGCGGAGGAGCGAGCGATGAGCGGGAGCGGCGAGCCGGTGTGGGAGCCCGTCGCCCGGCCGCGGGCGCACGAGCTCGTCATCGCCGCGATCGAGGCGCAGATCACCGGCGGGATGCTGCGTGTCGGCGACCCGCTGCCGCCCGAGCGCGAGCTGGCCGCGCGCCTGGCGGTCAGCCGCGCCGGCGTCCGTGAGGCCGTGCGCGTGCTCGAGGGTCAGGGGGTGCTGCGCTCACGCGTGGGCTCGGGCACCGAGGCCGGCACCTTCGTCGCCGCGCTCCCCGACGCGGCGCTGACCCGTTTCCTACGGCTGCACGTGGCGCTCGCGAACTTCCCGGTGGCCGACGTCGTCGCCTCCCGCGTGGGCCTCGAGCGCACCGCGGCGGCGTCCGCCGCCTCGCACGGGGACGACGCGGCCTTCGACGCGATGGCCGACCTGCTCGATCGCATGGAGGCGCCGGGGATCACGCGCGCCGAGTTCAACGACGCGGACGCGGACTTCCACATCGCGATCGCGGCGGCATCCGGCAACCGCCTCGCCGCCTCGATGACGACCGCCATCCGGGGCGCGCTGCGCGACCCGCTGCTCGAGGCGATCGTCGCCGTGGCCGACTGGGACGCCGTGGCCGACGAGCTCCGTCGCCAGCACCGCGCGATCCTGGCGGCGCTGCGCGCGGGCGAAGCGGCCGGGGTGGCCGAGCTGACCGAGCAGCACATCCGCTACGCCGCCGACGCCCTTCCGCTCGGCTGAGCCCGGCCTCCTCCGCGGTTCCTGCGCACGGGATCAGAACTCAGGACATCACGACCGACACGCCGGTCAGTGACGTCGCGGACGCCGCATCCGCCCGATCGTCCTGTGTTTCGCGCCGACAGAGGGCGAGGGGCGCGCGAGAGGCCGAGAGGCCGCGCCGGCGCGGGCCGCCGCCTCAACGCCGGCGCAGCAGTCCGATCCGGTCGTACACGGTGTCGAGCGTCGCATCCGCGACGGCGGCGGCGTCGCCGGCGTTGCGCGCGAGCACCCGATCGAGCTCCGCCGGGTCGTCCAGCAGCGCCAGCGCACGTTCGCGCACCGGGCCGAACTCGCTGACCACGACCTCGGCGAGGCCCTTCTTGAAGTCGCCGTATCCGCGTCCGGCGTACTCGTCCTCGATCGCGGGGATCTGCCGGCCGGTGAGGGCCGCGTAGATCACGAGCAGGTTGGAGACGCCGGGCTTGCTCTCCCGGTCGTACCGCACGGAGCCTTCCGAGTCGGTGACCGCTCGCATGATCTTCTTCGCGTTCGCGGCCGGGTCGTCGAGCAGCCACAGCACCCCGGCGTCCGACTCCGCCGACTTCGACATCTTCGCGGTCGGGGCCTGCAGGTCGTAGATGCGGGCCGTGTCCTGCTGGATCATCGGCACCGGCACCCGGAAGGTGTCGCCGAAGCGGGAGTTGAACCGCTCCGCGAGGTCGCGGGTGAGCTCGACGTGCTGCTTCTGGTCGTCGCCGACCGGCACGACGTCGGTCTGATACAGCAGGATGTCGGCGGCCATCAGGATCGGGTAGGTGAACAGCCCCACGCTGGTCGCCTCGGACCCGTAGCGCTGCGACTTGTCCTTGAACTGCGTCATCCGGCCCGCCTCGCCGAAGCCGGTGATCGTGCCCAGCACCCATGCCAGCTCGGCGTGCGCGGGCACGTGCGATTGGACGTACAGCGTCGACCGCGACGGCTCGATGCCCGCGGCGATGTACTGCGCCGCCGTGCGCCGGGTCTTGGCGCGCAGCTCCGCCGGGTCGTTCGGCTGCGTCAGAGCGTGCAGGTCGACGACGGAGAAGAACGCGTCGTACGACTCCTGCAGGTCGCGCCACTGCAGCAGCGCCCCGATGTAGTTGCCGATCTGCAGGGAGTCGGCGGAGGGCTGCATTCCGGAGTACAGGCGCGCTTTGGTCACCGATCGATTCTAGGCAATGGATGCCGTCGGCCCGCGCGGCTACGCCCTCGGCGGGAGCGTCTCTCAGCGTCCGATCGCGTAGTCGGCGACCACCGGGGCGTGGTCGCTCCACCGCTGTGCGTACGCGGCGGCGCGGGCCACCCGGTAGCCCTGCACGCGTGCGGCGAGGGCGGGGGTGGCGACGTGGTAGTCGATGCGCCAGCCGGTGTCGTTGTCGAAGGCCTGGCCGCGGTTCGACCACCACGTGTACGGACCGTCGACCTCGCCGGCGAAGCGCCGGCCGACGTCGACCCATCCCAGCCCGGTTCCCACCGAGCCGTCGACTCCGGTGACCTCGGCGCCGGCGTCGGCGAAGAACCTGTCGAAGTACGCACGTTCGCGCGGCAGGAACCCGGCCTTCTTCACGTTGCCGCGCCAGTTCTTGATGTCGAGCTCGCGGTGGCCGACGTTCAGGTCGCCCATGACCAGCGCCAGGGCGTCGCCCGCCGCCAGCTGCGGCAGCCGCTCGCTCATCGCGTCGAGGAAGCCGTACTTCGCGATCTGCTTGGGTGTGCCGTCCTCGCCCGAGTGCACATAGGCGCTGACCACCGTCAGGCGTTCGCCGCCGACCTCGACATCGGCCTCGAGCCACCGGCCCTGCGAGTCGACCGTGTCGTCGCCGAGCTCGGTGCGCCATGCCGCGATCGGCAGGCGGCTCGCGACGGCCACGCCGGAGCGGCCCTTCGTGTGGGACTCGTCGTGCACGAGCTCCCAGCCCGGCAGCGCCGCCTCGAGGTGGACGCGCTCGGCGCGCACCTCCTGCAGCGCGAGGATGTCGACGTCCGCCGCGTCGAGCCAGCCCGCCATGCCGTTGCGGACGGCCGCGCGGATGCCGTTGACGTTGACGGTGGCGATGCGGAGAGTTCGAGGCACGCGCTTCAGCCTAGGGCGCCCCTCCGACATCGGACTACCGGAGCAGCCCCCGCGCGGCCGGCGGGGGCGGAGCGGCCTCGATCCGCGCCAGCTCGTCCTCGGCGCGGCGGACGGCGCCGGCCAGCAGCGGGCGACGCCACCAGGGGGCGGTGTCGCGCACCAGCCGCGCCTCGCGCAGTCGCACCCGTGCCGCGGTGTGCAGCGCGTCGTACTCCTGCCGCAGCCGCTCGGCCTCGCTGAGCTCCACCAGCGGCAGGTCACGGTCGCGGGTGGCGAGGGCGATCCACGCCGCCGCCACGAGGATGACGATCCCGTTGAGCCGGAACCACAGCATGAAGCCGATGAAGATCGCGAACGTCGCCAGCAGCGGGTTGCTGGGGGAGTAGACCAGCAGGACGCCGGCCGCCAGCTGCAGCACGGCCAGCGCGGCGCCGCCCAGCAGCGAGCCCGGCCAGATGCGGCGCCAGCGCAGCGACGTGCCGGTGAGGAAGCGGAACAGCAGCGCCAGGGCGACCGCGTTGATGCCGAACGCGACGAGCATCGTCAGGGTCCGCACCGCGACCGTGGACCAGATGCCGTCGACGCCCCAGCCGACCAGCGAGAAGACCAGGTCGAGGGCCCACAGCGTCATCTGCACGAGCGCCCAGCCCAGCACCAGCGCCACCCCGAACAGGAACGCCGCGAGCAGGTCCCGTGCCTTCAGCATCAGGTAGCTGCGACGGTCGTACTCGAGCCCGAACGTGTCGCGCACCGCCCGCCGGGCATAGGTGACGAAGCCGATCGCGGTCCAGACGACGACCACGAGGGCGACGAGCCCGGTGATGGTCACGATGCTCCCGCCGGACTGGGCGACGGCCGCCTCCACCTGCGACGGCGTGATGAGGCCCTCCTCGCTGATGAGGTTCGGGATGTAGCCGTTGATCAGGTCGATGAGGCCGTCCACCGCGTGCGCGTCGCCGCCCAGCCACAGCCCGGCGACGGCGGCCGCGAGATAGATGCCGGCGAAGATCGTGAACAGCGACTGGTAGCTGATGCCCGCCGCCAGCAGGAAGCCGTTGTGCTGCAGGAAGTGACGCCACACCCGGATCGGGAACCACGCGAGCGTGCGGCGTGTCAGATCCGTGGCCCGACCGATCGGCTCGTCGAAGCGCTCCCGCAGCGCGGCCTGCGCCATCTCCCAGCGTGCCCGCAGGGTGTCGTCATCGGACGCCGCCGCGTCCGCCGCCCGTTCCCGTCGCACGCTCACCCTACCGACGACCGCGAGACCGCATCCTAGCGCCGAGACCGTGGCATGACCCCACGGTCTCGGCGCGGAGATGCGGTCTCGCCGGGAGGGAGGGGCGGGGCGCGCGATCAGACGCCGCGCAGCACCGCCTGCTTGACCTCGGCGATGGCGCGGGTGACCTGGATGCCGCGGGGGCAGGCCTCGGTGCAGTTGAAGGTCGTGCGGCAGCGCCACACGCCCTCCTTGTCGTTGAGGATGTCCAGGCGCACGTCGCCGGCGTCGTCGCGCGAGTCGAAGATGAAGCGGTGCGCGTTCACGATCGCGGCCGGGCCGAAGTACTGGCCGTCGGTCCAGAACACCGGGCACGACGAGGTGCACGCGGCGCACAGGATGCACTTGGTCGTGTCGTCGAAGCGCTCGCGGTCGACGATCGACTGGAAGCGCTCCTTGCCGGGCTCGGGCGCGCTGTTCGCGATGAGGAACGGCTTCACCTCGCGGTACGCGGCGAAGAACGGGTCCATGTCGACGACGAGGTCCTTCTCCAGCGGCAGGCCCTTGATGGCCTCCACGTAGATGGGCTTCGAGATGTCGAGGTCCTTGATCAGCGTCTTGCAGGCCAGCCGGTTGCGACCGTTGATGCGCATGGCGTCCGAGCCGCAGATGCCGTGGGCGCACGACCGGCGGAAGGTCAGCGTGCCGTCGACCTCCCACTTGATCTTGTGCAGCGCGTCGAGCACCCGGTCGGTCGGGTACATCTCGACGTCGTAGTCGACCCAGCGCGGCTCGTCGTCGACCTCGGGGTTGAAGCGACGGATGTTGAAGGTCACCAGGTAGGACTGGATCGGCGCCTCGCCGCCCTCCGGCGCGGCGGTGACTTCCTCTTCGACGATGGCGGCGGACATCAGTACTTCCTCTCCATCGGCGGGTAGTTGAACTCGCCCTGCTCGTTCTTGGTGAAGACGACCGGTTTCCAGTCGAGCTTGATGTGGTCCTCCGGGTCCGGCGAGTGCGAGTCGCCGGTGAGGTAGGCCATCGTGTGCTGCATGTACTGCTCGTCGTCGCGGTTCGGGTAGTCCTCGCGCATGTGGCCGCCGCGGCTCTCCTTGCGGTTGCGGGCGGCGTAGGCGACGATCTCCGCGAGGTCCAGCAGGAAGCCGAGCTCGACCGCCTCGAGCAGGTCGGTGTTGAAGCGCTTGCCCTTGTCGTCGACGTGGATGTTCTGGTACCGCTGGCGCAGGTCGTGGATGGTGCCCATGACGTTGGTCAGGGTCTCCTCCGTGCGGAACACCTGGGCGTTGGCGTCCATCTCCTCCTGCAGCTTCTTGCGCAGGACCGCCACGCGTTCGGTGCCCGGGTTGTTGCGGAGGCTCTCGAGCATGTCGCGCACCTCGGCGGCGGGGTCCGCCGGCAGCGGCACGAAGTCGGCGGTCTGGACGTACTCGACCGCGTTGCGGCCGCTGCGCTTGCCGAACACGTTGATGTCCAGCAGCGAGTTGGTGCCCAGGCGGTTGGCGCCGTGCACCGAGACGCATGCGCACTCGCCGGCGGCGTACAGGCCCGGCACGACCGTGGTGTTGTCGGCCAGCACCTCGCCGTCGTTGTTGGTCGGGATGCCGCCCATGGCGTAGTGGGCGGTCGGCATCACCGGCACCGGCTCGACCACCGGGTCGACGCCCAGGTAGGTGCGGGCGAACTCGGTGATGTCGGGGAGCTTGGTCTCGAGCACCTCCGCGCCCAGGTGGGTGCAGTCCAGATACACGTAGTCCTTGTGGGGGCCGGCGCCGCGACCCTCGAGCACCTCTTTGACCATGCAGCGCGCGACGATGTCGCGGGGGGCGAGGTCCTTGATGGTGGGGGCGTAGCGTTCCATGAAGCGCTCGCCGGACGCGTTGCGCAGGATCGCGCCCTCGCCGCGGGCTCCCTCGGTGAGGAGGATCCCGAGACCGGCGAGGCCCGTCGGGTGGAACTGGAAGAACTCGATGTCCTCCAGCGGCAGGCCCTTGCGCCAGATGATGCCGACGCCGTCGCCGGTGAGGGTGTGGGCGTTCGAGGTCGTCTTGTAGATCTTGCCGAATCCGCCGGTCGCGAAGATCACCGCCTTGGAGTGGAAGACGTGCAGGTCGCCGGTGGCGAGCTCGTAGGCGACGACGCCGGCGACCTGGGTGCCGCCGTCGGGGCCGTCCACCGTGATCAGGTCGAGCGCGTAGAACTCGTTGTAGAAGTTGATGCCGAGCTTGACGCAGTTCTGGAACAGCGTCTGCAGGATCATGTGGCCGGTGCGGTCGGCGGCGTAGCAGGCGCGGCGCACCGGGGTCTTGCCGTGGTCGGCGGTGTGGCCGCCGAAGCGGCGCTGGTCGATCTTGCCCTCGGGGGTGCGGTTGAACGGCAGGCCCATGTTCTCGAGGTCGATGACCGCGTCGATGGCCTCCTTCGCGAGGATCTCGGCGGCATCCTGGTCGACCAGGTAGTCGCCGCCCTTGACGGTGTCGAAGGTGTGCCACTCCCACGAGTCCTCTTCGACGTTGGCCAGCGCCGCGGCCATGCCGCCCTGCGCGGCGCCGGTGTGCGACCGCGTCGGGTAGAGCTTCGTGATGACCGCGGTGCGCGCGCCCGGGCCCGCCTCGATCGCGGCCCGCATGCCGGCGCCGCCGGCGCCCACGATCACGATGTCGAACTGGTGGTAGTAGACGCCGTCCTTGACGACGGTGTCCTCGGTCGAATGAGTGCTCACAGAATGCCTCTTGTCGTTTCCTCGTCGCTGGTCAGCTGCGCACTACGCGGTGCACATCTCCCACAGCGAGCTGTCGCTGGTCACGCCCAGGCACGGGTCGAACGTGGTGATCACCAGCGTGCCGAGCAGGATCAGGAAGGCGGCGACGATCCAGATCACCCAGACCAGCACACGACGCACACCGCCTCGAGTCACGTAGTCGTTGACGATCGTGCGCATGCCGTTGGCGCCGTGGATGAGGGCCAGCCACAGCATCAGGCCGTCCCACACCTGCCAGAAGGGGGAGGCGTACTTGCCGACCACGAAGGCGAAGTCGATCTGCTTGACGCCCTCGCCCAGCACGAGGTTGACGAACAGGTGGCCGAAGATGAGGACGACCAGCAGCACGCCGGAGGCGCGCATGTAGACCCAGCCCCACTTCTCGAGGTTGAGGCCCTTGCGCCGCGGCGGGTACGGAGTACGCGGATCGGCGATGGTGTTCGCGGTCATCTCAGTTGCCCCCCGTGAACTCGCTCACGATGACGATGATCTGGCGTGGCACGAAGCCGAGCATCGTCACCAGCCACAGCCCCAGCACGATCCACCAGAGCTGGCGCTGGTACCGCGCGCCCTTCGACCAGAAGTCCACCGCGATGATGCGCAGGCCGTTGAACGCGTGATACGCGATCGCGCCGACCAGGGCGATCTCGCCGATGCCCATGATCGGGTTCTTGTAGGTGCCGATCACCGCGTCGTACGCCTCGGGCGACACGCGGATCAGCGAGGTGTCCAGGATGTGCACAAGAAGGAAGAAGAAGATCGCCACACCGGTGATCCGGTGCAGGACCCAGGACCACATCCCCTCGTTGCCGCGATAGAGCGTTCCGCGCGGCGTCTTCGAGGTGGTCTGACTCAGCTGTGGTGTGACGCGTGCTGGTGCCGACACGGTCGTCCTCCCTGATCGTCGCGATGGGGCAGCCATGGGGCCCCGGACCGGAGGCATGGCACCTCCTGCGCCACGCAGGCGCTGTCAGCATCTTAGAACCGCGCGGGTTCAGTCGCTCTTAAGGCCTGCCTTACTATCTCGCCGCCGAGAGAACGCCGTCGGAGGGATGCCGCGCGCGGCGGTCGTGACACGCGGCGCCGCCCCGCCTCGGTACGCTGGCCGCATGGCGCAACCCCTCGACGACTTCTACGCGGTGATCCCGGCGGGCGGAATCGGCAGCAGGCTCTGGCCGCTCTCGCGGGCCGAGGCGCCGAAGTTCCTCCACGACCTGACCGGCTCGGGGCAGACGCTGCTGCGCGACACGTGGGATCGGCTGGAGCCGCTGGCCGGTCCCGAGCGCATCGCGGTCGTGACCGGCCGCGCGCACCGCGCCGCCGTGGAGGCGGAGCTTCCCGGCATCCCGGATCACAACGTGTTCCTCGAGTCGGAGCCGCGCGACTCGACCGCGGCCATCGGCCTGGCCGCGGCGGTGCTGGTGCGTCGCGAGCCGGACGTGGTGATCGGCTCGTTCGCGGCCGACCACGTGATCCGCGGGGCGCGCGTGTTCGACTTCGCCGTGCAGCAGGCGGTGGAGGTCGCACGGGCCGGCTACATCTGCACGATCGGCATCCAGCCCTCGGAGCCCTCGACCGGGTTCGGCTACATCAAGCGCGCCGACGAGCTCGTCATCGACGGTGCGCCGGAGGCGGCGCTGGTGGAGCGGTTCGTGGAGAAGCCCGACCTCGAGACCGCGAAGGCCTACTTCAACGACCGTGCGTACTCGTGGAACGCCGGCATGTTCATCAGCCGGGCCGACGTGCTGCTCGCCGAGATCGCCGCGAGCGAGCCGGACCTGCACGCGGGGCTGACCGAGCTGGCGGCGGCGTGGGACGACCGGCAGCGGCGCGGCCCCGCGGTCGACCGCATCTGGCCCGAGCTGAAGAAGATCGCGATCGACTACACGGTCGCCGAGCCGGCAGCGGCCAAGGGGAGGCTCGCGGTCGTGCCCGGCCACTTCGACTGGGACGACGTGGGCGACTTCGCGAGTCTCACCAAGCTCATGTCGAACGGCCGCAAGAACGATCTCGCGATCCTCGGCGAGCACGCCCGCATCCTCGCCGACGCGTCCAGCGGCATCGTGGTGTCGCAGACGCAGCGGGTCATCTCGTTGATCGGCGTGCAGGACATCGTCGTGGTCGACACCCCGGATGCGCTGTTGGTGACCACCAACGAGCACGCGCAGCGGGTCAAGCAGGTCGTCGACGCGCTCAAGCTCACGGGACGCGGCGACGTGCTGTGACCTCGGTCGACTGGGCGGGGCTGCGGGCGGCGGCGCGAGCCGCGGCCGACCGTGCCTACGCGCCGTACTCCCGCTACCCGGTGGGAGCGGCGGCGCTGGTCGACGACGGTCGCGTCGTCTCGGGCTGCAACGTCGAGAACGCGTCGTACGGGCTGACCCTGTGCGCGGAGTGCACGCTGGTCGGCGAGCTGCGACAGACCGGCGGCGGCCGGCTCACCGCGTTCGTGTGCGTCGACGGCGCCGGCGGGCTGATCATGCCGTGCGGGCGCTGCCGGCAGCTGCTGCACGAGTTCGCCGCGCCCGGGATGCTGCTGCAGACGGCATCCGGCGTCCGGACCATGCCGGACGTGCTGCCGGACGCCTTCGGCCCCGACGACCTGGCGTCCGCCCGGCCATGACCCCGCCGGAGCCCGCGATGTCCCACTTCGGCGCGGTTGATGTCCCAGTTCGGCGCGGTATGCGCGCCGCTTACCGCGCCGAACTGGGACATGCTCGGCGGAGGTGCGAACACCGACTGGGACATGCGTGGGGGGAGCCCGGCGCGGGCCGTCGGGGGAGGGATGCCGCATGAGCGCCCCGGAGCCGTTCGACGCGGTCCAGCTCATCCGTCTCAAGCGCGACGGCGGCGAGGTGCCCGCGGCGGGGATGCGCTGGCTCGTCGACGCGTTCACCCGTGGCCGCGTCACCGACGCCCAGATGTCCGCGTTCGCGATGGCCGTCGTGCTCAACGGCTGCTCCCGCGGCGAGGTGCGGGCGCTGACCGCGGCGATGACGGCGTCCGGGTCGCGGATGGACTTCTCGACGCTGGGCCGGCCCACCGTCGACAAGCACTCGACGGGCGGGATCGGCGACAAGATCACGCTGCCGCTCGTGCCGCTGGTGGCCTCGTTCGGCGTCGCGGTGCCGCAGCTGTCCGGCCGCGGCCTCGGCTACACCGGGGGCACCCTCGACAAGCTCGAGTCGATCCCGGGCTGGCGGGCGCAGCTGTCGGCCAGGGAGCTGACGGCGCAGCTCGGCGCGGTCGGCGCGGCGATCTGCGCGCCCGGGGCCGAGCTCGCGCCCGCCGACCGGCGACTGTACGCCCTGCGGGACGAGACCGGCACGGTCGAGTCGATCCCGCTGATCGCCGCCAGCATCATGTCGAAGAAGATCGCGGAGGGCACCGGTGCGCTCGTGCTCGACGTCAAGCACGGCTCGGGCGCCCTCATCCCGCCGCTCGAGGGCGCGCGGGACCTCGCCCGCACCATGGTCGAGCTGGGCGCCGACGCCGGGCTCACGACGACGGCGCTGATCACCGACATGGCGACCCCGCTCGGCCGCACCGTCGGCAACGCGAACGAGGTGCGGGAGGCCGTCGAGGTGCTCGCCGGCGGCGGCCCGGCCGACGTCGTCGAGCTGACGCTGGCGCTCGGGCGCGAGATGGCGGCCGCCGCCGGCATCCCGGACGCCGACCTGGCGTCGGCGCTCGCCGACGGCCGCGCGATGGACACCTGGCGGGCGATGATCCGTGCCCAGGGCGGTGACCCGGATGCCGCGCTGCCGGCCGCCCGCGAGGCCCACACCGTCCTCGCGCCCCGCGCCGGATTCCTCGCCCGTGCCGACGCGCTCGCCTTCGGCGTCGCCGCGTGGCGCCTCGGCGCCGGCCGCACGCGGGCGACCGACCGGGTCGTGCCCGCCGCCGGCATCGACCTGCACGCGGTGCCGGGCGACCCCATCGTCGCCGGACAGCCCCTGTTCACCTTGTCGGCAGACGATGAAGGGCGCTTCGCCCGCGCCCTCGACGCCCTCGAGGGGGCGTGGGAGATCGCGGACGCGCCGCCGCCGGCATCCACTCGCGTCCGTGAGCGAATCACCGCCTGACCCGACCCACCCTGCCCTGAGGAGAACCCCATGCCCATCGACCAGTACGGCGACGCGCGTCTCGACGGCGTCTCGATCCGCAGCCTGCCGAAGATCTCGCTGCACGACCACCTCGACGGCGCCGTGCGTCCCGACACGATCGTCGAGCTCGCCGACGATGCCGGCGTCGAGCTGCCGGCAGGCGACGCCGACGACCTCGCCGACTGGATCGCCGAGCAGTGCGACTCGGGCTCGCTCGTCGAGTTCCTGGCGCCGTTCGAGGTCGTGACCGCCGTGATGCAGAGCGCGGAGGCGCTGCGGCGCGTCGCACGCGAGTACGTCGAGGACCTCGCCGCCGACGGCGTGATCTACGGCGAGGCGCGGTGGGCGCCGGAGCAGCACGTCGCCGGCGGGCTGTCGCTGGAGCAGGCGGTCGAAGCCGTGCAGCAGGGCCTCGAAGAGGGTGAGGACGCCGCCGCCGACGCCGGCCATGACATCCGGGTCGGGCAGATCCTCGCCGCGATGCGGCAGGGCTCGTCGTCGGCGCGCATCGCACGGCTCGCGGTCGGGTTCCGGGATCGCGGCGCGGTGGGCTTCGACCTCGCCGGGCCCGAGGACGGCTTCCCCCCGGCGGGGCACCGGGAGGCGCTCGACCATCTGGCCGCGGAGTTCTTCCCGGTGACGATCCACGCCGGCGAGGCGGCCGGGCTGGCCTCGATCCGCTCGGCGCTGCTGGACGGCCGGGCGCTGCGGCTCGGGCACGGGGTGCGCATCGCCCAGGACCTCGACGTCGTGTCGCGGTCGGGGGACACGGTCGAGGTCGTGTTCGGCGATCTGGCGCGCTGGGTGCGCGACCGCGAGATTCCGCTGGAGCTGTCGATCACCTCGAACCTGCAGACCGGTGCCGTGGCCGCATGGGGCGAGGACGTCGCCGACCACCCGTTCGACCTGCTGTATCAGCTCGGCTTCGCGGTGACCGTCAACACCGACGACCGCACGATGTGCCGCACCTCGCTCACCCGCGAGCTGGCGCTGCTCGCCGAGACCTTCGACTACGGGCTCGACGACCTGGAGCGGTTCCAGCTCAACGCGGCCGCCGGCGCGTTCCTGCCGGTGGAGGAGCGCGAGGAGCTCATCGACCTGATCAGCGACGGCTTCGCCCTGTAGCCCTCACCCGTCTCCGGCAGCCCGGTCGAGTGGCCGCAGCAGGGCCCGGTGGGGCAGGGGCCGCCGGGGCAGGGGCCGCCGGGGTCAGGGCAGGGAGGCGGCGAAGCCGCCGACCAGCGTGGTGATCTCGGCCGTCATCTCCGGGTCGGAGATCGTCGCGGTGCCGTCACCGGACTGCGTGCCGTAGTCGCCGAACGACGCGTGCGAGGCGCCGGCGATCTCGTCGAACTCGGCGCTGGCCGGCAGCAGATGCGCGGCGTCCGCGATCTTGTCGGGCGTCGACAGGCCGTCGTCGCTGCCGGAGATGCTGAGCACGGGCAGGTCCGTGCCGCTGATGTCGGTCGCGCAGTACGAGGCGAACAGCACGAGAGCGTCGGCATCCGTCGCGAGTTGGCACGCGCGGACCCCGCCGAGCGAGTGCCCGCCGACCAGCCACGTCGTCACGTCGGGCGCCAGCGCGGTGAAGGTCGTCAACGGCCGCAGGTCGAAGAACGCGATGTTCAGCCACGGCTTGGTGATCACGACGGTGATGCCGTCGTCGGCCACCAGCCCCGACAGCCGGGAGGCGTAGGCCCACGGATCGACCTTCGCTCCCGGGATGAAGACGAGCCCGCTCGTGCTGTCGCCGGATGCCGGCGTCATCACGATCCCGGCCGCGTCGTCGGTGATCGCGATGGCGGTGTCGGCGCGCACCGCCGCGAGCGGAGCGGCCTCGGCCGACATGACCCCGACCTGGGTCCAGATCACGACACCCGCGACTGCGAGGACCAGCACCGCGACGATCGTCCCGGACGTCCAGACCAGGACACGGCGGATACGGCGGCGTCCGCGCGCCGGAGGGATCACAGGGCCTGCTGGCGGGCCGCCACGGCGCGGGCGACCGGGGCGAACAGCGGATGCTGCGCCTCCAGGCCCGTGACCTGCGCGGTGAAGGCGTCGGCGTCGAGCTCGTGCAGCAGCCGCTGCAGCTCCACCGCCTCGGGGTCGTCGGGGGAGGAGAACTCGAGCGCGGCAGCCACCGTCGCCACCAGCGCCGCGGTCGACAGGCCGCGTTCGGCGGCCTCCGCCGCGGGCCCGATGAACCGCTCGTGCCGGGAGAGCTTGCGCAACGGCTGACGGCCGACGCGCCACACCGTGTCCGGCAGCTGCGGGTTGCGGAACCGCCCGATGATCGTCTCCCGGTAGCGCGCCAGCTCGTCGGCGGCGAACCCGTGCTTGGCGATCAGCATCGCCGAGGTCTCGGCGAGGGTCGCCGAGACGGCCGCCGCGATCTCGGGCACGGCGAGCGCGTCGGAGATCCGCTCGACGCCGGCACGGGCGCCGAAGTACGCGGTCGCCGCGTGGCCGGTGTTGACGGTGAAGAGCTTGCGCTCGATGTAGGGCGTGAGGTCGTCGACGAAGTGCGCGCCGGGGATCCGCGGCGGTCGGTCCCCGAACGGTGCCCGCTCGATCGCCCACTCGAAGTACGGCTCCACGACGACGTCGATCCCGATCCCCTCGGGCTGTCCGGGCACGATCCGGTCCACGGCGGTGTTCGCGAACACCGCGCGCTCGGCCAGCGCCGGCCAGTCGGCGCCGGCGTCTGCGGCGGCGAGCTCGCGCAGCGTGTCCGTCGCCCCGATCGCGTTCTCGCACGCCATCACCTGCAGCGGGGGGAGGGACGCGGGTCGCGCCCGCAGCCCCGCCACCAGCGTCGGGGCGACGAAGCGCAGCACCGTCGGTCCGACCGCGGTGGTGACGACGTCCGCCGTCGCGATCTCGTCGACGACCGCCTGCGGGTCCGCGGCGCTGTTCAGGGCTCGGAAGCCGGTGACCTCGACATCCGTGCCGCCGTCGCCGACCTCGTGCACGGTGTAGCGGGACGCGGCGTCGATCGCGTCGACGAGGGGAGCTGCGACATCCGAGAACACGACCTCGTAGCCGCCCTCGTGCAGCAGCAGCCCCACGAACCCGCGACCGATGTTGCCGGCGCCGAAGTGGACGGCCTTCATTCGATGCCCTCCGACAACAGGGCGAACAGCTCCTCCGGGGTCGCCGCCGCCGCGAGCCGGGCGACCTCGTCCTCCTCCGAGAACAGGATCGCGATCTGCGACAGGATCTCCAGGTGCTCGTCGCCGCGCCCGGCGATGCCGATCACGAACCGCACCGGGTTGCCGTCCCAGTCCACCCCGCCGTCATAGCGGATGACCGCGAGGGCCGAGGCGAGGATGTCGTCCTTGGCCTCGTTCGTGCCGTGGGGGATCGCCAGCTCGTTGCCCATGTACGTGGACACCGTCTGCTCCCGCTGCAGCATCGCGTCGTAGTAGGCGGGGGTGACCGCACCGGCCGCCTCCAGGATGTCGGCGGCCTCGCGGGTGGCCTCCTCGCGGCTCACCGACCCGGGGTGGATGCGGACCTGCCCGATGTTCAGAACTGCCATGATCTCTGTCCTTCCTCTGGGTCGTCGTACCCTCCGAGCATGTCCCACTTCGGACCGCTTCGGTGGCCGTTTTCCGGTCCGAAGTGGGACATCACCCGGTCCGAAGTGGGACATGGGAGGCCGGGGTGGGCGCTGGGCGCCGCCCCGGCCTCCTGTCACTGCGTCGGCTGCTCCTTGACCAGGTCGACGACCTCGTCGTACTTGGGCGAGTTCATGAAGTTGTCGACCGAGACGTGCACCGCGTTCGGAGCCTGCCCGCGGGCGCGGTCGGTCAGCTGGTTCTGCGTGATCACCAGGTCGGCGGAGCCATCGAGGTTCGCGATCGCCTTGTTGACGACGGTGACGCCCTCGATCCCCGCCTTCTTGATCTTGTTGCGCAGGACGCTGGCGCCCATCGCCGAGGATCCCATGCCCGCGTCGCAGGCGAACACGATGTTGTGGATCGGCTTGGTCGCGGTCACGGTGCCTGCCCCGACGGCGTCGGCGGCCCGCGCGCCCTCGACACCCAGCTGCTCGCCCTCCGCGTCGGCGCCCGCCACCGCCCGAGCCCGCAGACCCGCGAGCGCGTCGGAGGACTTGCCCTTGTTCGCCTCGGTGCGGGCGATCGCGGCTTCCAGATCGCCGGCGCCGGCGAGCTCGCGGTCGCGCTTGCGCGTGCGCAGCAGGAAGAAGGAGGACACCAGGAACGAGACGGTCGCCGCAAGCACCACCGACAGGATCACGCCCACGTAACTGTCAGGGGCGGCCGCCAGCAACACGGCGATGATGCTCCCCGGCGCGGCGGGGAAGCGGAGGCCGCTGTTGAAGATGGTGTTCGTCGCCACGCCCGTCATGCCGCCGAGGATCGCCGCCAGGAACAGCGCGGGCTTCATGAGCGCGTAAGGGAAGTAGATCTCGTGGATGCCGCCGAAGAACTGGATGATGATGGCGCCCGGTGCGCTGGCCTTGGCGGCCCCCACCCCGAAGAACGAGAACGCGAGCAGGATGCCGACACCCGGGCCGGGGTTGGCCTCGATCAGGAACAGGATCGACTTGCCGGTCTCGGCGGCCTGCTGGATGCCGAGCGGGGTGAACACCCCGTGGTTGATCGCGTTGTTGAGGAACAGGACCTTCGCCGGCTCGACGATGATCGACAGCAGCGGCAGCAGGCCGAGGCTGACGAGCCAGTTGACGACGTTGCCGAGCGCGTCGCTGACGACGCTGATGATCGGGCCGAAGGCGAAGAACCCCGCGATAGCCAGGAGCATGCCGAGGATGCCGGCGGAGAAGTTGTTCACGAGCATCTCGAAGCCGGGCCGGATCTTGCCGTCCCACAGCTTGTCCATCTGCTTGGTGATCCAGCCCGCCAGCGGACCCATGATCATCGCGCCCAGGAACATGGGGATCGTCGTGCCGACGATCACGCCCATCGTGGCGATCGTCGCGACCACGCCGCCGCGTTCGCCGTAGACCATACGGCCCGCGGTGTTCGCGATCAGCAGCGGCAGCAGGTACGTGATCATCGAGTTGACGAGACCCACGTACTCCGGGAAGGTCGTGCCGTCATCGGCCTGCGCCAGCTGGGTGAGCGCATGCTGCCAGCCGACCTCGTCGGCGTTGCCGAACCCGCCGAGCATGTCGGCGACCGGATACCAATGGCCGAGCCATCCGGCCGCGATGAACAGGGTCGTGATGAGGCCCCAGGCGATGAACGCCGGGATGTTCGGCATGATCATCCCGGAGAGGAATGTGCCGAACCGCTGGATGCCGACCCGGGCCCGGCTTCCGCCGGAGGCCGGTGCGACTGCTGACGTCGTCGTCATTGCTGTCTCTTTCTGCTCGTGTTTACCGGAGGGATGCCGCGGCCTGCGCGGCCGCGCGTGCCGACGCCGCGTCGTCGGCGGCGAGGGCGGCCTCGGCGATGCGGCGCGCATCGTCGAGGGAGTGCGTCTTCAGCGACTGGCGCACGTCGGCCAGCGCGGTGGGGGCCATCGAGAGCGAGGTGGCGCCCAGGCCCACGAGCACGACGGCCAGCAGCGGATCGGCCGCCGCCTCGCCGCAGATGCCGACGGGCTTGCCGCCTGCCGCGCCGCCGTCGCCGGTGGCCCGGATCAGCCGCAGCACCGCGGGGTGCCACGGATCCTGGAACGACGCGACCGAGCCGAGCAGCCGGTCGGCGGCCATCGTGTACTGCGTGAGATCGTTCGTGCCGATCGAGGCGAAGTCGGCGTCGCGCAGGATCCGGTCGGCGAGGAGAGCTGCGGCCGGCACCTCGACCATGACCCCGGCGGTGCGGATGCCGTACTCCCGCGCGAGAGCGACGAAGTACCGGGTCTCCGAGACCGTGGCGACCATCGGCGCCATGACCCACAGGTCCGCGGCCTCCCCGGTCGCGGCGACGGCGGCGTCCGCCTCGGCCAGGGCCGTGAGCTGCTCGCGCAGGATGTCCTCGTTCGCGCGCAGCGCGCGCAGGCCCCGCAGCCCGAGAGCGGGGTTCTCCTCGTGCGCGTCGTTGAGGAAGGCGAGCGGCTTGTCGGCCCCGGCGTCCAGCGCCCGCACGACGACCTTCCTGCCACGGAACGCTGCCAGCAGCTTCTCGTACGCCTCCCGCTGCTGCGCGACGGTGGGCGCGTTCTGCGAGCTGAGGAACAGGAACTCGGTGCGGAACAGGCCGACGCCCTCCGCGCCCAGCGCCACGGCCTCCGCGGCGCCGTCGGGACTGCCGAGGTTCGCGAGCAACGGCACCGCGGTCCCGTCGGCCAGCGCCCCCGGAGTGAGGGGAGCGGACGCCGCAGCCGCACGGGCATCCGCCCGGTGCTGTGCGCGGGTCAGCTCCTCGGCGCTCGGGTCGGTGATCACGACGCCCGCGGCGGCATCCACGATGACGGTCTCGCCGTCGGCCAGGCCGGCGGCATCCGCTGCTCCCACGATCGCGACGATGCCCTTCTCCCGGGCGAGGATCGCGGTGTGCGAGGTCGGGCCGCCCTCGCTGGTGACGAGGGCCAGCACCTGGTCGAGGTCGAGCAGCGCGGTGTCGGCGGGGGCGAGGTCGGTGGCGACCAGCACGAAGGGGTGTCCCGGGTCGGGGACGCCGGGCGCGGCCACGCCGCGCAGATGCGCGATGACGCGCTGGGCGACGTCGTCGAGGTCCGCGGCACGCTCGCCGAGATACCCGCCCACGGCCGTCAGCTGGTCGCGGAACGAGGCGAACGCGTCGGCGACCGCCCACTCCGCGGTGCGGCCGGTCGACAGCCGGGTCGTCACCTCGGCTTCCAGCGCCGGGTCCTCGGCCATCATCGCCTGGGCCTCGAGCACGTCGCGCGCCGCCCCGCCGGCGACCTGGCCGCGGGCCTCCAGCTCGCGGGCGACCGCCGCGACCGCCTCTCTCGCCCGGGCCGCCTCGGCCTCGGCGCCGATGGCGCTGGGCTCCTCGGTGGGAAGGGCGAGGGGCCCGGACATCCGGGCCACCCGGCCCTGGGCGACGCCCAGGCCGATGCCGACTCCGTGGATCTGGTTCATGGTGCTCACTCCGCGTCGTGGTCGGTGGACAGCAGGTCGGCCAGGTCGTCCAGCACGGCCTCGGCGCTCGCGCCCTCCGCGGTGAGGGTCACGTAGTCGCCGTGCTCGAGGCCCTGCGCGATCACCGCGAGGATGCTGGTCGCGTCGACGGGCGCGCCGGCGTCCTTGGCGATCGTGACCGGCACCCCGGCATCCTTCGCGCGCTGGACGAACAGCTTCGCGGGCGGGCGTGCAGGCCGTGCGACGAGCCGATGCGGACGGTGCGGGAGGCGGTCATGGGGTTCCTCTCGGAGCGGGCTGGACGAGGGCGAGGATGCGGGTGCCGTCGGTGTCGGCGAACACGTCTTCGGGCAGCGTGATCGCGAGCGCGCCCGCGGCCTCGGACTGCGTGCGGACGTCGTCGACGTCGGGCAGGTGCGGCCCGATCAGCACGGTGTCGGTGCCGGCCAGCCGGTCCGCGAACGCCGACCGCGCCGACGCGGCGACCTCCAGCTCGAGGCCGGCCGCGTGCGCCGCCTGCCGCAGCCGGTGAGCCACGAACGTGCTCGACGCGCCCGCGCCGCACACCACGAGGATCCGCATCGATCCGCCTCCTTCTGCTCCATCCTGGGAACCCGCCGAGAATTCCACAACCAGAGCTTCTTCCGCCCCCGCGGAAATCCGGCTCCGGATGCCGCCGGCCTCTCACGCCCGGCCGGCGCAGGACACAGGACCGCCACGGCGCAGGCCCCCGTCCCGCGCAGCTGCCGCGGCGTGTCGGCCCCGGCGTCCTGTGTTCTGCGCCGGCTGCGGCACGTCGTCCGCCCCGGGCCGCCGCCGCACGTCGCGCCGGATGCCGCGCACACGAGCGGCGGGACGACGGGCCGTGGTGGAATGGGGAGTCGGCCGCAGCGGGCCGGCGTCGGAGGACCCCGTGACGCGAGCGAGACAGGACAGGATGCTGGCGCTCCTGGTGCGGCACAACGACTGGGTGACGGCGGGGTCGCTGGCCGACGCGCTGGGCGTCACGCCGCGCAGCATCCGCTCCTACGCCACCGCGTTGAACGCCCGCGCGGGCGGTGTCGTGGAGTCGGGGCCGCAGGGGTATCGGGCCGGGTCGGAGGCGGGCGCCGCGCTCCGGACGGCGCCTGCGTCGACCACGCCCCGCGACCGGCTGCACGCCGTCGTGCGCGCGCTGCTGGACGACGCCGACGGCATCGACGTGTACGAGTTCGCCGAGAGCTCGTTCGTCAGCCCGGCCACGATCGAGTCCGATCTCGCCCGCGTGCGGGGTCTCCTCGGCGGCACCGAGCTGACGCTGGAGCGCTCGGCGTCCCGCGCCCGCCTGACCGGGACGGAGGCCGCCACCCGGCGCCTGCTGTCACGGCTCGTGCACGACGAGATGGACGACGGCGCCTTCGACCTGCTCGCGCTGCGCCGCACCCTCGGCGCCGGATCGGTCGCACCGGCCGCGTTCGGGGAGTTCAAGGAGGCGCTGGTGGCCGAGCTCACCGGTCTCGGATACTTCGTGAACGAGCTCGGCATCACGGATGCCGTGATGCACATCGCCATCGCCGCCGACCGGGTCTCCGCCGGCCGCGGGCTGGAGCAGACGCCGGTCGTGCCCACGCCGGCGCAGCAGTCCGTCGCCGCCCTCATCGACCGGCTGGCGACCGAGCACCTCGGCGTGCGCCTGGGCGCCGGGGACCTGCTGCACCTGGCGGTCCTGGTGCTCACGCGCGTGGTCGCGCCGGGCGCGGTCGACGAGGCGCGGGCGCCGCTGGACCCCGAGGTGGAGCAGGTCGTGCGCGAGGTCGTCGCGGACGCGGCATCCGAGTTCCTCGTCGACATCGTCGCGCCCGACTTCACGCTCCGGCTCGCGCTGCACGTGCAGAACCTGCGCGCCCGCGCGCGGGAGCACGCATGGAGCCGCAACCCGCTCACGAAGTCGCTGAAGGCGACCTACCCGATGATCTTCGAGGTCGCCGTGTACATCGCCAGTCGCCTGCAGGCGCGCCTCGGCATCCCGCTGCCCGACGACGAGATCGCCTACATCGCGATGCACGTGGGCGGCCAGCTCGAGCGCAGCCGGCGCGGCGACCGGCTGCTGACGGCCACGATCGTGTGCCCCGGCTACTACGAGCTGCACGATCTGCTGCGATCGAGCGTCGACCGGTCGCTCGGGCAGGCGATCGAGGTGGTCGAGGTGACCACGCGCGTGGACCCGGACTGGGCGGCGATCGACACCGACCTCGTGCTGACCACGATCGACGCGCCGGTCGGCGGCGACCGGATCGTGCGCATCCAGCCGTTCCTGACGCCCGCGGACGTGGAGCACGTGCAGGCGGCGGCCGCCCGCATCCGCCGTGCACGACGTCTCGCCCGGCTGCGGGCCGAGCTCGAGCGGTACTTCGACGAGGCGGCGTTCGTGCGGGGGATCGACGGCTCCGGCGGCGAGGAGGGCACGATCCGCGAGCTCGGCGGCCTGCTCGTCGCGCAGGGCGTGATCGACGAGGACTACCTGCACCGCGCGGTCGAACGCGAACGGCTCTCGTCCACCGCGTTCACCGACGCGCTCGCGGTGCCGCACGCGCTGGGGATGACGGCGTCCCGCACCGCGATCGCCATCGGCATCGCCGACCCGCCGATCGTCTGGGGCACCGGGCGGGTGCAGGTCGTGGCGTTCGCCGCCTTCGCGGAGGACGACCGTGAGGCGTTCCAGACCGTGTTCGAGCAGTTCGTCGAGGTGTTCAGCGAACGGGACAGCGTGCAGCGGATCGTGCGCCGCGGCACCGACTTCTCGTCGTTCCTCGACGAGCTGGTCGCCGTCATCGACGGCTGACCCCCGCGCCCCGCGTCACCCCGCGGTCACAGCGCGTCGAGCAGCGCGCGGGCGCCGGCGGTCAGCGAGGCGAGGCGCGCGGATGCCGCGTCCGCCGTCTCCGCCCGCACGTCCAGGTAGAGCTTCAGCTTCGGCTCGGTGCCGCTGGGGCGCACCAGCACGCGCGACCCGTCGGTCAGCCACAGCCGCAGCACATCGCCCGGCGGCAGGCCGTCGAGCCCGTCGAGCAGATCGTCGACCCGGTCGACGGGGACGTCGCCGACCGCGGCCGGATGCTGTGCCCGCAGCGCCGCCATGAGGGTCGCGACCGCGGCGGTGTCGGCGAGACGCACCGACACCTGCCCGCTCGCGAAGACCCCGAACGTGCGATCGAACTCGTCCAGCAGGTCGGTGAGGCTCCGGCCGGCGCCGCGCGCCTCGGCGACGAGGCCGAGGACCGCGACGGCCGCCGACAGCCCGTCCTTGTCGCGCACGGTGTCGGGGTTCACGAGATAGCCCAGCGCCTCCTCGAACCCGTAGACCAGTCCCGGGGTGCGGGAGATCCACTTGAAGCCGGTCAGCGTCGCATGGAAGCCGAGCCCGTAGCGGGCGGCCACGGCCGCCAGCCCGGGCGAGGAGACGAGCGAGCAGGCCAGCGTCGCGTCCGCGGCGCCGGACGCCGCGGCCAGCCGCGCCGCCCGCCACCCGAGCAGCAGGCCGATCTGGTTCCCGGTCAGGGCGCGGAATCCGCCCGCGCCGTCCGGCATCGCGACGGCCAGCCGGTCGGCATCCGGGTCGTGCGCGATCACCAGCTCGGCGTCCGCGGACTGCGCCAGGGCGAACGCGAGATCGAGCGTGCCCGGCTCCTCCGGGTTGGGGAACGCGACCGTGGGGAAGGCCGCGTCCGGATGCAGCTGGGCGTCGACCGTGACCGGCGTCGGGTAGCCGGCCCGATCGAGCACGCGCGCGAAGGTCTCCCACCCGACCCCGTGCAGCGCCGTGTACGCCCAGCGCAGCCCGGACGCTCCCGGCGGGGCGGGGGACACGGCGGCGGTCGCGGCGACGTACGCGTCCACCACCGTCTCGGGAGCGATCTCGTACCGGTCGCTGCGGGGCAGGTCGCGGATGTCGCCCGCGGCGACCCGCTCGATCCGCGCGGCGATCCCGGCATCCGCGGGGGAGACGATCTGCGACCCGCCGTCGGCGCCGCCGAGGTACACCTTGTAGCCGTTGTCGCCCGGCGGGTTGTGGCTCGCGGTCACCATGACGCCCGCGTCGGCGCCCAGGTGCCGCACCGCGAACGCCAGCACCGGGGTCGGCAGCGGCCGCGGCAGCAGCAGGGCGCGCAGCCCGGCGCCGGCGAGGATCTCCGCCGAGTCGCGGGCGAACACCTCGGAGTTGCGGCGCCCGTCGTACCCGATCACGACGGCGGGGACGTCGTCGGCCTGTGCTCGCAGGTAGCCGGCCAGTCCCGCGGCGGCCTGGGCCACGAGCACGCGGTTCATGCGGGTCGGGCCGGCGCCGAGCGCGCCGCGGAGCCCTGCCGTCCCGAAGGCCAGGCGGGAGGCGAACCGTTCGTCGATCTCCTGCCGCGCCCCGGCGTCCCCGCCGGCCGCCGCGTCGATCAGGGCGTCCAGCTCGGCCCGGGTCTCGGCGTCCGGATCCTGATCCCGCCACGCCCGCGCGGCCTCGAGCGCGCTCACAGCGCTCCGATCACACGCGCGAGGAGGGCGGAGATGACGGGTTCCGCGGCCTGCCCGGCCTCGATGACCTCGGCGTGGCTGAGCGGGGTGGTCTGGATGCCGGCCGCCAGGTTCGTGATCAGCGAGAACCCGAGCACCTCCATCCCCGCCTGGCGTGCGGCGATCGCCTCCAGAGCGGTGGACATGCCGACGATGTCGCCGCCGATCGCGCGCGCCATCCGCACCTCGGCCGGCGTCTCGTACTGCGGGCCGCGGAACTGGCAGTACACGCCCTCGTCGAGGCCGGGGTCGACGGTGCGGGCGATGTCGCGCAGACGCTGCGCGTACAGGTCGGTGAGGTCGACGAAGGTGGCGCCCTCCAGCGGTGAGGCGGCGGTGAGGTTGATGTGGTCGGCGATCAGCACCGGCTGACCCGGCCGCCAGCCCTCACGGATGCCGCCGGCGCCGTTGGTGAGCACCATGATGCGCGCGCCGGTCGCGGCGGCGGCGCGAACGCTGTGCACGACGCGGCGCACGCCGTGACCCTCGTAGAAGTGGGTGCGCGCCCCGATGACGAGCACGCGCGCGCCGCCCGGGGTCAGGATGCTGCGCAGCGTCCCGGAGTGGCCCTCCAGTGCGGGCCGGCTGAAGCCGGCCACCTCCTCGGCCGGGATCGTCGCCGTGGTCTCGCCGATCAGGTCGGCGGCCTTCCCCCATCCGCTGCCGAGGGTCAGCGCGACGTCGTGGCGCGGGACGCCGGTCTCGCGCGCGATGTCGGCGGCGGCCTGCCGGGCGATCTCGAACGGGTCGGATGCGGGGTCGTCGAGGGGGCCTGTCGTCATGCCCACACTTTAAGCGCGATGGCTCGCGCGGCGGGCACCGTCGTTGCCTGCGACGGGACGCCGCCGCGGCAGGCGACCCGCGCGGGTGCGCGTCCGGGCCCGCCGATGTGCGTCCGGGGTGCCCGTCGCGGAAGAATGGACGCATGTCCCTGAGCTTCGAGCATGCGCAGCGCGTCGCGATCATCGGCGGCGGTCCCGGCGGGTACGAGGCGGCGCTGGCTGCCGCGCAGCTCGGGGCGGAGGTCACCCTCGTCGAACGCGCCGGGGTGGGCGGCTCCGCCGTGATCACCGACGTGGTGCCCTCCAAGACCCTCATCGCCACGGCGGACGCGGCGGTCGCCATCGCCGGCGGCGGCGAGCTGGGCGTGCAGCTGTTCGCGCGGGGCGCCGACGGCCGGCCGCTGCAGCCCGAGATCGCCATCAACCTCGCGGCGGTCAACAAGCGGCTGCTGGCCCTGGCCCGGCAGCAGTCCGACGACATGCGCACCTCGCTCGTCGACGCGGGGGTGCGGATCATCTCCGGCCACGGCCGGCTCGACGGCCGCGACGCCGTGATCGCCGCCACCGGTCCCGGCGGCACCGACTTCGACCGCATCGAGGCGGACACCCTGGTCGTCTCGGTCGGCGCCTCGCCGCGGCAGCTGCCGACCGCGATGCCCGACGGCGACCGCATCCTGACCTGGACCCAGCTCTACGACATGAAGAGCCTGCCCGATCACCTCATCGTCGTCGGGTCGGGCGTGACCGGCGCCGAGTTCGCCTCGGCGTACATGAACCTCGGCGCGAAGGTGACGCTCGTCTCCAGCCGCGACCAGGTCCTTCCCGGCGAGGATGCGGACGCCGCCGCGGTGCTGGAGCGGGTGTTCCGTCGCGGCGGCATGACCCTGCTGTCCAAGGCGCGCGCCGACCGGGTCGAGCGCACCGCCGACGGCGTGCTCGTGACCCTCGGCGACGGTCGCACCATCGAGGGCAGCCACTGTCTGCTCGCGGTCGGGTCGATCCCCAACACCGCCGGCATCGGGCTGGAGCAGGCGGGCGTCGAGATGACGGCGTCCGGCCACATCCGCGTGAACCGCGTCGCCCGCACCTCGGTGCCCAACATCTACGCCGCCGGCGACTGCACGACCTTCGTGCCGCTCGCGTCGGTCGCCTCCATGCAGGGGCGCACGGCGGTCTTCCACGCGCTCGGCGACGTCGTGATCCCGCTGGAGCAGCGCCGGATCGCGGCGAACATCTTCACCGCGCCGGAGATCGCGACGGTCGGGTACCAGGAGAAGGACGTGCTGGACGGCAGCATCAACGGCACGGTGCACAAGCTGCCGCTGTCGGCCAACCCGCGCGCGAAGATGATCGGGATCACGGAGGGGTTCGTGAAGCTGATCGTCCACGCCGGCAGCGGCACCGTGATGGGCGGCGTGATCGTCGGCCCCCGCGCCTCGGACATGATCTACCCGGTCGCGATCGCGGTGGAGCGGCGTCTCACGGTCGACCAGGTCTCCCGCGTGTTCGCGGTGTACCCGTCGCTGTCCGGCAGCATCCAGGACGCGATGCGCGCGCTGCACCTGGTCGAGAACTCCGACGGCGAGGAGAACTAGCCGCCGGCTTCCCCGTTCTCGTTCCCACGACCGAGACGATTTCGTGCGAATCGACGCCACAAATGCGCACCGATTCCACGAAATCGTCGCAGTCGCGGTGAGGGGGAGGCGGCGGCCGTGGCGGGCGTGTCAGCTGATGGTCAGCAGCTGGTGCCCGGCCGACACCGTGGCCCCGGGGTTCGCATCGACCTGGCCGACGACGCCGTCCTTGTGGGCCTGGATCGGCTGCTCCATCTTCATCGCCTCGAGCACCACCACCAGGTCGCCCTTGACGACCTGCTGACCGGTCTCGACGGCGACCTTGACGACCGTGGCCTGCATCGGGGACTTGACCGCGTCCCCGGACGCGCCCGCCAGCGTGCTCGTCTGGTGCGAGCGGCGCGAGGGCGGCACGGCCGCGGGACGGCCGACGGACGCCGCGGGCGCGGCGATCCGGTCGGGCAGGCTCACCTCGAGGCGCTTGCCGGCGACCTCCACCACGACCGTGTGGCGGTGCTCGGCGGGGCTCGGGTCGCCGAGCTCGCCGTCCCATGCCGGGATGTCGTTCACGAACTCGGTCTCGATCCAGCGCGTGTAGACGCCGAACACGCCGTCCTCCGCGGTGAAGGCCGGATCGCGCACCACCCTGCGGTGGAAGGGCAGCACGGTGGGCAGCCCCGCGACCTCGAACTCGTCGAGCGCCCGTCGTGCGCGTTCGAGCGCCTCGTCGCGGTCACGGCCGCTGACGATGATCTTCGCCAGCAGCGAGTCGAACGCGCCGGAGACCGTGTCGCCGGCGGTGACGCCGGAGTCGAGGCGGATGCCGGGGCCGCCGAAGGTCTTGAACACGTGGATCGGGCCGGGCTGGGGCAGGAAGTTCCGGCCCGGGTCCTCGCCGTTGATGCGGAACTCGAAGGAGTGGCCGAGCGGCGCCGGGTCGTCGTAGTCGATCAGGCCGCCCTCGGCGATGCGGAACTGCTCACGCACCAGGTCGATGCCGGTGACCTCCTCGGAGACCGGGTGCTCGACCTGCAGGCGGGTGTTCACCTCGAGGAACGAGATCGTGCCGTCGGCGCCGATGAGGAACTCGCAGGTGCCCGCCCCGACGTAGCCGACCTCGCGCAGGATCGCCTTGGAGGACTCGTACAGGATGCGGTTCTGCTCGTCCGACAGGAACGGCGCCGGCGCCTCCTCGACGAGCTTCTGGTGGCGCCGCTGCAGCGAGCAGTCGCGGGTGGAGATGACGACGACGGTGCCGGCGGCATCCGCGAGGCACTGGGTCTCGACGTGGCGCGGCTTGTCGAGGTACTTCTCCACGAAGCACTCGCCCCGGCCGAAGGCCGCCACGGCCTCGCGGGTCGCCGACTCGAACTGCTCGGCGACCTCGTCGAGCTCCCGCGCGACCTTGAGGCCGCGTCCGCCGCCGCCGTACGCCGCCTTGATCGCGATCGGCAGGCCGACCTCGCGGGCGAAGGCGACGACCTCGTCGGCGTTCTCCACCGGACCGGGGGTGCCCGGCGCGAGCGGCGCGCCCACCTTCTCGGCGACGTGGCGCGCGGTGACCTTGTCGCCGAGGGCCTCGATGGCCTCGGGGGACGGGCCGATCCAGGCCAGTCCGGCGCCGATGACCGCCCGTGCGAAGTCGGCGTTCTCGGCGAGGAACCCGTAGCCCGGGTGCACGGCGTCCGCCCCCGAGCGGCGGGCGATCGAGAGGATCTTCTCGATCGAGAGGTAGGTCTCGGCGCTGGTCGAGCCCTGGAGCGCGTAGGCCTCGTCGGCGAGGCGCACGTGCAGGGCGTCGCGATCCTGGTCGGCGTAGACGGCGACCGTCGCCCGTCCGGAGTCGCGCGCGGCGCGGACGATGCGGACGGCGATCTCGCCGCGGTTCGCGATGAGGACCTTGGCGATTTCAGGCATGACTGTCAGCCTACCGACGCGCATCCCTGCGCTTTTGAGCGCCTTCTACAAGAAGCGGCCGTCATCGTGTGCGATGGTCTACGAGCGGTTCCAGAGCGAGGTCCAGTCCACGCCGAGCTCGCGGACCAGGCTCCGCAGCGTCGAGAGCGACATCCCCACGACGGTGGACGGGTCACCCTCGACGCGGGTGATGAACGGGCCGCCGAGGCTGTCGACCGTGAACGCGCCGGCGACCAGCAGCGGCTCCCCGGTGGCGACGTAGGCCTCGATCTCGGCATCCGACACGTCCGCGGCGAAGGCGACGGATGCCGCGGCCACGGCGTGAGCCTCCGCCGGTGCGGTGGTCGGCCGCAGCCGCACGACGGCGTGGCCCGAGTGCAGGATGCCGGTGCGTCCGCGCATCGCGTGCCACCGGGCGATCGCGTTCTCCGGCGTGTACGGCTTGCCGAGGATCTCGCCGTCGAGCTCGAACATGGAGTCGCCGCCGAGGACGAGCCCCGCGAACTCCGGCTCCTCGGCCTCGATCACGGCGGCGACGGCGGCCGCCTTTCGCCGCGCCAACAGCAGCACGTGCTCGGTCGGGCTCAGGCGGCGTCCCTCGCCGCGCTCGACGGCGGCGATCACCGCGTCCTCGTCGACGTCCGGCGACCGTGTCTCGGGCTCGACGCCCGCCTGGCGCAGCAGCATCAGCCGGGCGGGGGAGGTCGAGGCGAGGACGACGCGCATCCCGCCACGCTACCGTCCCGGCCGGCCCTCGCCCCGGGTGCGCTCCGCCCTTTCCGGTCCCGCCCCGCTCCGCTCCGCCCTCAGCATGTCCCACTTCGGCGTGGTTCATGTCCCAGTTTGGCGCGCTTACGAGTCCTGTAAGCGCGCCAAACTGGGACATGCTCGCCGTGGGGGCGACGGTGGTGGGGCGGGAGCCGTGGGGGCGACAGCGGTGCCGGAGGGCGCCCGGCAGCGGGTATGGCAGGCTCGGGGGGTGGATGCCGCGGCCGAGATCGACCTGGACGTCACCGGTGTCGCGCACGGCGGCGTGTTCGTGGGCCGGCACGAGGGGCGGGTCGTGTTCGTGCCCGACACTCTGCCGGGTGAACGCGTGCGCGTGCGGCTGACCGACACGCGCAAGAAGAGCTTCTGGCGCGGCGAGGTCGTCGACGTGCTCGACGCGTCGGCCGACCGCCGCCCGCACGTCTGGCCGCAGGCGGGACTCGACCGGCCCGCCGCTGAACGCCCCGGGGGCGCGGACTTCGGGCACATCCGGCTGGAACGCCAGCGCGAGCTGAAGCGGCAGGTCGTCGCCGACGCGCTCGCGCGCATCGGCCGGCTCGACCTCCCCGCCACGATCGAGGCCGCCGCCCCGGTCCTGGGCGCGGACGGCGAGGTGCTCGCCGCCGAGACCGCCGACGCGACCGGCTGGCGCACCCGCGTGAGCCTGCACGTCGACGCGGAGGGACGTGTCGGGCCCTACGCCGCGCGCAGCCACCACGTCGTCCCGGTCGACGACCTGCCGTTGGCGACGCCGGCGATCTCCCGGGCCGCGGCGCGCCTGGCCGGCGCCCGCCCCGGCCGCCTCGACCTCGTCA
>NZ_JASGEL010000003.1:0-10526 GCF_047606385.1 Microbacterium sp.
CCACCGCACGCACGGCCGCGGGGTCAGGACGCCGGCGGCAGCGTCGGCACGGCGGCGAGCAGCCGGCGCGTGTAGGCGGCCCGCGGGCGAGCCAGCACGTCGACGGTCGGCCCGGACTCGACGGCGCGCCCGTCCTTGAGCACCAGCACCTCCTGGCACACGCGGGCGACCACGCCGATGTCGTGCGAGACGAGCACGAGGGTCATGCCCTCCTCCCGCCGCAGCCGTTCCAGCAGGGTGAGGATCTGTGTGCGCACGGTGACGTCCAGCGCCGACAGCGGCTCGTCGCCGACGAGCACCCGCGGCCGGTGCACGATCGCGCGCGCGATCGCGATGCGCTGCCGCTGCCCGCCGGAGAACTCGTGCGGGTAGCGCTCCGCGGCGTCCGTCGGCAGCTCGAGGCGGGCGAGCACCTCGCGCACCCGTGCGCGGTGGTCGCCCGCGACGCCGAGAGCCCGCAGCGGCTCGGCGACGATGCGGCCCACGCTCATCCGCGGGTCGAGCGAGGCGTACGGGTCCTGCAGCACGAGCCCCGTCGCCCGGCGCAGCGGTCGCAGCGACCTGGCCGGCGCGCGCGCGTCGACCGGCCGGTCCTCGCATGTCACGGTGCCCGCGGTGGGGGAGTCCAGTCCCAGCAGCAGCCGCACGAGTGTCGACTTGCCCGAGCCCGACTCGCCGATGATCCCGAGCGAGGCGCCCTCGCGCACCTCGACGTCGACATGGTCGAGCGCCGTCGTGACCGCCGGTCTGTCGAACAGGGTCCGTCGCGGAGCGGTGAAGGTGCGAGTCAGGCCCGCGCCGGACAGCAGGACGCCGCTCACGCCGCCCCTCCTCCGGCACGCCACGCCGTCGCGCGGGCATCCCGCAGCAGCGCCTGCGTCACCGGCGACGCCGGCGCCGACAGCAGGCGCGCGACCGGTGCGCTCTCGGCCACGCGACCCGCCGCCAGCACCACGACATGCGTCGCCACCTGCGCGAGCACGGCCAGGTCGTGCGTGATGAACACGAGCGACATGCCGGCATCCGTCACGAGGGCGCGCAGCAGCTCGAGGATCTCCGCCTGGATGGTGACGTCCAGCGCCGTCGTCGGCTCGTCCGCGATCAGGAGGTGCGGTTGAGCCGCCAGCGCCATGGCGATCGCGACGCGCTGCCGCTGCCCGCCGCTGAGCTGGTGGGGATAGCGCTCGAGCAGCCGCTCCGGGTCGGGGAGCTGCACGCGACGGGCCTCCGCCAGCGCGCGGTCCCGGGCGGCGGCCCGGCGGATGCGCGAGTGGATGCGGACGGACTCCGCGATCTGCCGTCCCGCCGTGCGGATGGGGTTCAGCGCCGTCTGCGGCTCCTGGAACACGATGCCGATCTCGTCGCCGCGCAGCCGCGCCAGCTCGCGGTCGGGGAGGCCGAGGATCTCCCGGCCGCGCCACCGGATGCTGCCGGTCGCCGTCGCGCCCTCGGGCAGCAGCCCCAGCACCGCGAGGGCCGTCAGCGACTTGCCCGATCCGGACTCGCCCATGAGCCCGACGCGCGCGCCGTCCGGCACGTCGAACGAGACGCCGTCGACGACGCGGCGTCCGCCGATCTCGACCACGAGGTCGCGCACGGTCAGGCTCACGAGATCACCTCCGGCTGACGGGCGCGGGCGCGCCGGGCGCTGCGCGTGGCCAAGGTCGGGTCGGTCGCCTCGCGCAGCGCGTCGCCCAGCAGGTTCAGGCCGAGCACGGTGACCGCGATCGCGAGGCCCGGCCACACGACCGACAGCGGATACGCGCTGAGGTACTGCTGCGACTGCGCGAGCAGCAGCCCCCACGACGGCTCGGTCACCGGTGCCCCGAACCCGAGATAGCTCAGCCCGGCCTCCGCGAGCACGGCGACCGCCATGCCCCACGACAGCTGCACGATGAACACGGGCGCGACGTTGGGCAGCAGGTGCCGCATCAGGATCTGCGGCGGCGTCAGCCCCGACGCCCGCGCCGCGACGACGTAGTCGGCCCGCGCCACCCGGCGCAGCTCGGGCCGGGTCACACGGGCGATGTTCACGCCGAAGCCGATGCCGACGGCCCAGACGACGACGCCCAGCGACCCACCCCACACGGCGGCGATCATCATCGCGATCAGGAGCACCGGGAAGGCGATCAGGATGTCGACGAGCACCGCGACCGACTCGCGCACCCACCGGGTCGTCAGCGCGCCGAGCGCTCCGAGCGCGAGGCCGATGACCGTCGCCACCAGCCCGGCGCCGACGGCGACGGCGACCGTGGTCCGGGCGCCGGTCATGATCAGGCTCGCGATGTCGCGGCCGGTGGCGTCGGTGCCGAGCACATGCGGCCAGCCGGGCAGCGCCCAGCGGTCCGGGACGTCGGTGTGCTGCGGATCGAACGGCGTCCACACCAGCGACACCGCCGCGGTGACGACGACGAGCGCGACCGCGACCAGCCCGAAGCGCCCGGTCGGCAGCGCCCACAGCCGTCGCACCCAGCCCGGTCGCCGTGGCTCGCCCCGGCGCGCTGCCCCGGCATCCCGCCGCCCGGCCCGGCCTGGCATCCATGTCCCACTTTCGACCGGGTCATGTCCCGGTTCGGACCGCTCCGAGGCGCTCTGAGCGGTCCGAACTGGGACATGCTCGCGCGGGGGAGGGGAACCATGCTCGTCCGGGGGCGGGATGCTCATGCCGCCTCCCGCTGCCGCGGATCGAGCGCATGGTGCACGAGGTCGACGAGGAACCCGACCGCCAGCACGAAAGCGGTCAGCGCGAACAGCTCGCCCTGCACCTTCGGCAGGTCGCGCGCGCCGACGTCGGAGACCAGCATCCGCCCGATGCCCGGCAGCGAGAACAGCTGCTCGATGACGACGGCGCCGACGATGATGCCCGCCACCTGCAGCCCCAGCACGCTCACGATCGACAGGCCGACGCCCGGCAGGCCGTGCCGCAGCAGCGCCTGGGTGCGCGTCAGGCCCTTCGCCGCCGCCGTGCGCACGTAGTCCTGTCCGATCGCCTGCAGCGTCGCGCTGCGCACGAACCGCAGCAGCATCGCGCCCTCGACCAGCCCGATCGTCACCGCGGGCAGCACCAGCGCGCGCAGCGCCGCGCCCGGATCCGCCCAGCCGGCCCGAGGGAACCCCTGCGCCGGCAGCCATCCCAGCCATACCGCGAACACGACGACGAGCATCATGCCCGCCCACACCACGGGCACCGCCGCGATCGCCTGCGAGCCGACGCTGAGAGCGACCCCGGACCCTCGCCGGTTCCGCAGCGCCGAGATCACGCCGAGCGGGATGCTGACCGCCAGCGCGAACAGCAGGGCGAGCGCCCCGAGCGGGAGAGTGACGGCTGCCTTCTGCGCCAGCTCGCCGGCCACCGGCGTGCCGGTGACCAGCGAGGTGCCCAGGTCGCCGCGCACGAGCCCGCCGAGCCAGTCGAGGTACTGCAGCGGCCACGGGCGGTCGAGCCCGAGGGCGGCCTGGATCGCCGCCACCTGCGCCGAGGTCGCGTTGCCGCCGGCGATGAGCTGCGCGACATCACCCGGCAGCAGCCGCAGCGCGACGAAGATGAGCGCGCTGGCGACGAGCAGGCCCAGCGCGAGCAGGGCCAGCCGGGTCAGCGCGTACCGGATCACCCGTCGCTCTTGGCGAGCTTCGTGACGTCGAGCCGCTCGTTGACGTTGACGGTCGGCATGCCCGTCACATCCGACGCGACGGCGACGACCGAGGCGCCCTGATAGAGCCAGTCGGCCGCGTCGTCCTCGGACACGATCCGCGCCGCCTGCGCGAGCAGGGAGGCCGCCTCGGTGTCGCTGGTCGCGGCGATCGCCTGCTGGTACAGCGACTGCACCTGCGCGTCGTCGTAGGTGAAGTAGTAGTCCGGGTCGGCCCAGTTCTCGAAGTCGCGAGCCTCGGTGTGCAGCACGAAGCTCAGCTCGTAGTCGTGGTTCGTGTAGACGTCGTTGAGCCATGTCGTGAAGTCCACGGAGTCGACCGTCAGCGTGATGCCCACGGCGGCGAGGTCGGAGACCAGCAGCTGCGAGAGCGTCGCCGGATAGATGTTGGGGATCTTCAGCGTCAGGTCGAGGCTCGAATACCCGGCGTCGGCGAGCAGCGCGGCGGCGGCGTCCGGGTCGTACGGCGCGACGTCGGAGAGGTCCTCGTAGCCGGGATCGAGCGAGGGGATCGGTCCGTACAGCGTCTGCCCGGCCCCCAGCGCGGTCACGATCGCCTCGTGGTCGATGGCCTGCCGGATCGCCTGCCGCACGCGCTGATCGGCGAGCGGGCCGCTGGTCTGGTTGAACGCGAGCGTGCCCTTGTCGGTCGACGCGCCGAGCTCGAGCGTGAAGTCGCCGCCGG
Source organism: Microbacterium sp. (assembly GCF_047606385.1). Taxonomy (GTDB): domain Bacteria; phylum Actinomycetota; class Actinomycetes; order Actinomycetales; family Microbacteriaceae; genus Microbacterium. The sequence continues at coordinate 4,336 of NZ_JASGEL010000003.1, forward strand.
CCTCGATCTGGTCCTTCAGGGTCGCGTCGAAGCCCGTGACCACGTCCAGCTCGCCGGCCTGGGCCGCCGAGAGCGCCGCCTGGTTGTCGGGGATGTAGTCGAACACCACCTCGGATGCCGCGGCCGCGTCGCCCCAGTACCCGTCGTACCGGTCGAGGGTGATGCTGTCGCCCTGGGTCCAGCTCGTCAGCGTGAACGGGCCGGTGCCGTTGGCCGCGGTCTGGTAGTCGACCGTGTCGCCCTCCTTGAGGACGACGCCGGCGCGTCCGGACAGGTTCCACAGCAGCTGCGAGTCCGGCTGATCGAGCGTGAGGGTGACGTCCTGGCCGTCGGCCGTGATCGACGTGACGTGCGAGAGGGTGTCGGCGTCCGCCCAGCCGGCGTTGTCGCGGTGCTGGGTGAGCGACCAGACGACGTCGTCCGGGGTGAGCTGCTGCCCGTCCTGGAAGGTCACGCCGTCGCGCACCGTGAACGTGTAGCTCAGCGCGTCGTCCGAGACGGTCCACTCGCTCGCGAGCGCGGGCTCGATCTGCTGGTCGGGCGTGCGCGACACCAGCCCCTGATACACGTTGTCCATCAGGATCTGGTCGAGCGCCGACCCCGCAGTCTGTCGGATGTCGAGGTTGGTCGGCTCGAGCACGAGCCGTACGACGACGGTCGAGTCCTCGGATGCGGAGGTCGTGGCCGGGGCGCAGGCCGTGAGGGCCAGGGCGGCCGCGGCGGCGAGGGCGGTGGCGGTGAGGATGCTGCGACGGAGCATGCGGATCCTTTCGCCCGGCGTCGGACCGGGACGGGCAGGGGCTGTGGTGCGGGTCTCAGCCTAGAACCCGGGGTGGGTCCCGGCGATTCCCGCCCGGTCACGCGCCGTCACGTTCGGGCCGTGCGCACCAGGGCGGCCAGCTCGACGGGGATCTCCTCCTGCACGTTGTGGTGCGCGGGCACGACGATCACGGATGCCGCCGGCGCGTGGCGCGCGAACTCCGCCGCGTCGGCGTCGGTCACATAGCCCTCGGCGCCGCGGATGAGCGTGATCGGCGCGGAGACGGCCTCCACATCGGCCCACCCGCTCGCCGACAGCAGCCGGGCGAGGGCGCCGCCGCCGGCATCCGGTGCATCCGTCGCGCCCGCGTTCGCCGCCGCAGCGGCCAGGTGGGCGAAGTGGTGCTTCCACTCCACGCGGCCGTCGGGGCGCACGCGCGAGTTCAGGTAGACGCCGCGTTCGGCGGCCCGGCGGGTGCCGCCGAGGCCGAACGCGAGCGCCCGGTCGACGAGCTCGTCCCGCGTGGCCCAGTCGGTCGGTCCGGCGAAGAAGGAGCGGATCTGCTGCGGACCCGCATCCGGGTCGACACCGGGGGTGATGTCGACGATCACGAGCTCGCGCACGAGGTCGGGACGGCCGGCTGCCACCGCGGCGCCCGTCAGGCCTCCCAGCGAGTGCCCCACGAGGGTCTGCGGCGCGTCGGTCCAGGCCTCGAGCGCGGCCACCACGTCGGCGGCCAGGGTGCGGGGGGAGTAGTCCAGGTCGGCGCGCCACGACGAGTCCCCGTGCCCGGCGAGGTCGACCGACAGCGTCGGCAGACCGAGCGCGAGGACCGTGGTGTCCCAGGTGTGGGCGTTCAGCCCGGCCCCGTGCAGGAACGTCACGACCGGTGCCGCCTCGCCGTAGCGCAGCCCCGACAGCGTGCGGCCGTCCGGCAGGTCGAGGCTCAGCCGCCGCGCCGTGGGGAGCGCGCCGGTCACGCCGATGTCGGCGGCCTGGTCGGGGAGGAAGGAGAACTCGTCGAAGGCGTCTGCGCTCACCTGCGGAATGCTACGGCGCCCGGCATCCGCTCGCATGTCGTGGGTAGGGTGACGTCATGAGCGACGAACGCCGCGTGCACCTGTCCAAAGCGGCGCCCGCCGCCTACCAGGCGCTCGACGCGTTCGCCAAGACGGTGGGCGCCATCGCCGCCGATGCCGGCATCGACGACCGCCTGCGGGAGATCGTGCAGCTGCACGCCTCGCAGCTCAACGGGTGCGCCTACTGCGTCCGGGTGCACGTCGAGCGGGCCGTGAAGGCGGGCCTCGACGCGGACGTGATCGCGCAGATCGCCACGTGGCGCGAGTCGGGCGTGTTCACCGAGCGCGAGCGCGCCGCGCTCGAGCTGACGGAGGCGATCACGTTCATCCACGAGGAGGGCGTGCCGGACGCCGTGTACGACCACGTCGGCGGCATCCTCACCGAGGCCGAGTACGTCGCCCTCGGCTGGATCATCGTCTCGATCAACTCCTTCAACCGCATCACGATCGCGGGCCGGCTGCCGGTGCCGCCGCGCGCGTGAGCGCGCCGCTGCGGATCCCCGGCGCCGTCAACCTGCGGGACGTCGGCGGGCTGCCCGCGTCCGGCGGGGTCACCCGAGCCGGGGTGCTGCTGCGCTCGGGGAGCCTGTCCGGCCTGGATGCCGCGGGCCGCGACGCGCTCGCGGAGCTGCGGCTGGCCGCCATCATCGACCTGCGCGACGACGACGAGGTGATCGCGTCGCCGAGCGCGCTGGACGACCGGCTGCCGGTGCCGCAGCGGGTGCCGCTGTTCCTGGGGTCGGCGGCGTCCTTCTTCATCGACGACATCGGCCTGCCGGAGCTGTACCGGGGGATCCTCGCCCTGCCCGACCGGCTGGCGGCGGTGGCGCGCGGCGTGCTCGGCGGCCATCCCGTGCTCGTGCACTGCACGGTCGGCAAGGACCGCACCGGCGTCGCCGTGGCCCTGCTGCTGGCCGCGGCGGGCGTCGAGCGCGACGCCGTCGTCGCCGACTACGCCCGCACCGAGGCGTCGCTGCCGGCCGAGCGCAACCGGCGCCTGATCGCCTGGCTCCGGCAGGCGCACCCGGACGCCGTGCACCTGGAGGAGCTCGTCTCCGCGTCCCCGGCCGCCGTCATGACCCGGACACTGGCCGAACTCGACCGCGACCACGGCTCGCCCGCCGGCTACCTGCGCGATGCGGGACTGGACGCCGCGGACCTCGCCGAGCTGCGCCGGGTCCTGGTGACTGAGAATCGGCTGGGTCAAGGTTAGGCATGCCTTCCCTTTCGCGGTACGCTGGTCGGGTCATGAACGAGACCGCCACCCGCACCGCACCGCGCCGCGCCGCCAGGAAGACGCGCGTCCCGCATCTCGTCACCGCTGACGAGACCTCGCTCGTCGACCTGGAGATGCTGCTGGCGACGCTGCCGCTGTGCGCCACGGGTCGCGTGTTCGTCGAGGTCCCCGACGAGTCGTACGTCGTGCCGATCACCGTCCCGGCGCGCATGACCCTCACGTGGCTGGCCCGCGATCGCCGCTCCGGCGCGCCCGGCTCGTGCCGCGGCTGCGCCAGCGGCGAGGCGCTGTCGCGCGCGGTGATCGCCTGGGCCGACGAGATGATGTGCGCCGAAGACGACACGACGACCGTCACGCTGCTCGGCGGCTTCCTCGGCACCGCGGAGATCGTCGACCACCTGCTCGCGCGCGGCGTCGACGCGGCCCGCATCCACGCGCCCGAGCGTTTCGGCCTGCTGCCGCGCTGAGCGCGGGGTCGCGACCGCCCAGGCTCGGGCGACACCCCCTAGCATTCGAGCATGAGCGAGTCGCCCACGCCCCTGGTCCCGCGTCGCATCCCGGTCTGGATCGTCGTGTGGCTGATCGTCACGGCCGCGATCCAGACCTACGACGCCTGCTACGAGCTGCTCGGCGCGGTCTCGCACGCCGGCGGTCCGCTGTCATGGCTCTGGCCCGGGCACGTGTTCTACTCGAGCTTCGACCACCGTTACGCCGACTTCGACGCGTTCGGCAGCGCGCAGAGCTGGGCGAACCTGCTCGAGGTGGTCGTGCTGATCGTCGCGATCTGCCTGCGGCGGCGGTGGTCGGGCGTGGTGCTCGCCCTGATCGTCAGCACGGCGACCTTCTGGAAGACGGTGATCTACTTCCTCGTGGAGATCTCCAGCGGTCTGGAGATGACGCGGCAGTCGCTCGAGCAGGGGAACCTCGTCGGCTTCCTCGCGGTCGCGGTGCTGCCGAACCTGGTGTGGATCGTCGTGCCGCTGAGCGTCGTGATCGTCCTCGGCCGTCGCGTGTGGCGGGCGGGCGTCGCGTCCGTGCCCGCTCAGAGCGCGGGACCGGCGGGGCGGGGCAGGTAGTTGCCGTCCTCGAGCCCGGCCTCGATCTCGAAGCGGTTGCGCAGCGGGTCGCGTCCGGCGAGCGCGTAGAGGAACGGCATCAGGATGCCGTAGCGCCGCCACTGGCGCTCGTGCACGGCCTCGTGGCGCAGCAGCCGGGCGTCGATCCGCCCGTCGCCGGTGAGGAAGCAGTGGCCCACGGTCGTGCCGCCGCGGCCGAACGACCACGCCGGCATCCCCCGGAACACCCACAGCCGGCCATGACGCTCGACGCGTCCGCGGCTGAGGAGTCCGCCCCACACCCACCCGACCGCGCACCCGTACACGTATCCCGCGTACGTCACCCACCCCCACAGGCCGGTCGGGGGCGCCGGACGGTCAGGCAAGGGAGCCCACCAGCCGCAGCAGCGTGCCCATGTCGGCCGAGGCGTCGGCGGCCGACGCCGGGACGAACTCGGTCAGCGACGCGCCGACGACCGGCACCGCCTCGCGCAGGCGCTTGAGCGCGGCGACGAGCTCGGGAAGCTGCGCCCCGAACGGCGCCGCGGTCTTCACCCCGGGCATGTGCGCCGGGTCGAGGACGTCGACGTCGACGTGCACGTAGACGGCCTCGGCCCCGGTCGCCGCGACCGCGGCGGCGATCGCCTCCGGATCGGCGAGGGCGTCGACATCCACGCGCCGCACGCCGCTGGCGGCGAGGAACTCCGCCTCGGGCTCGTCGATCGACCGGGTGCCGACCAGCACGACGTCCGACGCCGCGACCGCGCCGGACGGCAGCCGCAGGCCGTCCGGGCCCTCGCCCAGCACGGCCCGCAATGACATGCCGCTGAAGGCATGAGAGGTCGAGCTCGCGGGGGAGTGCAGATCGGGATGGGCGTCGGCCCACACGACGGCGATGCGGCCGTGACGCGCGGCGGCGTGGGCGATGCCGGCGACGGAGACCGAGCAGTCGCCGCCCACGAGCAGAACCGGCTCCGTGCCGACGGCCAGCTCCGCATCCACCGCCCGACGCACCTGCAGCAGCGCGCTCAGCCGGGCGACGTCGCCGCCGCGCGCGTCGCCCGCCTCCAGCGGCACGTCGATGCGCGTGGAGGAGGAACGCGGGAGGTCGCCGGCGATCGCCTCCGCGCCGTCGATGAGCGCCATCGCGCGCGGCGACGACGATCCCTGCCACTGCGGGACGACGACGAACCGGGTCACGGAGTGGCGGTGCCGGTGATCGATGCCTGGGTGCCTGTGGCCTTCAGCGCGGCCAGCCGGGTCTCGACCTCGGTCAGCTCGCCGACGTCCTCGAGCGCCTCGAACTGCGCGTCGAGGCTGGAGGCGGCCAGCTCCGCCTTGCCGGCGGCGAGCGCCTCCTGCCGGCGGATCTTGTCCTCGAAACGGCCGATCTCGCTGGTGGGATCGAGCACGTCGACGCTCTTGAGGGCGTCGTGCACCTTGTTCTGCGCCTCGGCGACCTTCGCGCGGGCGAGCAGCTCGCTACGCTTGGACTTGAGCTGCTCGAGCTTCTGCTTCATGCCGTTCAGCCCGTCCTTGAGCTTGGCGACGATCTCGGTCTGCGAGGCGATCTGCGGCTCGGCGGCCTTGGCCTCGTTCTCCTCCGAGAGCTGGCGCTGCAGGGCGATCTTCGCGAGGTTGTCGAACTTGTCGGCGTCCGCGGTGCTGCCCGCCGCGCGCAGCTCGTCCGCCTTGCGGCTGGCCGCGAGCGCCTTGCCGCCCCACTCCGCCGCCGCCTGGACGTCCTCGTCGTGGTCGCGCTCGAGCAGGCGCAGGTTGCCGATGGTCTCCGCGATCGCGGACTCGGCGTCGGCGATGTTGTTGGTGTAGTCGCGGACGAGCTGATCGAGCATCTTCTGCGGGTCCTCCGCGGCGTCGATCATCGCGTTGACGTTCGCGCGGACCAGGGTCGAGATGCGTCCGAAGATGGACTGCTTGGCCATTGTGGTTCCTTTCCTAGGGTCTGTCGGGCGTGGATGCCGATGTCAGAAGCGACCGCCCCCGCCGCCGCGGCCGCCGCCGAACCCGCCGCCGCGGCCACCGCCGAATCCGCCGCCGAA
>NZ_JASGEL010000004.1:0-31641 GCF_047606385.1 Microbacterium sp.
CCTCCGTCCCGCCCGCCGCCGCCGGGGGGGTCGCGGGGGGGGGCGGCCCCCCCCCCCCCCCCCCCCCCCCCCCGCGACCGGGTCAGCCTGCGGTCGTGATCTGACGCAGGGTCGGGTACATCATCCCCGTCACCGGGGTCACCTCGATGTTCGAGGTGCTGACGTAGGTGTTGTTGGCCTGGTACCAGACGTCGAACCACGCCAGCTGGGTCACGAGGGTGTTGAGGTCCTCGATCGCCTGGTCCTGCGCGTCGCCCGGGTCCGCGGTGTACACGGCGTCCACCGCTGCCTGGACGTCGGCGAACTGGTCGATCTCCGGCGTGGGGTTGTACCACTGGGCCAGGGCGATCTGCCGCTCGACGTTGGCGACGGCGTTGGAGTCCATCGACAGGTAGGCGATGAACATCGGGTAGGTGGCCGCGTTCGCCTGGTAGTCGGTGTACTGCATGTCATCCCAGGTGACGGTGATGCCGAGCTCGGAGAACACCTGCTCGACCGAGGGCTGCCACACCGAGAACACCGGGGTCATGGGCATCGTGACCGAGAAGCCGTCGGCGTAGCCGGCGTCGGCCAGCAGCTCCTTCGCCTTGTCGATGTTCGTGGCGTACAGGTCGTCGAGGCTGGTGAGGTTGCCGGTCAAGCCCGACGGGAACACCTGGTTGGTGGCGACGCCCTGCCCGCTGCCGATCGCGTCGAGGATCGACGCGCCGTCGAAGGCGTAGTTCAGCGCCTGCCGCACCTCGGTGCTGCCCAGCGGCGCGAACGAGGAGCCGGTGCGGTCGGTGAACTGCAGGCCCACCCAGCCGGAGACCTTGCCCGCCACGTTCCACCCGTTGGCGTCGGCCTGGTCGATCGACTGCTGGTCCGCATAGCTCACGTTGATCTGGCCGCTGAGCATGGCGTTGAGCCGCGCCGTGTCGTCCTGGATCGGATAGATCGACAGCTCCGACCACGGGAACTCCGCGGCATCCCAGTGACCGTCCACCTTCGTGAAGTGGTACTCGGAGCCGGCGACCGTGGTGGTCGTGTCGAGCGTGTAGGGGCCGGAGCCCACCGGGTCGGTGGCGAGCGTGCCGGCGTCGATCGAGTCGGGCGCCATCATGTAGCTGCGGCCGAGACCCATGAAGTACAGGATGGTGTCGTCGCGCTGGGTGAGGTGGATCTCGATCGTGTCGTCGTCGACGGCGTCGAACGAGGCGACGTTGGTGTAGGCCTCGCCGGAGCGCGTGCCGGCCTTGAGGTACTCGAGGCTCTTGACCGCGGCGTCGGCGTCGAACGCCTCGCCGTCGCTGAAGGTCACGTCGGTGCGCAGGTCCATCGTGATCGTCAGGTAGTCGTCGGAGACGGTCCAGTCGGTCGCGAGGGCCGGCGTCGGGTTGCCGTCGCCGTCGACCGCGAGCAGCGGATCGTAGATCGCGGACAGGTAGGGCCCGTCGAAGCCGATGTCGGCCAGCGAGGGGTCCCAGCTGGTGACGTCGGCGAAGTCTCCGATGTTCAGCGCGCCGGCGTCGCCGTCGGCGCTGGAGGTGTCCGACGAGCTGCCGCTGCACGCGGTGAGTGCGAGGGCGAGCGCCCCGATCGCGGCGCCCATCGCCGTAAAGGTCGTTTTTCTCATGATTCCTTCTCGTGATGCGGGTTGGTGAAGAAGGTTCGGGGAGGAGCCTCGTTCCGCTGCGGGAGCCGGAATCAACGCCACCCCGATGTGCCGTTGCGCTTTAGTCTACATACGGAGAAAAAGACCACAACCCCGGCGCCATGTTTTTTCAACAGACGTAGATATTCGTTACATGCCGGCAACATTCGCCGCGCCTCGCCCGGGTCACCAGGTCCCGTCCGCGGCCACCTCGGTGTCCTGCTGCAGGCCCGCGAGGGCCTCGCGCAGCGCCGCGCCGTCGCGCGCGGCGAGCTCGAGCGCGACGAGGTTCCCCTCCAGCTGAGACAGGCTCGACGCGCCGAACAGCACGTTCGCGACATGCGGGTCGGCCAGGCAGAACGCGACGGCGAGCTGCGCCGGGGTCGCCCCGAAGTCCGCCGCGATCCGTTCGAGCCCCGGATAGACGGCGACGATGCGCTCGCGGATGCCGCCGACGTCCGCCCCGATCTTGCGGGCCGGGACGAGCTTTCCGGCCAGGATGCCGCCCTCGAAGACGTCCGAGGCCTGCAGGCCCAGCACGCCCGCCTGGAACAGGCGCCGGTAGGGCTCGCCCTCCGCCATCGCGCGGCGCGCGATCGAGTACTTCAGCTGCGCGAAGGCGGGTGCGGCCGCGCCGGTGTCGCCCGCGACGCGGATCGCGCCGCGCGTGTCGTCGATGCGCCAGTTGTTGATCCCCCACTGCGCGAACAGCCCGTCGCGGCGCAGCTCCTCGACCTCGCCGACCAGGGCCGGCAGGTCGGGCGAGGCCAGGTAGTCGCCGACGACCACGGCGTCGAAACGGTCGAGGCCCGCCCGCTCCAGGCTCTCCTCCAGCTGCGCGCGGAAGCCCTGCCGTGGCCAGTCCCACAGCCAGAGCTTGCCGCACAGGAACACCTGCTCCCGCGGCGCGCCGGACGCGCGCAGCGCGTTTCCGAACAGGATGTCGGTGCGCGAGTTCTCGGCGTGGGGGCCCATGTTGTAGTACGCCACGTCGAAGAAGCCCGCGCCGGCCGCGACCGCGCGCTGCACGATCGCGACGGCGTCCTGCTCGCTCATGCGGTCCCAGGTGTTCCACGATCCGAGGCCGAGCGGCGGGACGAGCGGACCGCCGGGTCCGAGCGGGCGGGGGGCGAACGGCGTTGCGGGCATCTGTGCCTCCAGACCGGGCCGTGCGAACGGCCGCTTGTGTTTTTCTACATCCATAGAATAACGTCTCATCACGGTCCGCGACAGCCGCGGGGCCCGGCGAGAGGGGAGCATCCCATGACCAGCACCTCCAGGACCGTCGTCGTCACCGGCGGCGCCGGCGGCGTCGGGCGCTCCCTCGCCCGGGCGTTCGGCGCGAACGGCGACGTCGTCGTGCTCGCCGACCTGCCCGGCGAGCGGCTCGACGCGGCGAGCGCCGAGCTCGGCGTCGCCGCGGTCGGCGTGGACCTCTCCGACCCGGCCGCGGTGGCGGCCGCCGTGGCAGGGATCGCGCGCGAGCACGGGCCGATCGACGTGCTCGTGAACAACGCCGGCATCCTGCACCTGCACGGATCGGTCACCGAGCTGGCGGTCGCGGACTTCGAGGCCACGATCCGCGTGAACGTCCTCGGCACCTTCGCGATGACCCAGGCCGTCGCGCGGCACATGATCGCCGCGGGCACCCGCGGCGCGATCGTCAACGTGTCCTCCATCGGGGGCCGTCAGCCCACGCCCGGCATGGGCGCCTACGAGTCGAGCAAGGCCGCGGTCGACGCCCTCACCCGGTGGGCGGCGATCGAGCTCGCGGCCTCCGGCATCCGGGTCAACGCCGTCGCACCGGGCCCGGTGGACACCCCGGCGATCCGGCTCGGGATGCCGGAGGGCTCCCCGATGCGCGAGGCGTGGCTGGAGCGCATCCCGCTGCGGCAGTTCGCCGATCCCGACCAGGTCGCCGCGGCCGCCGTCTTCCTCGCCTCCTCCGACGCGGCCCACATCACCGGCGTCAGCCTGCCGGTCGACGGCGGCCAGCTGCTGGTCTGACCGTCGCCTTCGACCCCGACGCAGAGGACTCCGACATGACCCTCCCCTCCACCACCCGCGCGGCCGTGCTGGTCGAGCACGGCGCGCCCCTCGAGCTGGCGGAGCTGCCCCTGCCGGCGCCCGAGCCCGGCGCGGTCGTGGTCCGCATCCGCTGCGCGAGCCTGTGCGGCACGGACATCGAGATCTGGTCCGGGAAGATGACCTTCCCCGGGATGCTGCCGATGGTGCTCGGCCACGAGATGGTGGGCGAGGTCGTCGCCGTGGGCGACGGCGCCCGCGACGCCCTCGGCCGCGCCCTGGAGATCGGGGACCGGATCGGATGGTCCGAGTCCACCTGCGGCGAGTGCTACGGCTGCGTCGTCCTGCGCGAGCCGGTGCACTGCTCCCGCCGGGGCTACGGTTTCCTGCAGCGCTCGGACGCCCCGCCCTACGCCACCGCGGGCCTGGCGGACTATGCCTACGTGACCCCGGGCGCCGCCAAGCTCACCCTGCCGGAGGTCGTCAAGGACACCTGGGCGTCGATGGCCGGCTGCGCCGCCAAGACCGTGCTGCGCGCGTTCGAGCGGGCCGGCCGCATCCGCCCGGGCGCCACCGTGGCGATCCAGGGCTCCGGCGCGCTCGGAGTGTTCGCGACCGCCGTCGCGCGCATCGCCGGCGCCGGGCGCGTGATCACGATCGGGGCGCCGGCCTCCCGGCTCGCGCTCGCACGGCGCTTCGGGGCGGACGAGGTCGTCGACATCGCGGACGGCGACGTGGTCGATCGGGTGCTCGCGCTGACCGGCGGACGCGGCGCGGACACCGTGTTCGACTTCGCCGGGGCGCCCAGTGTCGGCCCCGAGGCGATCGGGATGGCCGCCACCCGCGGCACCGTCGTCGTCGTCGGCTCGACCGGGCCCGCCGGCGATCCGTTCCCGCTCAGCGCGATCATGGGCAAGGAGCTGACCGTGGTCGGCTCGCTCAACGGCGACATCGCCGACTACGCGCGTGCGATCGACTTCTTCGCCGCGTTCGCGGACCGGTTCGACTGGGACGGGCTGTTCAGCGCGCCGGTGGGCCTGGCCGAGGCGTCGGAGAAGATCGCCGCCATGGACCGCCTCGCCGAGGTGAAGGCCGTCATCGACCCCCGGCTCGACGCCCCGCCGGGCCCCGCCGCATCCGCGCCCACGCCGGAAGGACCCCGCGCATGACCGACGCTCCCCTGCCCCGACGCCGCATCGGCACGAGCGAGCTGGAGACGGCCGTGTTCTCCCTCGGCTCGTGGCACACCTACGACCGGATGGACTTCGGTGACGCGGTGACGATGGTGCGCGAGGCGGTGGACCGCGGCGTCACCCTGTTCGACGTCGGGGTCTACTCGGCTCCCGGCGCACCGCCGGTGTTCACCGACGTGCTGTTCTCCGCGATCGTGCGCGCGGCCGGGCTGCGCCGTGACGAGTGGCTGCTCTCGAGCAAGCTGTGGCTGGAGGGCTACGGCGAGCGCGGGTTCCGGCCGCAGCTGGAGAACGCCCTGTTCCGTGTCGGCGTCGACCACGCCGATCTCGTCATCCTCGGCGATCTGCGCGACTCCGCGGTGCCGCTGCGCACGTTCGTGCTCGACCTGGCGGCGCTTCAGCGCGCCGGCCTCATCCGCGCGTGGGGGGTGAACAACTGGTCCGCCGCCGCCGTGCAGGAGCTCATCGACATCGCCGCGGCCGAGGGCGTGGCCGGCCCGCAGATCGCGCAGCTGAAGTACTCGGTCGCCCGCCGGTCCATCCCCGACGGCGAGCCGTTCGCACGGCTGTGGCGCCAGGGCCTGTCGCTGCAGGCCTCGGACGTGCTGGAGGGCGGGATCCTCGCCGGCAAGGTGAGCCCGACCCGGCAGGTGGGGCGCGACCCGGGCGGGATCCGGGAGCGGATCGTGGCGCTCGTGCCGGAGCTCGCCGGCCTCGCCGCCGGCCTGGACGTCACCCTCGCACAGCTGGGCATCGCGTTCTCGCTCACCCACCCGGCCCTGGCGACCACGCTGTTCGGGGCGACCAGCTCGGCGCAGCTGCACACGAACCTCGCCGCGTCGGACCTCGTCGCCCGCGTGGGCGCGGAACGGCTGCGCGAGCTCGTCGCGCCGTTCTGGGCCGACCGTGACGTCGTCGATCCCGAAGGCCCCTGACCGTCCCCCGCGAAAGGACACCCATGACCGCTCCGGCCATCGGCACCCCCCAGGCCGTTCCCGTCCCCTTCGACCCCGAGCTCGTGCCGGCGCTGGAGGCCATCGCCGCCGCCGGGACGCCGCCCCTCACCCGCGACACGCTGCCGCGTGCGGGCACGGACGCCATGTTCCCGCACAACGACGAGGTGATCGGCGATCGCGCGATCGACTGGGAGGACCGCGTCATCCCCGGTCCCGCCGGCGCCCCGGACCTCGAGGTCACGATCTTCCGCCCCCGCGGTCGCGAGGGCGAGGCGCTGCCGGCGGTCTACAACATCCACGGCGGCGGCATGATCGTCGGTCACCGCTCCTGGGAGACCGGCCGGGTGGTCGACATCGTCGACGAGCTCGGCGTCGTGGGCGTCAACGTCGAGTACCGGCTCGCTCCCGAGGACCCGTATCCGGCCGGCGTCGAGGACTGCTATGCGGGGTTCGTGTGGCTGGCCGAGAACGCGGCGTCGCTCGGCGTCGACCCCGCGCGCATCGTCGTGATGGGCGGCAGCGCCGGCGGCGGGTTCTCGGCCGCGGTCGCGCTGCTGGCGCGCGACCGGCAGGGCCCCGGCATGGCCGGACAGCTGCTGCTGTGCCCCATGCTCGACAACACCAACACCACGGTCGGCAGCCTGCAGTACGACGGCATCGGCACCTGGCAGCGGGACATGAACCTGCTCGCGTGGTCGTGCGTGCTGGGCGAGGAGCTCGCCTACAGCGGCGACGCGCCCGCGTACGCCGCGCCCTCCCGCGCGAGGGACCTGTCGGGACTGCCGCCGGCGTTCATCGAGGTCGGCGCGGCGGAGATGTTCCGCGACGAGGACGTCGACTACGCGACCCGCATCTGGGCCACCGGCGGCCAGGCGGAGCTGCACGTGTGGGCGGGCGGATGCCACGGCTTCGACATGTACATGCCCGACACCCAGATCACCCGCGCCGCGCTGGCGGCCCGGTCGTCCTGGCTGCGCCGCGTGCTGGCGGTGTGAGATGACGACGGATGCCGTGATCCCGCCGGTGCCGTACGACCCCGCCCTGCAGCCCGGCCTGCAGGCCTTCCTCGACCTCGTCGAGATCATCCCGTTGCGCGCCGACACGATCCTGGCGAACCGTGCCCACTTCGCCACCGTCATCCCCCCGCTGGCCGCGCAGGTCGAGGGACGCCGGGTGGTGTGGGAGGACCGCACCGTCCCCGGCGGGATCGAGGTGACGATCGTGCGGCCGGCGACGGCCGCGACGGCGCCCGCTCCGGCCGTGCTGTCGATCCACGGCGGCGGCATGGTGCTCGGCACGCGCTTCTTCGGCACCCCCGAGATCATCGACCTCGCCGAACGTCACGGGGTGGTGGGGGTCGCGGTGGAGTACCGTCTCGCGCCCGAGCACCCCGGTCCCGCGCAGGCCGAGGACTGCTACGCCGCGCTGGTGTGGATGGCGGCGCACGCCGACGAGCTCGGCATCGACGCGGACCGCATCCTCGTCTCCGGGGCGAGCGCGGGCGGGGGCCTGTCCGCCGCCGTGGCGCTCATGTCCCGCGATCGCGGCGGCCCGGCGCTGGTCGGCCAGCTGCTGAACTGTCCCATGCTCGACGACCGCAACGAGACGGTGTCGGCGCGCCAGTACGACGGCATCGGCGCCTGGGACCGGAACAACAACGACACCGCGTGGGATGCGATCTGCGGCGCGGACCGGTTCACCGATCGCGTCTCGCCGTACGCCGCGCCGGCGCGGGCGGCCGATCTGTCCGGCCTCCCGCCGGCGTACGTGGAGGTCGGGGCGGCCGAGACGTTCCGCGACGAGGCGGTCGCCTACGCGTCGCGGATCTGGGCGACCGGAGGCCAGGCCGAGCTGCACGTGTGGGCCGGGGCGTACCACGGCTTCAGCGGCTTCTCCCCCGACGCCGTCGTCTCGCAGGCGGCGAACGATGCACGGGAGCGCTGGGTGCGCCGCATCCTGCGCCTGCCGTGAGACCGCCGGCCCGGCGCCCGGGCGTGCTGCGGATCGTGCTCGTGCTCGGTCTGCTGGAGGCGTTCGGGCCGTTCTCGATGGACCTGTACCTGCCGCAGCTGCCCCAGCTCGCCGCGGACCTCGACGTGCCCGCCGCGCTCGCGCAGGCGACGATGTCGGCGTGCATGATCGGGCTCGGCGTCGGGCAGCTGATCGCAGGCCCGCTCAGCGACCGGTTCGGCCGGCGGCGTCCGCTCCTGATCGGGGTCACGGCGTTCGCGCTGCTGTCCGTCATGTGCGCGGTCGCGCCGGGGATCGAGGTGCTGCTGCTCGCCCGCTTCGCGCAGGGCGTGGCCGGGTCGGCGGGCATCGTCATCTCGCTCGCCGTCGCGCGGGACCTGTTCAGCGGCACCGAGCTGTCCCGGATGCTGTCGCTCCTGCTCCTCGTCTCGGGGAGCGCGCCGGTGGTCGCCCCGCTGATCGGCGGCCAGCTCGCCGCGGTGATGGACTGGCGTGGCGTGTTCTGGGTGCTCGGCGGCGTGGGGGCGGCCCTGCTCGCGCTCGTCGTGCTCGGGCTGCCCGAGACGCTCGCCACCGGCGATCGCCACACCGGCCGCGCCGCCCTCGGCGGCCACCTCGGCTCGGTCCTGCGCGACCGGCTGTTCCTCGCCGTGCTCGCCGCGACCGCCGCCGGCGGCGTCGCCTTCTTCGCCTACCTGTCGATGTCGAGCTTCGTCCTGCAGGACGGTTTCGGGCTGACCGCGCAGACCTTCAGCCTCGTCTTCGCGGCGAACGCGACCGCGAGCATCGCGGGCGGCCAGTGCAGCCGCCTGCTGGTGACCCGCCTCGGGCCGCTGCGCATGTACCTGCTGGGCGCCTCCGCCGCCGCCCTGGCCTGCGTCGCGCTTCTCGTGCTCGTGCTCTGCGGCGCCGGGCTCGCGGGGGTGATCGCAGCCCTGCTCGTGTTCATGTTCGTCGCCGGCACGAGCGGACCCAACGGATCGACGCTCGCGCTCGCGCAGCACGGCGCACGAGCCGGCACCGCCTCCGCGCTGCTCGGGATGTCGACGTACGTCTTCGGACCCGCGATCGTGCCGCTCGCGTCGCTGGGCGGTGTGACGGCGACGACGATGGCGGTCGTCATGGCCGTCGCGGCCCTCGCCGCCGCCGCGTTCGCGTGGTACGGCGTGCGCCCCGCCGCCGCGTATGTCCCCGCCGCCGAGCCGGGGTGATCCGCTCGCCCGCTCCCCCCTGCCCCTCGCCCGCATGTCCGCATGCCCGCCGATGCCACCCCACGACCCCTTCGCCCCTCGCCCGCGCCCGCTGCCCCCTCGCCCGCGTGTCCGCGTGTCCGCGTGTCCGCCGATTTCCGCCCCACGACCCCTCTCCAGATCCTCACCCTCTGAACCGCCGGCCGGTTCAGAGGGTGAGTCGCCGTTCACCTTCTGACCCGCGGGGAGGGTCAGAAGGTGAACGTCTGGGGACGGGGTGCCGGGCGGCTCGGGTGAGCGGCGCCGCGGAGCGCAGCGGGCCGATGTCGGAGGGCGCGGACAGAATGCGGAGATGACACAGCCACCTCCTCCCGACGCCGCCGGTCTCGATGTGTCGGGATATGTGCGGCGTGCGCGACGACAGGCCGATCTCAGCCAGCGCGAGCTCGCGACGGCGGTGGGCGTCTCGCAGTCGGCGATCTCGCGCATCGAGCAGGGAGGCGCCGTGGAGGTC
This sequence comes from Microbacterium sp., assembly GCF_047606385.1. Classification (GTDB taxonomy): domain Bacteria; phylum Actinomycetota; class Actinomycetes; order Actinomycetales; family Microbacteriaceae; genus Microbacterium. The sequence continues at coordinate 9,483 of NZ_JASGEL010000004.1, forward strand.
ACGACGTTCGCGCAGATCCTCGCCACCGCCGGGCTGCGCATCGCCGTCGTCGATCCGCACGGCCAGGACACGTCCCCGATGCCGGCGGACGTCTTCCACGACCGGGCCGGACGCCGGATGCCCGCCCATCTCGACGTCCACGCGCCGCCGGAGCTGCCGACGATCCGCATGCTGCTGCGCTCCGCCGACGCGGGCCGACGTGTGTGGTACCACCGTCGCCGGGACCGCGACCTGCTCCGGCAGGCGGCCGCGCCCACGCCCGAGCAGCTGACGACGGGAGTCGCGGCCGCCGCGCGGCGGCGACGGTCTCGCGCCGCCGGTCAGGCCCCGTGCACGCGGGAACAAGACGCGTCCCCCCGATCCGGGACAGACTGACCCCGGAGGAATCATGTCGCACGCGCAGACCCGTCACACCCTGTCCGTCCCGCCCGCACCGCATCCGCTCGACCCGCTCTCGGCGGCGGAGATCGAACGGGCCCGCGAGATCCTGGTGGCCGCGGGGCTGCTGGGCGACAGCGTCCGGGTGCCGATGCTGCTGCCGGACGAGCCGGACAAGGCCGAGCTGGCCGCCTGGGCGCCCGGTGATCCGATCGATCGCCGCGTCGACGTGACGCTGCTGGAGACGACCACGGGCGCGGTCACCGAGGCGATCGTCTCGATCACCCGCGGCGAGGTGCTCTCGCAGCGGCCGCATCCCGCGACCGAGGCCCCCTACGGTCAGCCGCAATACCTGTTCGAGGAGTACGAGCGGGCCGAGACGATCGTGAAGGCGTCGGCGCAGTGGCAGGCGGCCATGGCACGCCGCGGGCTGTCCGACCGGATGGAGCTCGCGTTCTGCTCGCCGCTCGCGCCGGGATTCGTCGGTCGCGAGAACGAGGTCGGACGCCGCGTCATCCGTTCGCTGACCTTCCTCCGCGACGACGAGGCCGACATGCCGTGGGCGCACCCCGTGGAGGGGCTCATCGTGCACGTCGACCTCATCGAGAACCGCGTCATCGGCATCGAAGACGACGGCGACGTGCCCGTTCCGGCCGGCAGCGGCAGGTACACCGAGGACGCGGTGGGCCCGGCCCGCACGAGCCTGAAGCCGATCGAGATCTCCCAGCCGGAGGGCCCGAGCTTCGCCGTGCGCGGCTCGCAGGTGACGTGGGAGAACTGGTCGCTGCGCGTCGACTTCAACGCACGCGAGGGCCTGGTGCTGCACGACGTCCGCTTCGACGACCGTCCCGTGCTGACGCGGGCGAGCGTGCCGGAGATGGTGGTCCCGTACGGCGACACCACCCCCACCCGGTTCTGGATCAGCTACTTCGACGCCGGCGAGTACCTGCTCGGCAAGAACGCGAACCACCTCGAGCTGGGCTGCGACTGCCTCGGGGTCATCCACTACTTCGACGGCCACGTCGCCGACGACCACGGCCACGCCGTGCGCATCCCGAACGTCGTGTGCATGCACGAGGAGGACTACGGCGTGCTGTTCAAGCACACCGAGATGGGGCCGGTCGGCGCGCACGTGCGCCGTTCGCGCCGTCTGGTCGTGTCCTACTTCTCCACGATCGGCAACTACGACTACGGGTTCTTCTGGTACTTCTACCTCGACGGCTCGATCCAGGTCGAGGCGAAGGCCACCGGCATCGTCTTCGTCGGCGCCGGGCATCCCGGCAGCACGAACCCTCACGCGCCCGAGATCGCGCCCGGCGTGTTCGCCCCGGTGCACCAGCACCTGTTCAGCGCCCGCCTCGACGTCGCCATCGACGGCGAGGACAACCGGCTGGTCGAAGTGGACGCCGCCCGCATCCCCATGGGCGAGCACAACCCCTTCGGCAACGCGTTCACCTGGACCGAGACGCCGCTGCGCACCGAGCAGGAGGCCCGGCGCGAGGCCGACACCTCGGTCGCGCGGGTGTGGGAGGTGCGCAGCGCGTCGAAGACGAACCGTCTCGGCAAGCCGACCGCGTACCACCTCATCCCCGAGCCGACCGCGCTGTTGATGGCCGACCCGGCATCCTCGGTCGCCGCCCGCGCGGCGTTCGCGACCAAGCACCTCTGGGGCACGGCCTACGACCCGGCGGAGCGGTGGCCCGCCGGCCGGTACCCGAACGCGCACGCCGGCGGGGCGGGTCTTCCCGCCTACACCGCCGACGACCGGTCGATCGACGGCGAGGACCTGGTGCTGTGGCACACCTTCGGCCTGACGCACATCCCCCGACCCGAGGACTGGCCGATCATGCCGGTCGACTACGCGGGGTTCTGGCTCAAGCCCTACGGCTTCCTCGATGTCAACCCCGCGATGGACGTACCGGAGTCGAGCCAGGCACACGCCGGCGAGGCCGCATGCGGCGGCGAGGCGTGCACCTGCGAGCATTGACCCTATGCCGAGACTCGTCGACCACGTCGAACGTCGCGCCGAGATCGTGCGCGCGACATGGCGGATCATCGCGGAACAGGGCATCGAGGCGACGACCATGCGCGAGCTGGCACGCCGGCTCGGCCTGGCCAACGGCAGCGTGACCCACTACTTCCCCAACAAGAAGGCCATCCTCACCGCCGCGTTCCAGCACGTGTTCGACGCCACGAACGCGCGCTACGCCGCGGCCGCCGCCGCTCGAGACCTGCACGGCCTCGCGGCGCTGCGCGCGTTCCTGCTCGAGACGCTGCCGATCGACGAGGAACGCCTGCTGGAGGCGCGCATCGTCATCCCCTTCCTCGAGTACGCCGCGATCGAGGAGGACATGGCCGCCCTGTACCGCTCGATGATGGAGCAGTGGCAGATCCAGTTCACGGAGCTGCTGGAGGACGCACGTGAGCGCGGCGAGCTCGCCGACGACGTCGACGTGCGCGGCGCGGGCGACGCCGTGCTGCACGCCGTCACCGGCGTGCAGGCGATCGGGGTGCTGCTGCCCGAGACGGCGCGCCCGGAACGGATGATCGGCATGCTCGACACCCTGCTGCTGATGCTGCGCTGACCGCCCGCGGCAGGAGCCCTTCCCGGAGCAGGTCATGAGCTTGTAACATCGAGGAAACGTTGGTCCTACGCGCGTCGGATAAAAATGATGCGAGGCCATAACGTCCGAGGGAAACGAGGAGGTCTCCCATGCCGCTCACCGCCACACCGGTCACCACGACGCGCACGCACCATCTCAGCGGTTTCCGCACGGCCGTGAACGACTCCTTCGTGCCGCTGCAGGTCACCAGCCACCGCCCGGACTCGTTCCGCGGACTCATCCGGGGCGCGGGCGTGGACGGCGTGCATCTCTCCGACGTGCGCGCGACGCCGCACGTGGTCGAGCGCACCCCCGAGCTCATCGCCCGCGGCGACCGGCCGTGGTTCAAGGTCAGCCTCATGCTCGCGGGCACCGGGCTGCTCATCCAGGACGGGCGCGAGGCCGTGCTGCGCCAGGGCGATCTCGCGGTGTACGACACGAACCGTCCGTACTCGCTGGTCTTCGACGACGACTTCCGCACCCTCGTGCTGATGTTCGCGCACGACGCCCTCGAACTGCCGCCCAGCGCCCTGTCGCAGCTGACCGGCGTGAGGGTGGCGGGCGACGCCGGGCTCGGGGCCGTCGCCGCCCCGTATCTGGCCCAGCTGGCGAGCCACCTCGACGAGCTCGACGGATCATGCGGGTCCCGGCTGGCGCACACCGCGCTGGATCTGCTGACCACGGTGTTCACCCGCGAGCTCGGGCTGGACGCGGTGCCCGCCGATCCGCACCGCGCCCTGCTGCAGCGCATCCACGAGCACATCGACCGCCACCTCGCCTCCCCCGATCTCGGGCCCGCCTCGATCGCCGCGGCGCACTACATCTCCACCCGTCATCTGCACGGGCTGTTCCACGCCGAGGGCACGACGGTCTCCACGCTGGTGCGCACCCGGCGGCTCGAGCGCTGCCGTCGCGATCTCATCGACCCGCTGCTGGCCGACCGGTCGGTGGCCACGATCGGCGCCCGGTGGGGCTTCCCCGACGCGGCGCACTTCAGCCGGACGTTCAAGACCGCCTTCGGCGTGTCCCCGAGCGACTACCGCGCCGCCCGCTGACCGCGCCGACGACCCGCGTCACATGCCGGCGTGCTCGAACGCGAGCGTGGGGACGTCCACGATGTGCGCGCCGCCGTCGGCGACGATCACCGCGCCGGTGAGGTACGAGGACTCCTCCGAGCCGAGGAAGCGCACGACGGCCGCGATCTCCTCGGGCTGCGCGGGACGGGCGAGCGGGACGTCGGCGGTGACCGCCGCGTACGCGTCGGCGCGGTCGCCGATGCCGGCCGCCGCCGCGAACTCGTCCATCTCCTGGTCGGCCATGGGCGTCGCGACCCAGCCGGGGCACACCGCGTTCACGCGCACGCCCTGCCGGCCGTAGTCGCGGGCGAGGGAGCGCGTCAGGCCGATGAGCGCGTGCTTGCCCACCGTGTAGCCCGCGACGGAGGGGCCGGCGAACAGGCCCGCGATCGAGGAGATCACCACGATCCGGCCGCGCGAGGCGAGCAGCGCGGGCAGCGCGGCGCGGGCGGCGACGAACGCCGTCGTGAGGTTCGCGCGCAGCGCGGCCTCCCAGGCGGCGTCGTCGGTGTCCAGCACGGTCGCGAACCCGTGCCCGCCGGCGTTGGCGACGAGCACGTCGAGCCGCCCGTGCCGGTCCTGCACGGTCTGCACCAGCCGTGCCGCGTCCGCGGCGTCGGCCGCGTCGGTGGCGATCGCCTCGCCGCCGATCTCGGCGGCCACCCGCTCGAGGGGCTCGAGCCGGCGTCCGGTCACGATCACCGTCGCCCCCTCGCCGGCGAAGCGCCGGGCGACCGCCGCCCCGATCCCGGTGCCGCCGCCGGTGACGAGCACGACCTGCCCCGCCAGCGCTGATCCGCTCATCGTCGTATCCTCTCTCCGCCGCCCGAGCGCGGCGCGTCCTGTCCCCTCACGCGGGGAAGCCCGATCCCGCGCTCACCCCGAAGTCGGAGACGATGGCGGTCGCGTTGACGGGCCGCGATCGCGGGGAGCACAGGAAGACGATCTGGTCCGCCACCTCCGCGGCGGTCTGCACCGGATACCCGGCGCCGTCGAACCCGCCGGGCAGACCGAGATCGCCGCGGCTCATGGGCGTGTCGACGACGGACGGGCAGACCGCATTGACGCGCACCCCGGCCGGGGCGAGCTCCACCGCCGCGGCGCGTGCGAACTGCAGCAGCGCCGCCTTCGAGGCGCCGTACGGCGCCATGCCGGGCGCCGCGACGAACGCGGAGTCGCTCGCGACGACCACCACGGCGGGCGCATCCGCCTCGCGCAGCGCGGGCAGCGCCTGGCGGAGCGCGAGGAAGGCGCCGGTCACGTTGACGGCGAGCACCCGCTCCCAGTCGGCGAGCGCGGTCTCCTCGATCGGGGTGCCCACCGGGCCCGACACGCCGGCGCACAGCACGAGCAGGTCCAGGGCGCCCAGCGCGGCGATGAGCGCGTCGACGACGGCGGCGGCGGAGTCCGGGTCGGCGAGGTCGGCGCATGCGGATGCCGCCGGCACGCCGTCCACGACGAGACCGGCGGCCACGACGGCGACCGCCGGCGCCGCGTCGAGCAGTCCGAGACGCACGCCCTCGGCCGCAAGGGCGCGGGCGGTGGCCGCGCCGATGCCGCCGGCGGCCCCGGTCACCAGGGCGCGGCGGCCGGTCAGTCGCATGTCCATGACGTCATCCTCGCCACCGGCGGCGCCCGGCGACGACCTCCTGCGCTCACGACACAGCGCTGCACGCTCAGGGGCAAGTCCGGGCGGGCGTTCCGCAGCACAATCGGCTCAGCGGCCGATGGCACGGGCAGAGCCGCCCGCCCGGGGCCGCAGGCACCGCCCGATCAGAAAGGCACCTCGTGACCGAACCCTCCTCCGCGACCGCGCTGCGCTCCGGCGCACTCGGGGTCGCCGGCATCGTCTTCCTCGTGCTCGCCGCGGTGGCGCCGCTCACCGGCATCGTCGTGGTGGCCTCGTACGTCATCGCGTTCGGCAACGGCGGCGGCGCACCGGCATCCTTCTTCATCGTCGCGATCATCCTGCTGCTGTTCGCCATCGGATACGCCCAGATGTCCAAGCAGCTGGCCAGCGCCGGCGGCTTCTACGCCTTCGTCGTCAAGGGGCTGGGCCGCACCGGCGGCCTGATCGCCGGCCTGATCGCCGCCATCGGCTACAACCTGTTCGTCGTCGGCACGATCGGCACCAGCGGCTTCTTCATGCAGACGGTCATCGCGCAGCTCACCGGCTTCGACATGCACTGGTACCTGTGGGGCTTCCTGTCGATCGCGGTGTGCTTCTGGATGGCGCGCACGGGCGTCGACTTCAGCTCGAAGGTGCTCGGCGTGTCGCTGGTGCTGGAGACGCTGATCCTCGTGATCTTCGACGTCTCGGTGCTCGTCCAGACCGGTTTCGACGTGTCGGCGTTCGGCCCGGCGGCGATCTTCTCCGGCTCGCTGCCGATCGGCCTGCTGCTGGCGGCGACCGGCTACCTCGGCTTCGAGGCCACCGCGCTGTTCAGCGAGGAGGCGCGCAACCCGCTGAAGACCGTCCCCCGGGCGACCTACACCGCGATCATCGCGATCGCCCTCATCCTCGGCGTCTCGACGTGGGCGGTGGTCAGCGCGACGGGCGTCGCCCAGGCGCAGGACGCCTCCCTCGAGCACCTCGACGCCGGCGATCTGCTGTTCTCGCTCATCGCGCAGTACCTCGGCGAGCCCATGTCGATCATCGCGACGATCCTGCTGCTCGTGAGCCTGTTCGCCGCCATGCTCGCCTTCCACAACTCGGCCACGCGCTACCTGTACTCCCTGGGCCGCGCTCGCGTGCTGCCGCGTGTGCTCGCGCGCACGCGGCCCAACGGGGCTCCGCAGGTCGCGGGGCTCGTGCAGGCGCTGTTCGCCGCGATCGTGGCGGGGTGTTTCGCCCTCGCCGGGCTCGATCCGATCCTCGTCGTCGTGCCGGCCATGCTCGGCATCGGCACGCTGTCGGTGATCGTGCTGCAGACCCTCGCCGCGTTCTCGATCGTGGTGTGGTTCCGGCGTCAGCGCGATGCGCGGTGGTGGAGCACGTTCGTCGCGCCGGGGCTCGGGTTCCTCGGGCTCCTCTCCATCGCCGTGCTGGCCATCGCCAACTTCGACGTCGTGGCCGGCAGCGACAATCCGGTGATCCTGCTGCTGCCCTGGCTGCTCGCGCTCGCCGTCGTCGGCGGCGTGGTCTACGGCGTCTACCTCAAGCGCGCGAGGCCCGCCGTGTACGACGCGCTGGCCACCGACCTGGAGAAGTTCAACGTGCACGTCAGCAGCGGGCATCAGGCCCCGCACATCCCCGAGCCCAACGTCTGACCTGCCCTCCCACCCCACCATCGACACGAGGAGACTCCTGCCCATGAGCGAGATCAACCTGTCCGACACCTCCACCTGGCTGCCGCTGGACGGCCTCGCGCCCGGCTTCGACGCCAGCAAGGCCGAGACCACGGCCGACCTCGACGGGCGCACCGTCACGGTCGTCGACGACCGCGGCACCCGCATCTCGCACACCTTCTCCCCCGGGACCGTCGCGTGGGACTACCGGCCCGGGACGGGCGACGCGACCGAGGCGGCGGCCGAGACGGACGACTGCGAGGTGTTCCGCGTCGACGAGGACCTGTACTACGCCCAGTTCCACCACGAGCACCTGCCCGAGGAGGCGGTGACCCTCATCCTGGATCTGCGCAGCGGCCACGCGCTGGCCGTGATCTCGCTGCTGGGCACGGCGGCGGCGGGCAGGACGGCGGTGCAACACGTCTTCGTGCCCTCCCGCATCGAGGGCGTCGAGGGGTCCGGCGAGGCGCCGGCGCCCACGACCGAGCTCATCGGCCGGCGGGTGCTCTGGGTCTACTCCGCCGAGCACGCCTACGAGCACCTGTACCTGTCGCCGCACTGGTACACCTGGCAGTGCCTCGCCGGTCCCGAGCAGGGCCTGGCCGACACGGACGAGAACTCGGTGTGGCGCATCCGGCCGGGCATCTACGTGTTCGCGTGGCGCGAGAAGGTCATCCCGTGCGGCTCGGTGACCATCGCCGACCACCGCGACCTGAAGGCGCTGCGCTCGTACGGCGTGCTGTTCGGCACCGACGAGGCCGGCACCGGCCAGACGCACTTCACGTTCGGCGCCCACGGCCGTCTCCTGTCGAACACCGTGCACCCGGCGGAGTTCGACCCGGCGCGCGCCCTGGAGCGCTGAGGGATGCCGGCCGAGCTGATCCTCACCGGCGCGCTCGTGCGCACCGCCGACCGGACGCGCCCGCTCGCCGAGGCGATCGCGGTGGCGGACGGCCGCATCCTCGCCGTCGGCACCGCAGCCGAGGTGCTGGCCCACCGCGGGCCCGGCACCGAGGTGCGCGAGCTGGCGGGCGCCGCGGTGTATCCCGGGTTCGTCGACGTGCACAACCACCACGCCGTCGCCGGCGTCACCGACCTGTTCGAGCTGTCCTTCAGCGCCGCGGCGGAGCTCGACGAGATCCTCCGCCTCGTGCGCGAGCGGGCCGCGACCCTGCCCGAGGGCGCGTGGATCACCGGCGGCTCGTGGGCGAGCACCCTGATGGCCGAGCTGAACAGCTCGGCCTCGCGGACGCGCCTGGACGAGGCGGCCGGCGGGCGGCCGGTCATGCTCTCCGACGACAGCCACCACAATCGCTGGGCGAACACGACGGCGCTGCGCCTGGCCGGCATCACGGCCGGCAGCATCCCGGCCGACGGCGTGACCCTGCTCGACGCCGCCGATGGCGAGCCGACCGGCGTCCTCCTGGAGGCCGCCGGCATCCTCGTCGCCCAGGCGTACGAGGCGGCGGGCGGCCTCACGTCGGCGCAGCAGCGCGCGGCCTCGCGACGCGGGGTGGAGCTGCTGAACGGGTTCGGGGTGACGGCGTTCCAGGACGCCGCCGTCTCGCTCGAGATCCTGGGGGCGCTGGCCGCGCTGGACGCCGACGACGAGCTGAACGCGTGGGTCGTCTCCAGCCTCACGGTCAACGACGAGATCTTCGGCTTCGACCCGGTGGGCGCTGCCCTCGTCGACCGGGGCGAGGATTTCCGCACCCTGCACCACCGTCCCGACTTCGTGAAGATCTTCCTCGACGGGGTGCCGCCGGCGCGTACCGCCTCGTTCCTGCAGCCCTACCTGCCGGACGCCGCCCACGGCGCGCACTACCACGGCGAGACGACCATGACCGAAGGCGAGCTCTACGGCTGGCTGCGACGCGTGGCCGAGCGGGGCCTGGGCGCGAAGGTGCACTGCACCGGCGACGGGTCGGCGCACATGCTGCTGGACGTCGTCGCGAGGCTGCGCGCCGAGGGCTTCGCCGACACGGCGTTCCAGATCGCGCACGGGCAGTACCTGGCCCCCGCGGACATCCCGCGACTGGCCGAGCTGCGGGTGACCGCCGACATCTCGCCGTTCATCTGGTTCCCCGGGGTGATCCCGGAGGCCCTGGCCGGGGTGCTCGGGTCGGAGCGCGCCGAGCACCTGCAGCCCAACCGCGCCATCATCGACGCCGGGGGCCTCGTGGCCGGCGGCTCGGACTGGCCGGTGAGCGAGTCCCCGAACCCGCTCGAGGGGATGCAGGGGCTCGTCACCCGTGCCGACCCGCTCGGGCGCGCCCCGGGCGTGCTGTGGCCGGAGCAGGCGATCACCGCGGCGGAGGCGCTGGAGGTCTTCACGATCAACGCCGCCCGGGCGATGGGGCTGGATGCCGAGACCGGCAGCCTCGCGCCGGGCAAGTCCGCTGACTTCGTCGTGCTCGACCGCGACCCGGTCGGCGGCGCACCCGAGCGCATCCTCGACGCCCGGGTGCGCGAGACCTGGTTCGCCGGGCGGCGGGTGTTCGCCGCCGGGTGACCCGGCCCCGGGGTCACCCGTTGATGACCTGCGGCACGGCGACGGCCTTGAGCCCCTCGACGCCGAACTCGAGGCCGTAGCCGGAGCCCTTCACGCCGCCGAACGGGATGCGGGGGTCGATGCCGCCGTGGGAGTTGATCCACACGGTGCCGGACTGGATGCGGGCCGCGACCTTGCGCGCCTCGTCCCGGTCGCCCCACACCGACGCCCCCAGGCCCACCTCGAGCCCGTTGGCGCTGGCGATCGCCTCCTCCACGTCGGAGTACTTCACGATGGGCAGCACGGGCCCGAACTGCTCCTCGTCGACGACCGCCATGCCGTCGGCGACGTCAGCGACCAGCGTCACCGGGTAGAACAGCTCGCCGAGCTCGGTCGCCGGGCTGCCGCCGGTGACGATGCGGCCGCCGTGAGCCTTCGCGTCCTCGACCAGCCGGTGGACGATGTCGAACTGCTGGGGGTTCTGCAGCGGGCCGAGCACGTTCTCCTCGCTGAGGCCGACGCCCATGGGCATGCGCTCGGCCACCTCCGCGAGGGCGGCGACGACCTCCTCGTAGACCGACTCGTGCACGTACAGGCGCTTGAGGGCCGCGCAGGTCTGCCCGGTGTTGATGAACGCGCCCCAGAACAGGTCGGGCGCGATCGCCGACGCGTCGGCGCCGGGCAGCACGATGCCCGCGTCGTTGCCCCCGAGCTCGAGGGTCAGACGGGCGAGGTTTCCCGCCGAGCTCTCGATGATCTTCCGGCCGGTGGCGGTGGAGCCGGTGAACATGATCTTGCCGATGTCGGGGTGGGAGGCCAGCCGCGCCCCCACCTCGCGACCGCCGGACACGCCGATGAGCACGTCCGCCGGCAGCACCTCGTTCATCACGGCGAGCAGCGCCAGCACGCTCAGCGGCGTGTACTCGCTGGGCTTGACCACGACGGTGTTGCCCATCCGCAGCGCGGGGCCGATCTGCCAGATCGAGATCATGAGCGGCCAGTTCCACGGTCCGATCGCCCCGACCACGCCGATCGCCCGGTAGTGCAGCTCGGCGTACGCCTCGCCGTCGTCGACGACGACCTGCGGCTCCAGCGGCGTCGTCGCCGCCGCGCGCAGCCAGGCCGAGCAGCCGCCCAGCTCGAACCGGGCATTGGGACCGTTCAGCGGCTTGCCCTGCTCGCGCGAGAGCAGCCGCGCGAGCGTCTCCGCGTTCGCGTCGATGGCGTCGGCGGCCCGCAGGAGCAGGTCGGAGCGGCGCTCGTGGCCGAGGGCGTCCCAGCCGGGCTGCGCGGCCTTGGCGCGTGCGATCGCGTCGTCGAGGTCGGCGACCGACTGGTCGGGCGCGTGCGCGATGTGCTCGCGGGTGGCGGCGTCCAGGATCGCGCGGCCTTCGCCCGCGGGCGCCTGCACGCGAGCGATCAGCGCGGACTCGTCCGCCGGGAGGGAATCGGACATCTGCGTCTCCTTCAACGCGGACGGCGACCCTCACCGCCCGGGACCTCCCCATTCTCGCCAGGGCCCGGGCGGCGGGGCTTGTCGCCGAGCGCGGCGTGCATGTCCGCGGGCGAACGGATGCCGCGCGGCTCAGGCCCGTCGCAACACGGTCGCCACGATCCCCCAGCCGAGCTCGATCGTCCGCGCATGACGCCAGCCGGCCTCGGCCGCGAGCGCGGACACCGCCGCCGGGTCCCGCAGCGGCGCACCCGTCATCGCATAGGCGGTCACCTGCCGCTCGGCGGCACGCGGACTGAGGCCGTCGGCGCGCGCCCGCTCCACGACGACCGCCGCCGGAGCCATCCCCGCGACGCGGCGCAGCAGCGCGACGGACTCCGCATCGGTGCGGTGGTTCAACGCGAGCGCGAGCACCGCCAGATCCGCCGGGGTCTCCGACACGAGGATGCGGGACGGGTCGGCGAGCGCCGCGCGCAGCTGGTCGACGGGGTCGGCACCGGGCAGCACCGAGACGCGTCGCCCATCGCGACCAGCCTGTTCGAGCCCTGCGAGCAGCGCCGGGACGCCGGGCCCCGCGACCACGAGCGCGGCTGCCGCCACCACGAGCTCGTCGGCCAGCAGCGGATGAAGCACGTAGCCCAGTCCCGCGGCTTCCTCGAGGAGCATGCCGTACACGTCGGGATCGGACGCCGCAGCCCACGCGAGCGTGTCCCCGGTCGCGGCTTGCCACGTCGGAGTGCTCGCCCGCATCGAGGTCGCGAGCCCGGCCAGCGACAGTGTGAGTTCCGCCTCCGCCCCCAGGTACTCCTCGCGCTCGTGCCCGTCGAGCAGCTCGTCGCCGACGGGACCGAGCGAGAGCGCCGACTCTTCGCCGACGACGACGCCGTGCACGGCGAGCACGGGAAGCAGGGCGGCGACGGCTCGAGGCTCGGCGCCGGCGGCTTCGGCGAGCGCGGCGAGGGGACGGGGCCCCGCCGCGAGCGCGTCGATCAGGCCGAGCTGCAGCGCGGCGCGCACGACGAACCAGGCGACCGGACCCGCTATCGGCGTCGCCGCCGGCTCATCCGTCTCGTCGTTCTCGGCGAGATGCCAGTAGCCGGTGATGTCGAGGCGGTCCTTGGGCAGGCCGAGCTCACGCTGCACATAGCGACGCACCGGCAGCAGCGCGCGACTCTCCGCCACCGCCCAGACGTAGCCGTGCCCTGCCGGCAGCGGCAGCTGCCGCACGGCGGCCTCGAGCGCGGTCGCGTCGCCGCCGCGGGCGACGCGCCAGGTCAGCGTGTCGCCCTCCCTGGTCGCCAGCGGCTGCCGGGCCGACTCGTGCTCGATCATGCACAGCACATGCACGGGGGCCTCGATCGGCCGCTCGTCGAGGAAGCGCCCCACGGCGGGCAGCCCGGTCTCATCGGCGATCAGCAGCATCCAGTCGAGCCCCGGGGGCAGCCGCACCGAGGACTTCGGCCCGACGAAGAACAACTCGTCTCCTTCGAGGGCGCTGCGTGCCCAGGACACCGCGGGCCCGTCGCCGTGCAGCACGAAGTCGAGGTCCATCTCGCCGGTGCGGGGGTCGACGCGACGCGGCGTGTAGTCGCGGGTGATCCGGTTCTCGGCGGGCGTCCATTCGATGCCGCCGGGGACCTGCCGGGGCAGCGCGGCGGCGATGTCGCCGTCCGCGGCGAGGATCAGCTTGACGTGGTCGTCGAATCCGGGTGCCCGGAACTCCGGCTCACCAGACGCCGGATCCCGCAGTACGCCGACCACGACCCGGCGCATCCGGGGGGTGACGTCCTCGACGCGGCGCACCGTGGCACGGCGCACGACCAGCGGATGCGAGGTGTATTCGTGCGCCATCGGTCAGCCGAACATCTCCTCGATGAGATCCAGCAGAGCCATGGTCTCGTCGTAGTCGCCGCGGTAGACCCAATAGGGCAGGTCGTAGGCGTTGCCGCTCTGGAAGGCCGGGAGCGAGGCCCACACCGAGTTCTGCTCGAGGGTTGCGACATCGACGTCCGCGCCGTTGAAGCCGGTCACGAACAGCGTGGGCTGGGTCAGCACCTGCCCGACCTGCTCGGTCGACAGCTCGAAGGAGTCGCCGCCCGAGGTGTACGGCTCGTACTGACCCGTCGCGTACAGCTCCGCGGGCTCGATGCCGACCGAGGCGAAGACCTGTGGCAGCCCGCGGTCCTCGATGAGCACGTAGGCCGTCTGATCCGCCGTCAGCGAGAGGAACGCGGCCGGCGTCGGCGGCGGGGTGATGCTCTCCTTCACCTCGGCCACGCGGGCGTCATAGGCGGCGAGCGCCTCGTCGTACACCTCACCGCGCTCGAACACGTCGTTGGCGAGGAAGTCGTACTGCTCCTGCCAGTCGTCGAGAGTGCCGCTGACCAGCACGGTCGGGGCGATGGCGCTGAGGTCGGCGTAGGCCTGCGTGGCCAGGTACAGCGGGAACCCGATCCCGCCGCCGATGATCAGATCGGGCTGCAGCGCGAGGATGGCCTCCAGGTCGAAGCCGTCGTTGCTCCAGGACACGAACTGCGTGCCGTCGGCCTCGGCATCCTCGGCCCAGAAGTCGGAATACGCGCCCGCGACGGCGGTGTCCTCGGAGATGGTCGCGGCGACCGGCACGTCCATGTCGTACAGGTAGCCGGCGAGCGCGTAGTTCAGCACGACGATCGTCTGCGGATCGGCCGGGACAGCCACCTCGCCCTGGTCGGTCGTCACCGTGTGCGCCGCGAGGGTGAACGGGGTGGACGACGCGGACGCCGACGCATCGGCGCCCGCGGAGCAGCTGGTCAGGGCGATGATCGTGACGAGGGGGAGCGCGGCGAGGCCGCGCAGGCGGGAGATGGGGGTCATGTCTTCCTCAGGTCCGGACGGCAAGCGGCAGGTAAGGTAAGGCTATTCTCAGCATCCGCCGCGTCCGTGACGGATGCGACATCGATCGTGACCGATGCGACAGGTCGGAGGGACGGGATGACGCTCACCTCGCTCGGCTGCGTCGTCGAGGAGAACTCGGTCCGCTTCCTCGGTCACGACACCCACGAGCACGAGGTCCCGCACCTGGTCTACGCCGTCTCCGGCGAGGTCGTGATGAGCGCGGACGGTCAGGAGCACCGGCTGCGCCCGGGCGAGTCGATCTGGCTGCGTCCCCGAGTGCCGCACGCGGTGCGGGTCGGCACCGGCGGCACCGTGCTCGGGCCGATGCTCGCCGAGGGCGTCGAACCGGCCACCCCGGTACGGGCCCTCGGCGTCGTGCCGGCGATCGTCGAGATCATGACGACGGTGCTCGTCGCGGCGCCGGTGACCGCGGAGCAGGTGCAGCCGTTCCGGGACGCGCTCGGCACCGTGCTGCGGAACCTGTCGCGGCAGTGCTTCCCCGTGGTGCTGCCGTTGCATCCCACCGCGCGCCAGCTCGCGCGCGAGGCGGTCCGCTCGCCGCTGCCGCTGGATGCCCTCGCCCGCCGCCACCACCTGAGCACCCGGCAGGTGCAGCGGATCTTCGCGGCCGAGACCGGTTACTCCTTCGCCCGATGGCGCAGCCGCGCGCGCCTCAACGCCGCCGCGTCCCACCTGCTCGGCGGCGGTGACGTGACCGCCGCCGCGCGCCTGTCCGGGTTCACGACCCGCGCCGGGCTGCTGCGTGCGCTGAGCCGCGAGACGGGCCTGCCGACGGCGGCGATCGCGCTGGATCCCCGGGGTGCGCTGGCCGCGGCATGAGCCGGCCGGCGGCTTCCGGCCGGGCGAAGCGCTGTTAGCGTGTCTGCGTCAACGGGCGGAGCACGTCCGTGCGGGAGCGAGGAGAGGACCGGCATGACGTCGACGACGGTCGCCGAGGCGCGCCGTGCGCCGCTGCGCCCGCGCTCCGCGCGGCTGGTCGCGGGCCTCGTCGTCTCGCTCGTCGCGCTCACCGTGGCGCTGCTGGCCAGCGTCGCGATCGGCTCGGCGCTGCTGCCGCTGGACGTCGTGCTGCGAGCCTTCACCGACCCCGACGGCTCGGCGACGCATATGACGGTGACCGTCGCCCGCGTGAACCGCACGATGCTGGGACTTCTCGTCGGCACGGCCCTCGGCGTCGCGGGTGGCCTGATGCAGGCCCTGACCCGCAACCCGCTGGCCGAGCCCGGCATCCTCGGCGTCAACGCGGGCGCCGGCTTCGCCATCGCGCTCGGCGTCACGCTGCTCGGGGCCACGCGCATCGACCAGTACCTGCCGCTCGCCTTCGCGGGCGCCGTCGCGGCCGCCGTGCTCGTCTACGCGACCGCGGGCGGCGCGCGCGGCACGAACTCGCCGCTGCGTCTGACCCTCGTCGGCGTCGCACTCGGCGCGGTTCTGACCGGGCTGTCGCGGACGCTCGCGCTGATCGACCCGCAGACCTTCGACCGCATGCGGTTCTGGGGCGCGGGCACGATCGCCGATCGCCCCGAGGGTACGGTCGCCGCCATCGCCCCGGCGATCGCGATGGGACTGGTCGTGGCAGCGCTGTGCGCCCGGCCGCTCAACGCGATCGCCCTGGGCGATGACACGGCACGGGCGGTCGGCATCCGTCTCGGGCTCACCCGCGCCGGCGTCATGATCGCGGTCACGCTGCTGTGCGGCGCCGCGACGGCGGCGGCGGGGCCGCTCGTCTTCGTGGGACTCATGATGCCCCACGCCGTGCGGTGGCTCACCGGCCCGGACTGGCCGTGGATCCTCGCGTACTCGGCCGTGCTCTCCCCCGCACTGCTGCTGGCCGCCGACATCGTGGGTCGCCTCATCGTGATCCCGGCGGAGCTGCAGGTGGGCGTCGTGATGCCGTTGATCGGGGCGCCGGTGCTCGTGATGCTGGTGCGCGGACGACGGGCGCGTGCGCTGTGAGCACGCCGCTCGTCCTGCGCGTCGGGCCGTTCAGCGTGCGCACCTCGGTCCGGGTGCTGTCGGTGTCGGCCGCGCTGCTCGTGCTCTGCGCGGGGCTGGCCCTGTGGGCCATGACGCTCGGGACCTATGCCGTGGGACCGGGCGACATCGCCGCCGCCTTCGCGGGCCGCGCGGACTCGGCCGTGACGAGGGTCGTCGTGGAATGGCGCGCGCCGCGGGTGTTCGCCGCTCTGCTGTTCGGTGCGGCGCTGGCGGTGAGCGGCGCCGTGTTCCAGTCGCTCACGCGCAACCCGCTGGGAAGCCCGGACGTCATCGGGTTCAGTGCAGGGTCCTACACCGGTGTGGTGGCGGTGCTGCTGCTCGGTGCGAACGGCTACACAGCACGGGCCGGCGGGGCGCTGGCCGGCGGCGTCCTGACCGCCCTCGTCGTGTACCTGCTCGCGCTGCGCCGCGGCATGCAGGGGTTCCGTCTGATCGTCATCGGCATCGGGGTGGGGGCCTTCCTCTCGGCCCTGAACTCGTGGTTCGCGGTCAAGGCGGATGTCGACCTGGCGCTGGCAGCGGCGGTATGGGGCGCCGGGAGCCTCAGCCTCGTGGACTGGCAGACGCTGGCGACTGCGACGCCGGCGCTCGCGGTGCTGGCGCTGTGCGCGCCGGCGGCGCAGCGACGGATGCGGCGACTCGAGCTGGGCGACGACACGGCGGCGATGCTCGGTATCCCCGTCGAGCGCACGAAGGCCCTGCTCGTCCTGTTCGCCGTGACGGCGGTCGCCGTGGCGACCGCCGCGGCCGGACCGATCTCGTTCGTAGCGCTGGCCGCACCCCAGATCGCCAGACGGCTGACCGGACACGGCTCCTCGACCGACCTGGCCGGGGCAGCGCTGGTGGGGGGTGTGATCCTGCTGGCCGCCGACATGGTCGCGCAGCACGCGATCCCCGGCATCGCGCTGCCGACCGGAGCGGTCACCGTCTGCGTCGGCGGCCTGTATCTGGTGATCCTGCTGGCGCGGGAGAGCCGCCGCTTCGCACGCGGGGCAGGACGATGAGCCGGCTCGCGACCCGCGACCTCGCGGCCGGCTACGGCGAGCGCGGAGTGCTGACCGGGCTGAGCGTCGAGATCCCGGACGGGGGCTTCACGGTCGTGGTGGGTCCCAACGCCTGCGGCAAGTCGACGCTGCTGCGGGCGATCGCCCGCCTGTTGCCGCCGGCATCCGGGTCCGTGCTGCTGGACGGCCGCGACATCCGGCGTCTGCCCACGAAGCATGTGGCCCGCAGCCTCGGGCTTCTGCCGCAGAGCCCGCTCGCGCCCGACGGCATCACCGTGGCCGACCTGGTCGGCCGCGGCCGCTATCCGCATCAGAGCGTGCTGTCGAGCTGGTCGCAGGCCGATCAGTGCGCGGTCGACGAGGCGATGGTCGCGACCGGGGTCGTCGACCTCGCGGATCGCCACGTCGACGAGCTCTCCGGCGGGCAACGCCAGCGGGTCTGGATCGCGATGGTGCTCGCGCAGCAGACGCCGATCCTGCTGCTGGACGAGCCCACGACCTTCCTCGACATCGGACATCAGGTGGAAGTGCTCGAGCTGGTCGCACGTCTGCGTGAGGAGGGTCGCACGATCGTCGCCGTGCTGCACGACATCAACCAGGCCGCTCGCTACGGCTCCCACCTGGTGGCGATGCGCGAGGGCGCGATCATCGCGCAGGGCGCTCCCGCCGACGTCGTCGACGAGGCCCTCCTGTTGCAGCTTTTCGGCCTGCGGGCACGCGTGATCCGCGACCCGGACACCGGCGATCCCGTGGTGCTGCCCGGCACGCGCTGACGCGACCGCGCGGCTCAGGCGAAGGGGTCCGGCGTGAGGGTGTACTTGGTCTGCAGGTACTCGTGGATGCCCTCGGCGCCGCCTTCGCGGCCGAGGCCGGAGAGCTTCCAGCCGCCGAAGGGGGCGGCGGCGTTGGAGACCACGCCGACGTTCAGGCCCATCATCCCGGTCTCGAGCCGCTCGATCATCCGCTGCCCGCGGGCGAGGTTCTCCGTGTACACGTACGACACCAGCCCGTACTCGGTGCTGTTCGCGAGACGGACCGCCTCCTCCTCGGTGTCGAACGGGACGATCGCCAGCACCGGGCCGAAGATCTCCTCGCGCAGGATGTCGGCGCCGGCGGGCACGTCGCTGATCACGGTGGGCGCGTAGAAGGTCCCCTCGCCCTCGATCGCGTTCCCGCCGGTGCGCAGCGTCGCGCCGCGGGAGACCGCATCCGCCACCAGCTGCCCGGCCTTCGCGACCGCGCGGTCGTCGATGAGCGGACCGATCACCACCCCGTCCTCGGTGCCGCGCCCGACGGTGAAGCCGTTCACGCGCTCGGTGACCCGCGTCGCGAACTCGTCCGCGACCGAGCGGTGCACGATGAACCGGTTCGCGGCCGTGCAGGCCTGGCCGATGTTGCGGAACTTCGCCGCGACCGCCCCCTCCACCGCCCGTTCCAGGTCGGCGTCCTCGAACACCACGAACGGGGCGTTGCCGCCCAGCTCCATCGAGGTGCGCAGCACCCCGCCCGCCGCCTGCTGCAGCAGCTGCTGCCCCACCGGGGTCGACCCGGTGAACGAGAGCTTGCGCAGCCGCGGGTCGCGGATGATCGCCTCCGACACCGGACCGCTGGTCGCGGTGGTCACCACGTTCACGACGCCGTCGGGAACCCCCGCATCCTGCAGCAGCTTCGCGAAGAACAGCGTCGTCAGCGGGGTCAGCGCCGCCGGCTTGATCACGACCGTGCAGCCGGCCGCCAGCGCCGGGGCGATCTTGCGGGTCGCCATGGCCAGCGGGAAGTTCCACGGCGTGATCAGGAAGCACGGGCCCACCGGATGCTGGGTCACGATCATCCGGCCGGTGCCCTCCGGGTTCGCCCCATACCGGCCCTGCACGTGCGCGGCCTCCTCGCTGAACCAGCGCAGGAACTCGCCACCGTACGCGACCTCGCCCCGCGCCTCCGCCAGCGGCTTGCCCATCTCCAGGGTCATCAGCAGCGCGAAGTCCTCCCGCCGCTCCTGCAGCAGGTCGAACGCGCGACGCAGCAGCTCCGCGCGCTCCCGCACCGGCGTCGCCGCCCATCCCGGGAACGCGTCCGCCGCCGCATCCATCGCCGCCTCGCCGTCGGCCACCGACGCGCTCGCGATGGTCCTGACCACGCGGCCGGTCGCCGGGTCCGCCACGTCCAGCGTCCGACCGCCCTCCGCCGGCCGCCAGGCGCCGGCGATCAGCAGGCCGTCGGGCACCTGGGCCAGCAGCGCGGTCTCGCGGTTCTCATTCATGCGGACTCCCTCGTCGTCTCGGACGCCGGCCGTGCTCGGCCGCGGCGTCACTGTCGAACAGATCGTATACGATCCCGACGGGATCGCGTCTATTCTGCCGACCGCCTCCGCTGCTGTCGCGCTCCCGCACGGCGATCGCCCCCGCCGCCGACCGCCGCCGTGGACAAGCGGCGCCGCGTCTGGCGTCCGCGTCGGATCCGGGGAATGCCGGGCCCTGTCATCGCGCTGTGCCCAGAGCGCACAATGGGCGCGAAGGGGGATGCCATGGAAGGTCTCGAGCTCACCGTCCTGCTCGGCGTCGCGGTGCTGACCGGCACGCTGCTCGCGCCGCGACTGCGGGTCGCGACGCCGCTCGTGCTGCTGATCATCGGGCTCGCGCTCGGCTTCGTCCCGGCGCTGCGCGAGGTGCAGCTGCCGCCGGAGACGGTGCTGCTGCTGTTCCTGCCGATCATGCTGTTCCGGGAGAGCTGGACGACCTCGGTGCGCAGCATCCGCCGCTCGCTCTGGTACATCGTGCCGATGAGCACGCTGCTCGTGGTCGCCTCCGCGTTCGCGGTGGCCGGGATCGCCGCGGCGATGGGCGTGCCGTGGGAGGCGGCGCTGATCCTCGGCGCCGCGGTCGCTCCCCCGGACGCCACGGCCGTCGCGGCGCTCGGCCGCCTGCTGCCGCAGCGCACGTTCATGAAGCTGAAGGCGGAGAGCCTCACCAACGACGGCACCGCGCTGGTCGTGTACGCGATCGCCGTGTCGCTCGCCGTCGGCGGGCAGGTGACCCCGCTGTCGATCACCGCCACCGTGCTGATCTCGTACCTGGGCGGGGCGGTCGCGGGGATCGCCGCCGCGGCGGCCGCGTATCTGGTGATGCGCCGGATGCGGACGACCGTCGCCCTGAACCTCACGATGGCGCTGGTGCCGTTCACGGCGTTCCTGCTGGCGGAGCTGGTGTCGGCGTCCGGCGTGCTCGCCGTCGTCATCGCCGGGCTCATCGTCGCCTGGATCGCGCCGCGGATCACGACGGCCCAGTCGCGACGACAGGCCGACTCGATCTGGACGTTCGGCGCGTTCGTGCTCAACGGCGCCCTGTTCGTGCTGATCGGGCTCGAGGTGCAGTACGTGCTGCACGACATCCCGCTGGCGCAGGTGGGGTGGCTGCTGCTGGTGACCGTCGCGGTGTGGGCGGCGCTGTTCGTGGTGCGCTACCTGTTCCAGCTGCTGTTCGCGCCGTTCGTGCGGCTGTCGTCGCAGACGCCGCCGGGCTCGAGCGCCGCCAGCCGGCACCGTGGCCGCATCGTGAGCACGGTCGCCGGCTTCCGCGGCGCGGTGTCGCTCGCGATCGCGCTGTCGGTGCCGCTGACCACGGATGCGGGCGCGGCGCTGGCGGGGCGCGACTCGATCGTGTTCGTCACGGCGGGGGTCATCGTGCTGAGCCTGCTGGTGCAGGGTCCGCTCCTGCCGGCGGTGGTGCGGTGGGCGAAGCTGCCCGTCGACGACGCCGAGGTCGACGAGTACGAGCTCGCGCAGCGCGCGATCACCGGCGCCGCGCTGGCGGCGATCGACGACCTCGCGGCCGAGCACGGCGTGGGCGACGAGGTGCGCGACCGGGCCCGCGCGGAGGGCTACCTGCAGCTCGAGCTCGCCAACGCGCGCGCCGTGGCGCGTGAGCACGCCGCCATCGACGACGAGATCGCGTCCCTGGAGACCATGCTCTCGGGTCCGGATGCCGGCGTCGACCCGGCGACGGCGGCGTCCGCGGGCGGTGGTGTGCAGCCGGACGGCACCTCGCTGGAGATGCTCGCGATCAGCGACGGCATCGACCTCACGCAGCGCTCGCCGCTGATCCGGCACGAGGAGGCGACGCGTCTGAAGCTCGCCCTGCTGGACCGCAAGCGCGAGGTGCTGCTGCGGCTGCGGCGGGAGGGCACGGTCGACGACCTCGTCGTGCGGCGGGTGCAGGCCGGCCTCGACCTGGAGGAAATCCGCGTGCGCGGGATCGAGGAGATCGACTGACACGTCGTCCTATACTCGACACGTCCGGCGGGTGCCCGCCCGCCGGTGCTCGAAAAATGGGCACGCAGCCGCCCCGGCGGGCGCGCGAGACACATACGGCCTCGACATCCGTTCCGTCTCGAAAGGCGTTCCGCCATGCCCACCGTCTCCGCCCACGTCGCCCGCACCCTCGCCCGTCACGTCTCACACGTGTTCGGCGTGATGGGCAACGGCAACGCGTACCTGCTGGACGCGCTCCAGCGCACCGCCGGCGTCACCTACACCGCGATGCGGCACGAGGCGGGCGCCGTCGTCGCCGCCGACGCCTATCACCGCGCCGGCGGCGGCCTGGCCGCGGCGACCGCGACGTACGGCGCCGGCTTCACGAACACGCTGACCGCCCTGGCGGAGGCGGCGCAGGCACGCGTGCCGCTCGTGCTCGTCGCAGGCTCCGAGCCCACGTCCGGCCCGCGCCCGTGGGACGTCGACCAGATCGCGCTGGCCTCGGCCGTGGGCACCCGCACGTACACGACAGGGCGGATGGATGCCGCGGCCACGACGGTGATCGCGATCGAGCACGCGCTGCAGTACCGCACGCCGGTGGTCCTCGCGATCCCGTATGACGTCGCGCGGCTCGACGCCGGGGAGGTGCCCGCACCGGCGGCGCCACGGCGTCCGGTCCCGCTGGCCCCGGCGCCGTTCGCCGCGGCGGCCGTCGACGACC
>NZ_JASGEL010000005.1:0-14351 GCF_047606385.1 Microbacterium sp.
CCCCGCCCGCCGGCCCCCGGCCGCGGTCGCGGACCTGCCGGCGGCACCGCCGGCGCGTTCGGCAAGGGCGGCGGCAAGCCGAAGCAGCGCAAGTCGCGCAGGGCGAAGCGGCAGGAGTTCGAGATGCGGGACGCGCCGGTCGTCGGCGGCGTCAACGTCTCCAAGGGCAACGGCGAGATCATCCGGCTGCGTCGCGGCGCGTCGATCGCCGACCTGGCCGACAAGATCGAGGTCCTGCGCGGCTACACCGTGCAGCCCGGAACCCTCGTGACGATCCTGTTCAACCTCGGCGAGATGGCCACGGCCACCGAGTCCCTGGACGAGGCGACGTTCGAGGTGCTCGGCGCCGAGCTCGGCTACAAGATCCAGATGGTCTCTCCCGAGGACGAGGACAAGGAGCTCCTCGAGGGCTTCGGCCTCGACCTCGAGGCCGAGCTCGAGAACGAGAGCGAGGACGACCTCGAGATCCGTCCCCCGGTCGTGACCGTCATGGGTCACGTCGACCACGGAAAGACGCGACTGCTGGACGCCATCCGCCAGACCAACGTGGTCGCGGGCGAAGCCGGCGGCATCACCCAGCACATCGGCGCGTACCAGGTGTGGACCGAGCACGAGGGCATCGAGCGAGCGATCACCTTCATCGACACGCCCGGTCACGAGGCGTTCACCGCCATGCGTGCCCGCGGTGCGCAGGTCACCGACATCGCGATCCTCGTGGTCGCCGCCGACGACGGCATCATGCCGCAGACGGTCGAGGCCCTGAACCACGCGCAGTCGGCGAACGTGCCGATCGTCGTGGCGGTCAACAAGATCGACAAGCCCGACGCCAACCCGGCCAAGGTGCGCCAGCAGCTCACCGAGTACGGTCTGGTCGCAGAGGAATACGGCGGGGACGTCATGTTCGTCGACGTCTCGGCGCGTGAGAACCTCAACATCCAGGCTCTGCTGGATGCCGTGCTCCTCACCGCCGACGCGGGCCTGGACCTCACGGCCAACCCGAACAAGGCGGCGCGTGGTGTCGCGATCGAGGCGAAGCTCGACAAGGGCCGCGGCTCGGTGGCGACCGTGCTGATCCAGTCCGGCACGCTGCGCGTCGGCGACGCGATCGTTGCGGGCACGGCGTATGGCCGCGTCCGCGCCATGATCGACGAGAACGGCGAGACGGTCGAGGAGGCCTACCCGTCGCGTCCGGTGCAGGTGCAGGGCCTGAACTCGGTGCCCCGCGCCGGTGACACCTTCATCGTCACCGAGGAGGACCGCACCGCGCGCCAGATCGCGGAGAAGCGCGAGGCCGCCGAGCGCAACGCCCAGCTGGCCAAGGCCCGCAAGCGGATCTCGCTCGAGGACTTCACGCGTGCGCTGGAGGAGGGCAAGGTCGAGTCGCTCAACCTCATCATCAAGGGCGACGTGTCCGGTGCCGTCGAGGCGCTGGAGGAGTCGCTGCTGAAGATCGAGGTCGACGACTCGGTGCAGCTGCGCATCATCCACCGCGGCGTGGGCGCGGTCAACGAGTCCGACGTGAACCTCGCCTCGATCGACAACGCGATCGTGATCGGCTTCAACGTGCGCCCCGACGCCAAGGCGCGCGAGCGCGCCGCCCGCGAGGGTGTCGACATCCGGTTCTACTCGGTCATCTACAACGCGATCGACGACGTCGAGCAGTCCCTGACGGGCATGCTCAAGCCGGAGTTCGAAGAGGTGCAGTCGGGTGTGGCCGAGATCCGCGAGGTGTTCCGCTCCTCGAAGTTCGGCAACATCGCCGGTGTCATCGTGCGCAGCGGCACCATCACGCGCAACGCGAAGGCACGTGTCATCCGCGAGGGCGTCGTCATCGCCGACGGTCTGGCGATCGAGTCGCTGCGGCGGTTCAAGGACGACGTCACCGAGGTCAAGACCGACTTCGAGTGCGGTATCGGCCTGGGCAAGTACAACGACATCCGCGTGGGCGATGAGATCGAGACCACCGAGATGGTGGAGAAGCCGCGCGGCTGACCCCGTCAGGTCCGGGATGCCTCGGTCGGAGGCGTCCCGGACCTCGTTCCGTCAGGAGGAGAGAAACATGAGCAGCGAACGACAGGCACGCCTGGCGGACCGCATCAAGGTCCTGATCGCCGAGCGGCTCGAGAAGGGCCTGCGCGACCCGCGGCTCGGGTTCGTGACCATCACCGACGTGCGCGTGACCGGCGACCTGCAGCACGCCTCCGTGTTCTACACCGTGCTCGGCAGCGAACAGGAGCGCAACGACTCCGCCGAGGCGTTGCGGGCGGCGACCGGGATGCTGCGCAGCGAGGTCGGGCGCGGGCTCGGAGTGCGGCTGACCCCGACGCTGGAGTTCATCCCCGACGGCGTGCCGGAGAACGCGGGCCACATCGAGGACCTGCTGCGGGAGGCGCGCGAGCGCGACGAGCAGATCACCGGGTTCGCGGCGTCCGCCGTCTACGCCGGCGACGCCGACCCGTACGTGAAGCCCCGCGAGGACGACGCCGAGGCCTGAGCGCGTCCCCCTACCGCGAGACCGCATCCGCGCGCCGAGACCGAGGTGTGACCCCACGGTCTCGGCGCGCAGATGCGGTCTCGCCGTCTATGCCGTGGCTTTGCGGCGGTCGAACAGCGCCTCGGTCTCCTCGAGCTCGCTGCCCTTCGTCTCCGGGATGCGCCAGGCCACGTACAGCAGCGACAGCAGGGCGAACAGCGCATACATGCCGTAGGTCAGCGGCAGCGACCAGCTGGACATGGCCGGGAACGTCACGGTGATCAGGAAGTTCGCGACCCACTGCGCACCGGCGGCGACGCCGAGCGCCTTGCCGCGGATGCGGCTCGGGAAGATCTCGCCCAGCAGCACCCAGACCAGCGGGCCCCACGACGCCGCGAACCCCACCACGAACAGGTTCGCCGCGATCAGCGCGACCGGCCGCCAGGCGCCCGGCAGCGTCACCTCGCCGTCGACCGTCTGCGCGAACGCGAACGACAGGGCCATGGTCCCGAGCGAGAGCGTCATCAGCGCCGAGCCGGTCAGCAGGATCGGCTTGCGGCCGACCCGATCGACCAGCCAGATCGCGACGAGGGTCATCACGACGTTGGTGACGCTCGTGATGACGCTGATCAGCAACGAGTCGCTCTCGTCGAACCCGACCGCCTTCCACAGCGTCGTGGAGTAGTAGAAGATCACGTTGATGCCCACGAACTGCTGGAACACCGACAGGATGATCCCGACCCACACGATCGGCTGCAGCCCCAGGGCCTTGCCGCGCAGGGAGGCGCCCGCGTTCCTGCGGTCCTCGTCCATGATCCGCTGCAGGTCATTGACCGTGCGATCGAGGTCCTCGGCCGGCACGAGGCGCGCGAAGATCTCCCGCGCCTGCTCGGTGCGGCCCTTCGCGAGCAGATAGCGGGGCGACTCCGGCACGGTGAAGGCCAGGATGCCGTACACGGCGGAGGGGATCACGCCGACCAGGAACATCCAGCGCCAGGCCTCCAGCCCCCACCACAGCGTCTCGCTGGCGCCGCCGGCGCTGGTGGCCAGCAGCGCGTCCGACAGCAGCGCGGCGAAGATGCCGAGCGTGATCGCGAGCTGCTGCAGCGAGGCGAGGCTGCCGCGGATCTGCCGGGGCGCGATCTCGGCGATGTAGGCGGGCGCCACGACCGAGGCGATGCCGATGCCGAGACCGCTGACGATGCGCCAGAAGATCAGGATGCCCACGCCCACCCCGACGCTCCCGGCCGGCACCAGCGCGGTGCCGATGGACGACACGAAGAACATGGCGGCGCCGAGCATCATGACCCGTCGGCGTCCCCAGTGATCCGACAGCGCGCCGGCCGCCATCGCGCCGGCGGCGCAGCCGAGCAGCGCGACCGCCACGACGAAGCCGGTGAGCACCGAGCTCGTCTCGTACGTCTCGGCGATCGAGTCGACGGCGCCGTTGATCACCGAGGAGTCGAAACCGAAGAGGAAGCCGCCGACCGCGGCGGCGATCGACAGGCCGATCGCTCGTCGGCCGTAGGCCGTCCCCATCCCGAATGCGGCGGTCACAGGAGCATCGTTGCTGGTCACGGTCGTCACACTAGTCCTCACGTGGCCCCGGTCCGAAGGATTGACGTGCCGCGGATACAGTGACAGGCATGACCGTGCAACTGCTCGGCGCGGCCGAGATCCGCGCGCTGGCCGCCGATCTCGACGTCGTCCCGACCAAGAAGCTCGGACAGAACTTCGTGGTCGACGCGAACACGGTGCGCAAGATCGTGCATCTCGGACGGGTTGGGGCGGGGGACCACGTCGTGGAGATCGGACCGGGTCTGGGCTCGCTGACCCTGGCGATCCTGCAGGCCGGCGCGAGCGTGGTGGCGGTGGAGATCGACCACCGGCTGGCGGCGCGGCTGCCGCAGACCGCCGCGGCCCACGGCGTGTCGGCCGGCTCGCTGACGGTGGTGGACGCCGACGCGCTCGCCGTCACGACCCTGCCCGGCGACCCGGCCGTGCTCATCGCGAACCTGCCCTACAACGTGTCGGTGCCGGTGCTGCTGCACTTCCTCGAGAGCTTCGCCCACCTCACCCGCGGTGTCGTCATGGTGCAGGCGGAGGTGGGGGAGCGCTTGGCGGCCGCACCCGGGTCGAAGACCTACGGGGTGCCGAGCGTGAAAGCCGCCTGGTATGGCCGGTGGACGCTGGCGGGCACCGTGTCGCGGCAGGTCTTCTGGCCCGTCCCGGGCGTGGACAGCGTGCTCGTCGCGTTCCAGCGCGACGCCGAGCCGCGCGGCACGGAGCCCGAGCGCCGCGGCGTGTTCGCGCTGGTCGACGCGGCTTTCGGACAGCGGCGGAAGATGCTGCGGCAATCGCTGTCGGGCCTGCTCGGCGGATCCGCCGCCGCGGCCTCCGAGGTGCTCCGGCGCGCTGGCGTGGACCCGACGGCGCGCGGGGAGCAGCTCGCGGTCGAGGACTTCCTGCGGATCGCTCGCGTGTGACGGCTGCCCGGTCCTGTCTGCCGACGACGCGGCGGGCAGGACCGGGGCAGCCGAGAGCCGCTCTCATACGGTGATCGTGATGGCGCCGGTGTAGGTGGAGCCGGGCGTGATGGTGGTGTCCGTGCCGTCCACGGTCACCCTCCGCGCGCCGACCACCCTGGCGTCGGCGCCCACGACGAGCTTGCTGAGGTACGAGGTGCCCGTGACCCGCCATTGGCTCCGGCCGTCCAGCGTGACGATGACGCCGTTGTTCACCACCGGGGACACGGTGTTGTCGATCACTCCGAGCTGTCGGTAGTTGTCGAAGTTGATCGGGCTCTCCCGATGCGTGGTGGTCGTCGCCGACAGCACGCCGGTCACGGTGGTGTCGGTGAAGCTGAGCACCAGGTTCTGGCCCTGCAGATCCTTGTAGCCGCCGCCGCGCACGCCGTTGTAGAAGTTGCCGTTCAGCGTGGCACCGGTGAACGTCCCGGTCGCGTCGGCCGACGACGCGGTCGTCGGGTCGAAGCTGGTGGACTTCGTGATCGAATCCGTCGGCTCGACGTAAGAGGCCGTGTACTCGCGGCTCCACGGCTTGTCGACGGCGTCCACACCGCCAGGGTTGTCGTTGTCCATCAGCTGGTAGACGATGCCGTTGCCCGGCTTCAGCGACACGTTGCGGCCGTTGACGACCACGGTGGACGCGGACGCCTTGGAGACGAAGGTCGACAGGGCCGTGGTCACCTGCGTGCCGCCGTCCAGCAGCAGCTCACCGGTGGACTGCCACATGAAGCCGAACTTCCGGGACGTGATCACCGAGGAGCGGGGCGTGAGCGCCTGCAGCTCGTTCCCGCTCAGGCCGAGGCCCAGCGAGTCGTTCAACGCGGCGACCGCGTCCCGGGCGCTGTCGCCGTAGTGGACGCTGTTGGGGGCCCACAGGATCGTGGCGTACGTGGCGACGTCGAACGTGACCCCGAGCAGATGCTCGGTGACGTTGCCGATCCCGTATGTGCCGTAGCCGTCGTCGCCGGTGTTGGTGGCGGTGGTGTTGAGCGCGACCAGCGTGCAGTCGCTGCCGCCGTCGACCGACAGTGCCCCCCAGGTCTCGGTCGTGACCTGTGAGTTCACGTACGCCGCCTTCGTCCCGGTGCCGAGCAGGTTCGTCGCGCGCACCGTGCCGTACATGCCCAGCAGCCAGGGGCAGGTCATCATGAAGTTGGTGTCGCCGGTGTTCTCGTACTCCGCGGGCGGCGTGCCGTCGTGCACCGTGAGCACGGAGTTCTTGACCACCACCGTCGAGCCGCCGTCGGCGATGACCGCGGTCCTCACGACGCCCCTGTTCTCGACCGTCGCCGCGTCGACGGTCAGGTACGAGGCCCCGGTGCCGGTGATCGCCGCGCCGTACCCGATGAAGTCGTTCCGGCCGTTTCCCTGCAACTCGATCCGGGGAGCCTGGATCGAGTAGGTGGCGCCGCCGTCCACCCAGATGCCGTTGAACGCCTCCCCGGTGGAGCGGATGGTCACGTTGCGTGCGGCGTTCGCGTCCACGTTGCCGCCGCTGATCGCCGAGGAGACCGACTTCTCCTGGTCGATGCCGTCGGCATCCACGTACAGCGCCTGCCGGATAGGCCACTCCAGATCGCCGTAGCTGATGATGTTGGCCTCGGCGACGTCGATCACCACCTGGCCGCGATAGGTACCGGCCGCGATGTAGGTGACGATGCCGTTGTCGTCGTAGAGGCTCGGCAGCTTGGAGCCGGTCTCCACGCCGTTGACCGTGACGGAGAGACTCGTCCCGTCCGGCCCGATGATCGCCCCGCCCTCCGCGATGGTGAGCTCGTTGAGAGTGGTCGTGGTCTCGATGGTCACGGTCTCGCCGGCTGAGACCGTGAGCGTGTTGCCGTTGTTCCCGGGGTTGCCGCCGGTGCCGCCGTTGCCGCCGGTGTTCCCGTGGTTGCCGGTGCCCGCGTAGGCGGGGTCGGTGAACGCGACGCCGCCCACGACCGGTAGGACGGCGAAGGCGGCGACGCCCAGGAGGAGAGAGCGGCGAGAGATGGGGCTGGCGTGAGGGGTGGGGTGCGTGGTCTCGACGACCATGGGATCTTCCCTTTCGGCTGAGCGGACGGACCGCGCGATGCACGCGAGGCCATTTGACGGGGGGATTGTCCTGACCGATGTCGGTCGACGGCGGTCAGCGACGACGGGGACCTGAAAAGCCGCGGTGTGGACGAGACCGGAGGTGTTCGGCGTCGTCCGGGGGGAACGGCGTGCCGCCTTTGGCAGTTCGTGCCCGGAGGCAGTGTCACCATACTCTGTCGACAGTTTGGGCCACAAGGGGTCGCTCTGAACGAATTCGAACCCGCAAAATTAGCTCAACAGGGCATGTTGACACAATTAGTGTCGACATTGATAATTCAGGGGCTGACCGGTGAAGGCGCTCACGCGGCCGTCACCCCGCCGTCGATGGTGAAGTTCGCCCCGGTCACCCATCGCGCCTCGTCGGAGGCGAGGTACACGGCGCACCACGCGATGTCGTCGGGCACGCCGAGACGGCCGACGAGCGTGCGGGCCGCGATGGCTGCCCCGGTGGCGCCGGTCGACGCGCCGGCGGCGGCCGTCGCGCCGGTCTGCACCATGCCGGGGGCGATGGTGTTGGCCCTGATGCCGTCGGGGCCGCCCTCCACCGCCAGCTGCTTGGTCATCGACAGCACGGCGCCCTTGCCGGCGCAGTGCGCCACCATCCCCATCGCCCGGCTGCCTCGGAAGGAGTTGACGGAGGCGAAGTTGATCACGGAAGCGCTGCCGGATGCCTGCAGGAGGGGCCAGGCCGCCTGGCTGGCCAGGAACACCAGGTCGACCTCGCCGGCGATGGTGGGACGCCACTGGGTGTCGAAGTCCATCGTGTCCACCCGGCCCATGTGCGGCTCGATCGCGCCGGCGTTGACCAGCACGTCGGCCCTGCCGTATCGCTCTCGGGCGACCTCGACATAGCGGCCGACGTCGTCGGGCCGGGTGAGGTCGATCGGGTGCACGGAGGAGATCGGGGTGCCGGCCTCGGCAGCGAGGGCGACGGTGGCCTCCGCGCGCGGGGCGCTGATGTCGGTGCCCAACACGGTCGCGCCTTCGGCGGCGAATCTCAGCGCGATGCCCTGCCCGATGCCCGAGCCGATGCCGGTGACCAGGGCCACTTTGCCCTGAAGACGGTCAGTCACATTATCTCCTCAATTATTGTCGACACTAGAGCGGCAATATCGCGCTAAACACCCGAAAGCGCACAATATTTCTCTCTGAATGTCGACAGAATAGTACGAGGGGGAAGAGCTTCGCTAGGCCGGGTGATGTCGGCCCACCATCGCATCACGGCGCTGACCATGCGAGCGAGGGGAGAAGGAGAACGGGTCTGGACCTGCGACGTGGGCGCGTCTTACGCCGGCGCGTCGCACCGGGCTCGCGGCCGCGCCGACGTGGCTAGGCTGCTGAGGTGACCGAACAGCCCCGCCTCCGCCCCGGCATCCCCGACGTCCACCGCCCGTACGTCGCGGCGTCCGATCGTTACGACGCGATGCCGTACCGTCAGGTCGGCACCAGCGGCCTGTACCTGCCGGCGCTGTCGCTGGGCCTGTGGTGGAACTTCGGCGACAACGTGGCGTTCGACCGTCAGCGCGAGATCCTGCGCCATGCCTTCGACCGCGGCGTCATCCACTTCGATCTGGCCAACAACTACGGCCCGCCCTACGGGTCGGCGGAGACGAACTTCGGTCGGGTCCTGCGCGAAGACCTGCGACCCTACCGCGACGAGCTCATCATCTCGTCCAAGGCCGGTTGGGACATGTGGCCGGGGCCGCACGGGGACTGGGGCTCGCGCAAGTACATCCTGGCCAGCGCCGAGGCGTCGCTGACCCGGATGGGACTCGACTACGTCGACGTCTTCTATTCGCACCGGGTGGACGAGGTCACCCCGATCGAGGAGACCGTCGGCGCGCTCGACACGCTCGTGAGGCAGGGCAAGGCGCTGTACGTCGGCATCTCGTCCTACAGCGCCCAGCGGACGGTCGAGGCGGCCGCGGTCGCTCGCAGCCTCGGCACGCCGCTGGTGATCCATCAGCCGGCGTACTCGATCCTCAACCGCTGGATCGAGGACGGCCTGACCGGCGCGCTCCGCCAGGAGGGGATCGGCGCCATCGCCTTCACACCGCTCGCTCAGGGCCTGCTGACCGACAAATACCTCAGCGACGGCACCGGACATCGCACCCAGCCGCGCCCCGTGCCGCAGACGCTGCCGCCGGAGGGGCTGGCGGCGCTGCGCAGCCTGAACGCGATCGCGGCCGAGCGCGGGCAGACGCTGGCGCAGATGGCGATCCAGTGGACGCTGCGCGACCCGGTGGTCGCCTCGTCGCTCATCGGCGCCTCCAGCGTCGCCCAGCTCGACGAGAACATCGCGGCGTTGTCCGGTCCCGCGTTCGACACGGAGGAGCTGGAGCAGATCGACACCGTCTCCGCCGGCATCGACGTGGACCTGTGGGCGGTGTCGTCGAGACTGTGAGCATCCGCGCCGTCCCGGACCGGGTGCACGTGCGTGCCCCCGGGAAGATCAACGTGTTCCTGCAGGTGGGCGCGGCGGGCGAGGACGGCTACCACGACGTGGCCACGGCCTATCAGGCGGTCTCCGCGGTCGAGGACGTGTGGGCGAGCCCCGCCGACGGGTTCACGATCGCGGTCAGCGGCACGGTCGAGGTCTCGCAGGTGCCGTGCGACGACCGCAACCTCGCGATCCGCGCGGCCCGGCTGCTGGCGCAGGAGATCGGCTGGCGGGGCGGCGTTCATCTCGACGTCCGCAAGGGCGTGCCGGTCGCCGGCGGCATGGGGGGCGGGTCGGCGGATGCCGCGGCGGCCCTCGTCGCCTGCGACGCCCTCTGGGGCGCAGGCCTCGGCAGCCACGACCTGCTCGAGCTCGGGGCACGCCTCGGCGCCGACGTGCCGTTCGCGCTCATGGGCGGCACCGCCATCGGCACCGGCCGCGGCGACGTGCTGAGCCCCGCCCTGGCCCGGGGCCGGTTCGACTGGGTGATCGTCACCCGCGAGGACGGGCTGTCGACGCCGGAGGTCTACCGGGCGCTCGACGCCCACCGCGGCCGCCATGCCGTCGACATCGCCCCGCCGCCCCGCCGGCCGGAGGTCGCCACCGATGTGCTGCACGCCCTGCGCGCGGGGGACGCCGCGATGCTCGCCGACTCGGCGCACAACGATCTCCAGGTCGCCGCTCTCGCCCTGCGCCCCGAGCTGGCCGAGGTGCTCGACGCGGGGGAGCGCGCCGGTGCGCTGGTGGGCCTCGTGTCCGGCTCCGGGCCGACGCTCGCCTTCCTCGCCGGGGACGCGGAGTCCGCCATCGAGCTGCAGGTTCTCCTGTCGGCGGCCGGACACCACGCGCTGCACGTGCACGGCCCGCTCCCCGGCGCCCGCATCATCGACTGAGGGAGGTCGCCATGGCCCACAACGACATCGCGGTGGATCCGGCATCCGCCGCCCGGCTGGCCGAGGCGGGTCTGGAGCTTCGCCGGATGGCGAACGACGGCTCGGAGCTGGTCGCCTGGCACGGCGCGCAGGCGCGCGGCTTCCTGGAGACCGAGCGCACCGCGGTGCAGGACGCCGCCGTCGCCGAGAGATGGCGCGGGCGCCGGCTGATCGGGGTGCTCGATCCGACCGGGCCGCAGCCGGACTGGCCGGTCGGGACGGTGTCGAGCTGGGTCGCGGCGCTGAGCCTGCCCGGCGGCACCGCACCGGCGTGGGCCATCAGCTCCGTGACCGTCGCGCCCACGCATCACCGGCGCGGCATCGCCCGCGCGCTGCTCGAAGGGGAGCTGCGTGCGGCCGCCTCCGCCGGGGTGCCGATCGCATCGCTGACGGTCACCGAGTCGCCGCTGTACGGGCGGTACGGCTTCGCGCCCGCCGTGTCGGTGGCGACCCTGTCGATCGACGTGAAGCGCGCGAGCTGGACCGGTCCGGTCGCGCCGGGCCGGGTCGACTTCGTGACGCGGGAGCAGTGGCGGCGCGAGGCGCCGGCGCTGGCCGATCGCGTGTTCGCGCAGCGGCCGGGGGAGCTGACGGCATCCGACGGCCACTGGGACCACATCGCCGGGACGGCGGCGGATGCCGACCGGCCCGAGCGCATCCGCACCGTCCGATACCGCGACGTGCACGACGAGGTGCAGGGACTGCTCGCCTACACGGTCACCGAGAACACGGAGGACTACACGCGATCCCGTGTCGACGTGCGAGCGCTGGTCGCGGCCGACGATGCCGCGTCGGCCGCGCTGTGGCGGTTCCTCGTCGAGCTCGACCTGGTGCAGACCGTCGTCGCCACCGAACAGTCGATCGACGAGCCGGTGCTGTGGATGATCTCCGATCGGCGCGCCGCGACCGTCACCCTGCACGACCACCACTACGTCCGCATCCTCGACGTGACCGCGGCGCTGCAGGCCCGCCGGTACCGCCGGCCGGGCCGGCTGCTGCTCCAGATCACCGACACGCTCGGCCTCGCGGGCGGCGCGTTCGTGCTGACGGTCGACGACGACGGCTCCGCCTCCGTGGCACCGGCGTCCGCGCGCGCGACGGCGCCGGTCACCCTCACGGCCGACGTCGTCGCGCTCTCGGCACTGCTGCTGGGCCAGGTCTCGGCGCGCACCCTCGCGGCCGCCGGGAGGCTGAGCGCGACGGACGCCGGCGCCGTCGCCGACGTGTTCGGCTGGGACCCGCCCGCGCGGCTCAGCTACTGGTATTGACCCGCCGGCCCGGGGCTCGGCGCGAACCGGGCGGTCACCGTAGCGCCGGATGTCACGATCGGTTGCACAGCGCGTCATGCGGCGCAATCCCCGGTGCCCTCGGCGTCCAGCCGCGGTAACGTCGCAGCCATGAGAGCACGACTGGGCGACACCGTCCTCGCCGACGCACCCGAGGCGGACCTGATCCGCATCGAGGGCAACTGGTACTTCCCGCCGGCCTCCGTGACCGCCGGCGTGCTCAGCGACAGCCCCACGCCGTACACCTGTCCGTGGAAGGGGGCATGCCAGTACCTCACCGTCACGGTCGACGGCCGGGAGCTGCCGGACCGGGCATGGTCCTACCCCGACCCGTATCCCACGGCCATCGAGCGCGTCGGCCGCGACTTCAGCGGCTATGTCGCGTTCTGGAAGGAAGTCGAGGTCGGCGACTGAACGGGGGCGGACCGCGATGATCGAGTTCTCTCAGGTCACCAAGCGCTTCCCGGACGGCACGACGGCGGTCGACGCGTTCGACCTGGTCATCCCCTCCCATCGCACGACCGTGTTCGTCGGATCCTCCGGGTGCGGCAAGACCACGCTGCTGCGGATGATCAACCGCATGGTCGAGCCGACGTCCGGGCACATCGAGATCGACGGCGTCGACGTCGCGTCCGGATCCGCCGTCGACCTGCGCCGCCGGATCGGCTACGTGATGCAGAACGCCGGGCTCCTGCCGCACTTCACCGTCGCCGACAACATCGCCACCGTTCCGCGGCTGACCGGGCAGACCCGGCGCGCCGCGCGCACCCGCGCGCTCGAGCTCATGGACGTCGTGGGCCTGGACCGCGCGATGGCCGACCGCTACCCCAGCCAGCTCTCCGGCGGACAGCAGCAGCGGGTGGGCGTCGCCCGGGGCCTCGCGTCCGACCCCAACATCCTGCTGATGGACGAGCCGTTCGGCGCCGTCGACCCGATCGTGCGCGCCGAGCTGCAGCAGGAGCTCATCCGGCTGCAGCGGGAGCTCGACAAGACCGTCGTGTTCGTCACCCACGACATCGACGAGGCCTTCCTGCTCGGCGACCAGGTCGTCATCCTCGCGAAAGGCGCGCAGAAGCTGCAGGTGGGCAGCCCGAGCGAGATCATCGAGCAACCCGCGGACGACTTCGTCTCCGCGTTCATCGGCGCCGAGCGCGGGCGCCGCGCACTGCGCATCAGACGCACCGACGCGGGGGCCGTCCTCGTCGACGGCGAGGGCCGCACCCAGGGCACGCTGGTCGAGGACGCCCCATGACGTGGGTGCTCAGCAACCTGGACGTGATCGCCGGGCTGGCCCTCGTGCACCTGCGGCAGAGCGTCATCGCCATCCTCGCCGGCTTCGTGCTGTCGGTCCCGCTCGGATGGATCGCGTGGCGCTACCGGCTGCTGCGCGGGTGGATCATCACGATCACGGGGCTGCTGTACACCATCCCGTCGCTGGCGCTGCTGATGATCCTGCCGGTCGTGCTCGGCTACCCCGTCATCAGCGAGACGAACCTCGTCGTCGCGCTGACCATCTACGCCGTCGCGATCCTGGTCCGCGCCGTCGCCGACGGGCTCGACTCCGTCGACCCGGACGTGCGCCAGGCGGCCACCGCCGTGGGCTTCGGGGGAGCCCGCCGGTTCTGGGCGGTCGACCTGCCGCTGGCCGGTCCGGTGCTTCTCGCCGGCCTGCGCGTCACGGCGGTGAGCACAATCTCGCTCGCCACGGTGGGCATCCTCGTCGGTGTCACCAACCTCGGCTACCTGTTCACCAACGGCCTGCAACGGCGCATCGTGCCCGAGGTGCTCGCCGGCGTCATCGTCGTCGCCCTGCTCGCGCTCGTCGTCGACGGGCTGCTGGTGATCGCGGGACGGCTGCTGATGCCGTGGGCGCGCGCCCACGTCAGCCGCGCACGTCGTCGTGTCGCGCGGCCCGTGGCGGTGACCTCGTGAACCTGTTCGCCGAGGCGATCGCCTGGATCCTCGACCCCGCGCAGTGGCAGGGATCGAGCGCGCTGCAGCTCCTGCTGGCCCAGCAGATCGTCTTCACCGTCGTGTCGGTGGCGATCGCCGCGGCCGTCGCCGTGCCGGCGGGGTGGGCGATCGGTCACACCGGCCGCGGCCGCGAGATCGCGGTCGCCGTCTCGGGCGCCGCCCGCGCCATCCCGTCCTTCGGCCTGCTGGTGCTGCTCGTGCTGATCCTCGGCGTCCTGCACAAGCCGGAGGCCGCCGTGGTCACGTTCGTGCTGCTCGCGATCCCCTCGCTGCTGGCGGGCGCCTACACCGGTCTGGAGGCCATCGACCGACGCGTGATCGACGCCGCCCGGGCGATGGGGATGACCGAGTGGCAGATCCTCTGGCGCGTCGAGGTGCCGCTCGGGCTCCCGCTGCTGGTCGGCGGCCTGCGCGCCGGCGTCCTGCAGGTCGTCGCGACCGTCACGATCGCCGCCTACGTCAACCTCGGCGGACTCGGCCTGCCGATCATCACCGGCCTGAACCTGCGCCGCTACGACATGGTGCTCGGCGGTGCGATCCTGGTCGCGCTGCTCGCCCTCGTCCTGGACGGCCTGCTCGCCCTCGCGCAGCGCGCCGCCGTGCCCCACGGCCTGCGCGCGGGCCGCGGGGCACGCACCCCGG
>NZ_JASGEL010000006.1:0-13567 GCF_047606385.1 Microbacterium sp.
CCGCGCCGTCCGGGGCACCGGCACGCGGCGCCGGCGCCGGTCGTCGCCGCGCCGGTGGCCGCGGACGGGCCGCTGCTGCAGGTGAGGGGGCTGGAGATCTCCTACGGCCGGCCCGACGACCCGACCCGCGTCGTCCACGGCATCGACCTCACCGTCGACGCCGGAGAGACGGTCGGGCTCGTCGGCGAGTCCGGCAGCGGCAAGACGGCGACCGCCCGGGCGATCCTGGGCATCCTGCGCGGCGGCCGCATCACGGGTGGCCGGGTCGTGCTGGACGGGGCCGACATCACCGGGATCGGCGACTTCTCGCCGGCGCAGCGCACGCGTCTCGGCATCGGCTACATCGCCCAGGAGCCCCATCTCGCGCTCGACCCGAACTGGACGGTCGGCGGCCAGCTCGTCGAGGCGCTGCGCCACGTCCGCCCGACCCTGTCGAAGGCGGATGCTCGCGAGAAGGCGCTCGACCTGCTGCGCAGCGTGCGGCTGCGCGACGTCGAGACCGTGATGCGGAAGTATCCGTTCGAGCTGTCGGGCGGGATGGCGCAGCGCGTCGTGATCGCGCGGGCGCTGTGCGAGGACCCGAAGCTGCTGGTCGCGGACGAGCCCACGACCGCCCTGGACGTGACGGTGCAGGCGGAGATCCTCGATCTGCTGCGCGACATCCAGAGACGCACCGGCATGGCCGTCCTCATCATCACCCACGACTGGGGCGTCGTGGCCGACCTGTGCACCAAGGCGGTCGTCATGCGACACGGCGTGGTCCGCGAGGAGGCGAGCGTGGCCGACATCTTCGCGCATCCCGGCGACGACTACACCGCTGCGCTGCTGGCGTCCAACCCGGCCATGATGGCCTCGCGCGGCCAGCTCCCCACGACCGATCTGCTGGAGGAAGGCCGACGATGAGCGACGAGATCTCGCTGCGGGTGGACGGGCTGAGCGTACGGTACGGGCACGGCGCCTCGGCCACGCAGGCCGTCGACGACGTGAGCTTCACGGTCGGGCAGGGGGAGACCGTGGGGCTGGTCGGCGAGTCCGGCTCGGGCAAGTCGACGATCGCCCGGGCCATCATCGGCCTGGCCCCGGTGTCGGCGGGACGCATCGAGCTGGAAGGCGCCGAGATCACGCACGCCCGAGGCGCCGCCCGCCGCCGCCTCGCCCGGCAGGTGCAGTACGTGTTCCAGGATCCCTTCAGCTCCCTCAACCCGACCCGCACCATCGGGCAGACGCTGCTCGAGGCGCTGTACACCCGCACCGACGTCTCGCACCGGGAGCGGGTCGATCTCGTCGACGACGTGCTGGTGCGGGTCGGCCTGTCCCCGACGGTGAAGGACAGATACCCGGGCTCGTTCTCGGGCGGACAACGTCAACGGATCGCGATCGCCCGGGCGATCCTGCCGCGTCCGCGCCTCATCATCTGCGACGAGCCCACGGCGAGCCTCGACCTGTCGATCCAGGCGCAGATCCTGGACCTGTTCATCGGGCTCCAGGAGGAGGTCGGGATCAGCTACATCTTCATCGCGCACAACCTCGACGTCGTCCGCGCGGTCTCGCACCGGGCGATCGTCCTGCGGGCGGGCCGGATCGTCGAGACCGGCGACGCCGAGCGGGTCGCTCGCGACCCGCAGGACCCCTACACCGCGGCCCTGCTGGCCGCCACCCTCGTCGCCGATCCGGCGGAGCAGGCGCGGCGGCGGAGCCTGCGGCAGGCCGCCGCCGCCGCGAGCTGACCGGCCGCCGGACCCGTCCCGCCCGGATCGCCCGCTCGGGGCGGAGGCCGCTCAGATCACCGCGGCCCGGGCATAGGCCTGCCGCGTGCAGACCTGCACGTTCCCGGCTCCCACGCAGTCGCCGATCGCGTAGAACTGCGCCGCGGCCTCGCCGTACGCCAGGGCCTCCTCGAGCAGGCGGCGTCGGCCCCCGCTGACGAGCACGTCGTCGACCGGGACGACGTGCTCGGCGCCCTCCTCGTCGACGTACGTGACGCCGTGGTCGCCCACCTCGACGGTGCGCGCGTTCACGATGCAGTCGATGTTGTCGTACCGCTCCCACTCCGGCGACTCCTCGAAGGACCCGTCGGGCAGCTCCTTGACGAAGCTCATCGTGACGTAGTGCAGCTTCGACGCGTCGTGCGCGATCTCGGCGCGGCGCGTCAGCAGGGTCACCTCGTGCCCGTGGCGGGCGAGGTGGATCGCCATCTCCGCTCCGGCCTCGGATCCGCCGACGATCGCGACGCGCCGGCCCAGCTCGGGCTCCCGCCCCCACATCTCGTCGACGATCGGGTAGCGCCGGCGTCCCTCGGCGTCGAAGACGCCATCGATGCCCGTCGGGGCCATCGGCTCCGCCCCGGTCGCGGCGATCACCGCGTCGAACCCGCGCGCGCGCAGCTGCTCCGGATCCGGCGCGCAGCCCATCACGACCTCGACGCCGTTCTGGTCCAGCTGCCTGACCAGCCACTCGCGGTAGTTCTTCAGCGGCCACTTGAACTCGAAGGCGTCGGCGTGCGCGAGCTGGCCGCCCAGCACATCCGTCTTCTCGTAGAGGGTGACCGTGTGACCGCGCTGCGCGGCCTCGATCGCGGCACGCATGCCGGCTGCGCCGCCGCCGACGACCGCGACCGACTTGGCGGTCGACGGCCGCAGCAGCTTCGGCAGCTCGTGCTCGAGCCCGAACGTCGGGTTCACCGAGCACACCGACACCCACGGCTCGGGGTCGGGGACGACCTTGCCGTGGCAGACGTTGCACTTCAGGCACGGGATGATGTCGAGCGCACGGCCCTGCTTCATCTTCTCCCCGTACTCGGAGTCGGCGATGAAGGCCCGGGCCACGCCGAACATGTCGCACGCCCCCTCCTCGAGGTACCCCTCCATCTCGTCCGGCTCCTGGAAGCCGCCGATCGGCGCGAGCAGCGCGGTGATCCCCTCGCGCTTCAGCCGCCGGGCGAAGCCGACGGCGGGATGGTCGCCGAACGTGAAGTTGTAGCCGGTGGGGTGCGACCTGGTGGCGTCCTGCTCCCTGATCTGGAGGATGTCGAGGTCGCGATCGGCGAGCCGGCAGTACTCGGCGACCTCGTCCGCGCTGACGCCCGCGGTGGTGCGGTGGCCGTATCCGGTCGGCTGCTGCCATGCGATCTGCGCCTCGGTGAGGAAGTCGCCGCCGAACTCGCGTTTCACCGCGGCGTACAGCTCGCGCACGAACCGCGACCGGCTCGCCATCGTCGTGCTGGCGTAGTCGTCGTCGCGGCTGTCCGGCTGCGGCACGATCTCGCGGTCGACGCGCATCGTCACCCCGTCGTATCCGAAGCTGCGGTACATCCGCATCTTGTCCAGGAAGCCCTCGACGACCTGCGGCAGCATCGCGGCGGGGATGGGGGCGTCGATCGGGGCATCCGGCCGTGCGCCGCCCGGCCCCTGACGCGGGCCGCCGTAGAGCGAGTACCCCTCGGGCCAGTCGATCATGGCCGAGACCAGCAGCTTCGAGCCGGAGAAGTGCACGTCCTCGGCGAGCAGTGACATGTAGTTCTGCACGGCCGGATGGCTCGGCCGGAACGACTGCATGTGCGCGATGTCGAGCTGCCACGGCCCATCGTGCTGGCGCGCGTTGTCCCACTCCGCGATCGTGATGACGGCGGCGCCGTTGCGGGCCACGGACGCGAAGTACGCGCGGAAGCCGTCGGCCGGGTACGTCTCGGGGCCCTGCAGGAAGTGCGGAGACGCGTTCGGGTAGAGCAGCCGGCTCTTGAGGATGTGGTTGCCGGCGCGGACGGAGGAGAACAACTGCGGGTAGGGCCGCACCGGTTCGGTCTGCATATCGTGCTCGATCTCTCGAAGTCGGACGGCGGGCGTCCTCGCCGCGCCGTCATGTCCAACGTGGTCACGCATGGACGGTCGTCTCCGCCGACACGTCCCGTCGCGCGGGCGGGTCGCGGAAGAGCAGCCAGCCCGACCACGCGATGACCAGACTCACGGTGACGGTCGCGGTGAACGACACCACGACCGTTCCGGATGCGGCGATCGCGGCGACGATCCCCGCGATCAGGAACTGCACCGTCCCCAGCAGTCCGAGCGCCGTGCCCGCCGCGTCCCTGAGGTCGCGCAGCCCGTAGGCCATCGCCGGGCCGAAGAGGAAGCCCATGCTGCAGGCGATGAGGGTCAGCGCCGGCAGGACCAGGGCCGGGGTGATCGCACCCGAGACGAGCGCCACCACCATCAGGAGCGCACCCGTGCTCTCGACGGCCAGCCCCAGCGCCATGACGACCTGCGGACGCAGCCGGCGCAGGAGACGGGCCGAGAGCAGCCCGGCGCAGATGAGCGCGATGCCGTTGAGCGCATAGGCTCCGGCGTACGTGAGCCCCGACATGCCCAGGGTCTCCTGGAGCAGGAACGACGACGAGGCGACGTAGGCGAACATGCCGCCGAAGCCGAACCAGATCACCGTCGCGCCCCGCGCGTACGCGCGCGAGCGCAGGGCTCGTCCGACACGCCGCGGGAGGGCGCGCAACGCAGCCGTGTCACGGCTCGATCGGCGCAGGCTCTCCGGGATGCCGACGATGCAGGAGACGAGACACGCCGCCGCCAGCAGCCCCAGGGTGATGAAGATGGATCGCCACCCCCACACCGAGGACAGCGCCACGCCGGCGAGGGGACCGAGGATCGGGCCCAGGCTGGTCAGGGTTCCGAGCATCGCGTAGGTGCGCGCGAGCCGCGCTCGGTCGACGCGGTCCGAGATCACGGCGCGTCCGGTCACGGTCGAGAACGACGCTCCGACGCCCATCGCCGCGCAGCAGGCCACCAGCATCGTCGCGTCCACGCTGAACGCCGCGCTCCAGGCTCCGACGGCCATCAGGGAGAGGCCGGCGCGCAACGGGAGGCGGCGTCCGACCATGTCCGACAGCGGGCCCGCGACGAGCTGCCCGGCCGCCATGCCCACGGTGTAGGCCGAGAGCGTGAGCTGGACGGTGGCCGCGGCGACGTCCAGGTCGCGCCCCATGTCGGGCAGCGCGGGCAGAAAGGCATCCGTGCCCAGCGGGCCCAACGTGGCCACGGCGCCGAGCGTGAGCAGGGGGGCGATCCCCACGCCGCCCGCCACGATCGCCGGCGCGGCGGCGCGCGCGTCCACCGTCACGCCGGCCGCCCGGCCAGGGGAGAGCACCGGCCGTGCTCCACGCGGGGGGACCGGGGCGGTCTCATCATCGGTCCGCTCCCTTCGTCGCCCGGCGGTCGTCTTCGATCAACGCTAGGCGCGCCCGCGCGGACCCGCCCCCACAGTGTCGGAATAGGAGCTATTCCGACGTCGCCGGGGAAGGACGCGTCCGGTGCGACTCCGGCATGCGACCGGCTTCGCCGTCGCGTACCGTGTTTTTCGGAGGAACCCGTGACACTGCTGTCGAATCGAGACCTCGACCTGCTCGTCTGTCTGCGCGTGCTGCTCGAGGAGTGCAACGTCACGCGT
Organism: Microbacterium sp.; assembly: GCF_047606385.1. Lineage (GTDB taxonomy): Bacteria > Actinomycetota > Actinomycetes > Actinomycetales > Microbacteriaceae > Microbacterium. The sequence continues at coordinate 5,449 of NZ_JASGEL010000006.1, forward strand.
GCCGCCGAGCGACTGCAGATGGGGCAGCCGGCGATGAGCGTCGCGCTCTCGCGGCTGCGTCTCCAGTTCGGCGACGACCTCCTGGTGCGGGTGGGGCGCGAGTTCGAGCTGACGGCCTTCGCGCGTTCGTTGCGGTCGCAGGTCGAGCACAGCGTGTCGCTGATCGACGAGGTGCTCGGGGCGACCGAGCCGTTCGATCCGAGCACGTCGGTGCGCTCGTTCTCGCTGGTGGCGCCGGATCACGTCGTCGCCGAGCTGTGGCCGTCGATGGCGCGCATCGCGGCGGACGCACCGGGCCTCTCCTTCGAGATCGTCGCCGAGCCGGCGGAGCCCGTGACCAACGATCAGGCGCTGCTCAAACGCGACTACGTCACCGTCCCGCCGGCGGGCGACATGATGAGCGAGACGGCGACGCTCTACCGGGACCGCTTCGTCTGCGTGCTCGACGCTGCGAACCGGGAGCGACCCGCCGACGGCGAGCCGATCTCGTGGGACGCGTTCCGGCGGCTGCCGCATGTGGTGGCGAAGGCGGAGAAGGACTTCCGTTCACCGGTCGACCTGGTCCTGGGGGAGCTCGGGTTCGCGCGCGAGCCCGTCGTGCGGCTGACCAGCTACCTGCAGCTCCCGGCGGCCGTGGCCGGCACCGATCTCTGCGCCGTCGTGCCGGAACGGGTCGCACGACGCCTCGCCGCGGCCACCGGCACCGTCATCGCGGAGCTTCCGTTCGGGCCGATCGACAGCCTGACGGCGTTGTGGTGGCATCCGGCGCGGCGCGGCGATCCGGGCCATGCCTGGCTGACCGCACGGTTGATCGCGGAGTTCGCGGTCCCATGAGCGCGCCGCCACGGGTCGACGCCAATCTCATCGTCGTCCTCGACGCCATCCTGACCCACCGGCACCTGACGCGTGCCGGCGAGGCGATCGGCATGGCGCAGCCGACCATGAGCAGCGCCCTGGCGCGCCTGCGGGCACAGCTGGGCGACCCGATCCTGGTGCGCAGCGGGCGCGTCTCGCAGCTGACGCCGGTCGCCGAGGCCATGGCGCCCGCCGTGCGCAACGCCGTCGAGCAGATCGAAGCGCTCTACGCCGTGCGGACCAGTTTCGACCCGGCCACGGCGCAGCGGTTCTTCCTGATCGCCGCGTCGGAGGTGGTGGCCCGCGAGCTGGCCGCGCCGGTGAGGACCATCCTGCGAGAGGAGGGCCCCCACGTGACGGTGGACTTCGACACCGACCTGCCCGCCGACACCGCCGCCGTCGAGGGTCTGCTCCAGCGGCGGGACGCGGTCATCGCCAGCACCGACCAGGGCTTCCCCGGACGCACGCTGTCGCTGTACTCGGACCAGCTGGTCGTCGTCGTCGACCGGCGCAATCCGCGCCTGCGCGACGGCCGCATCGACATCACCGCTCTCGCCGAGATGCCCCAGCTGGCCGGCGGCGTGTATGCGCGCCGCGCGGCGGGGATGATGGCGGCGGTCGGGCTGGACGCCGTCGCGATCGTGACCGGGGCGCCCTCGCTCCACCTGGCGGAGATGGTGGTGGGCACGCCCTGCTTCGCCATCGTTCCGGCTCGCGCCGCCGCGCGTGCGGCGGAGGCGGGCGTGGTCGTCGCCGAGACGGACATGCGCCCGGCGACGATCGTGGAGGCGGCGCACTGGCACCCCACGCGCCGCGACGACGCGGCCCTGCAGTGGTTTCTCACCGTGCTGCGGCGGGCCGCGGTGAAAGTCGAGTTCCCGGACGGCCTCGACGAACAGGGGCGGTGAGCGCCGGCATCCGCGGGCCCGGCGCGGTTCAGCGCGACGCGAGGTAGGCGTCCTCTGCGTCGTAGGGGAACCAGCCGTCGGCGCCGTAGCGGGCGACGACGCCGGGGAACACGCTGGTCCAGTCGCGGCCCGCTGCTTCCGCGTCGTGGACGGCGGCGACGGCCCAGTCGATGTCCTCGCGGAGCGCGTCGTCGTACCCGATCGCCTGCTCGTACCCGAGCTCGGTGCGGGCGCGGCCCATGTCGAGCACGATGTCGCGCGGGATGCCCCAGGGGTTGAACCCCACTCGGCCCTCCTTCGGGCCGCCCGGGAAGGTCACGAACTCGGCCTCATGGCCCATGAGGGCGAAGACCCGCCGCCCGATCTGCTCGACGGTGAGGGCGTCGTCGTCGGCCGCGTTGAGCACCCGCTTCCCGGGCTGCTCGGCGGCCAGCTGGATCAGCCGCGCCACGTTGTCCGCGGCCGACGTCGAGAACCGGCTCTTCCCGTCGTAGGCGAGAGGGACCACGGTGCGCCCGTCCAGGGCACGCTTGATGAACGACCACTGGTGCAGCGACGTGCTGTACGGCCCGTGCAGCGTGCCCGGTCGCAGGATCGTGACGGGCAGGTCGTCGGCGGCGAGCAGGGTGCGCTCGAGGTCGGCCTTCGCCGATCCGTAGTCCGTGCCGCCGGGAGGCAGGGTCTGCCACTCCTCGGGGATCGGCACCGGATACTCGGGGAACTGGTCATCGCCCTCGGCGGTCTCGCTCGTGGTCCCGTTGCTGCCCTGATAGACGGCCCCGGTCGAGATGACCACGAGGGAGGCGGTCTCGCCGGCGAGGCCCGTCAGCTGGGCGCCGTGGGCGGGGGTGAACGCGACCGTGTCGACGACGAGGTCCTGCCCCGCGGCCGCGGCGTGCACGGCGGCGGTGTCGTTGCGGTCCAGGACCGTCGACCGCACGTCGAGGCCGGCGAAACGGGCATCCACCGTGTCTCCGGACCGGCTCGCCAACGTGACCGACCACCCCGCCCGGCCCAGCCGCGCTGCCGCCGCCCGACCGATCTGACCGCTCCCACCGATGATCAACGCACTCTTCATCGCGTCCGTCCTCCCGCTTGTGTGCCTCCAGCCTGGGCGAGGATGCCCGGTCGACGCACCCGCTCATTCCGATAGCTGCCATGCGCCCGGCCGGCGCACGCACGGGGCGCGCGGAGGAGAGATCGTGATCGCTCCAGCCGTGCCGATGATGCGAGGTGTGCAACGGTGAGGCGCCGGTGCTCGGCTCATCGCAGGATGCCGGAGGTCGTACCCTAAGACGGATGGCCCACGCAGACGAGGTGTACGCGATCCTGCGTGCGCGGATCGTGACCCTCGAGCTGCCGCCGGGCACGCAGATCAGCGAGCGCACTCTGGCGGCGTCGCTGGGGTACGGCCTGACGCCGATCCGCGATGCCCTGGCCCGGCTCGAGCTGGAGAGGTTCGTCGAGTCCGTTCCTCGGGTGGGCACCAGGGTCACCCGGCTGGGCGTCTCGGACATGCTGGAGATCCTCGACAACTGGGCCGTCCTCTGCGCGGAGATCTACTGGCAGGGCGTCTCGCGTCTGTCGCCGGCCCAACGGGAGCGCGTCATCGCGCTCGGCGGTCGGACGGAGCAGCTGAGGGCCGCGCCCGTGGCAGAGGCGGCAGGGTGGACCCCGCCGGTCGCGTCAGCTCGCCGCCCGCACCCGCAGCACGTCGAACTGGGACGTGGCCGGGTTCACCGCGTCGCTGACGTCGACGTCGGGTCCGGAGATCCAGATGTCCGGGGCGTTGCTCACCGGGATGGTGAGGGCCTGCTCGTTGATGTACTGGATGATCGCCTGCCAGTCCGCCTCGCTGTTCGACGCGTTCGCCGCGGCGACCATCGTGGTGATCTCGGAGTAGTCCTCCCCGAGCGGGTTCAGCACGGCGTTCGGCGCGTAGACCGCGCTCACGAACTGGGCGACCGTGGCCTGCGCGTTCGGCAGCGCGATCCCCGCGATCGTGCCCGACGTCATCGCCGAGAGCAGCCCCGCGATGTCGGGGACGGAGTCGATCTCCAGCGTGATGCCGACCGCGTCGAGATACCCGCCGACGGCCTGGAGCAGGGTCTCGCTCACGTCGCCGGCGGTGACGGCCACCGGCAGGGTGAACCCGTCCGCGTACCCGGCGTCGGCGAGCAGGGCCTTCGCCTTGTCGACGTCGTAGGGATAGGTGTCCTCGAGCGCCTCGTCGAAGCCGAGCCAGGTCGCGTTCGCCGCCTGCACCCGGGGCTGGGCGTCGGAGCCGTAGACCGCCTGCGTGATCGCGTCCCGGTCGAGGGCGTACATGAGCGCCTGCCGCACCTCGAGGTTCGCGAGCGCGGGGACGACCTCGCCCTGGGTGTCGATCAGCTCGAGGCCGATCCAGGCGGGGAGCCCGACCGTCAGCGTCAGGTCGTCGTTGGCGGCGACGGTCTGCGCCCATGTCGTCGACACCGAGGAGAACACGAGGTCGACCTGGTCGGACAGCAGCGCCGCGGTGCGTGACGACTCGCTCGTGAGCACGGGCGCGTCGATGCTGTCGAAATGGATCTGCGACTGGTCGAAGTACGTGTCGTTGGCGACGAGCGTGTACTCCACCCCCGACGCGATCGTGTCGTACACGTACGGTCCGGCGCCGTGCGACTCGGTCTCCAGCCGCGTCGGATCGGCGATGCCGGTCGGGCTGATGGGGGAGCCGCCGTAATAGGTGTCGGTGAGCAGCATCGGCAGGTTCGGGTTCGGCGAGGCGCTCGTGTAGCGCACGGTGAGGTCGTCGACCTTCGCGATCGTCACGTCGCTGTAGTTCGAGGCGTTCGGGCCTCCGGTCGCGAGGAAGTAGGCGTACGAGTCGACGACGGCGTCCGCGGTCAGCGCGTCCCCGTCGGAGAAGACGAGCCCGTCGCGCAGCGTCACCGTCAACGAGGTGTACGTGTCGTCGTCCCATGACCAGTGGTCGCCGAGGAGCCCCACGTATTCGCCGTCGTCGTCGACGGCGAGCAGCGACGCGTAGGCCAGCCGCGGCAGCGTCGCCGCCTGGTTCACCTTGGCCGGGTCGAGGCTCTCCGGGTTCGTCGTCGGGAAGCGGAGCACGTCGCCGCGGGAGCCGGTGGCGCTGGCGGTGCTTCCTGTCGCGCCGCAGGCCGCGAGCGACAGCGTGAACGACAGCGCGACGGCCACGGCGGCGAGCAGACGGATGACGGGCCGGGGTGAGCGAGGCATGGGACTCCTTCGTCACGGATGCGGGATCCGGTCGACACCGACCGGTTCCAGCGACGCTACCGACGCGCCCCGGATCGTCCGCGCACGCCTGCTGATGGGTGCCATCAGCGGCGGGCGCGATTGATACCTGACATGCGAAACCGTGCGCGGCGGCGGTCGCGACGATTGCGAGCATGTGGCGAGGCATGCACGGCGGTGTGCGTGCACGACGACTCCGTCGCGGCGGGGTCACGCGAGAAAGCGAGTCATCCGGATGACGACGACCTCTGCCGGCGAGAACGACGGGCTCGCGCCGCTCGCCGCCTACCTCGGCGCCACGGCCGGCCCCGCCGACGCCGCACGCGAGCCCCTCACCATCGGGTGGGTGACCAACGCCGCCGGGCCGTTCGCCCAGCCCGATGTCGACCGGGTCATGCTGACGGCCGTCGCTCTGCTGAACGAACGGTTCGGGGGCGTCGGCGGCCGCCCGCTCGCCGTGCGCAGGTTCGGGGTGGACGGCTCGGACGACGAGAGCGCCGCGGCCGCGGCCGAGCTCCTCGCCGACCCCGCCGTCCGCCTCGTGCTGGAGGGCAGCATGGGGCTGGGCGGCGCGGCGCTGCACCGTGCGCTCGGCGGCCGGATCGCCGTCGCCGTCATGTCGCCCATCGGCCGTCATGATCTGGCAAGTCCCGGCGCCTACTGCCTGACGGCGGGATCGGCCGCGCCCGCGCCCGCGTTCGCGCACTATCTGACGAACGTGCTCGACGTGGACGAGGTCGCCGTCGTGCGCGTCGCGTTCGACCGCACCTCCGACCCGATCGAGGCGGCGATCCGCGACGCGATGGCCGCTCGCGGCGGCGTCGCCCGCGTCGGCTACTACGGCGCCCTCGGCCGGTCCCCGCTGGGCTGGACCGACCAGACGGGCGTGGACCGCGCCGTCGCCGATGCCGGCGTCCGCGACGCGCAGGCCGTCGTCCTGCTGGCGATCCCCAACCCGGAGACCGTCGCGCTCAACGCCCGCGCGCTCGAACGGGTGGGTTATGACGGCCCCGTCCTCGCGCTGCCGTTCGGCCTCACCGAGCAGCTGGCCGACGAGCTCGGCGACCTGCCGCGCTGGACCTACATGGCGCCCGACCCTCTCGTGGCCGCGCCCGACCCGACCGGGCACGTGGCCGCCTACCTCGCCGCCATCCGGCAGCACCTGCCCGGCGTGGACCCGGGTGACCTGTTCATGACGTCGGTGCCGGCCTTCGGGTCGGTGATGACGCTCGCCCGCATCCTCGCCCCGCTCGCGGACCGCGAGGTGGACCGGGATGCCGTGCGCGCGGCGATCGCGCAGTACCGCGGACCGGTGTTCCTCGGGCCGCCCGCCACGCCGGTGCGTGCCGATCCCGACGAGATCGCGGTCGGCACACGCGCCGCCCGCTGGTACGGCTACCGCGGCGACGGCGAATGGAGCCTCGTCGCCGACTGGGCGGAGCCGCGACCCCATGCCGACGGCGGGTGCGAGAGCACCGCAGCCACACCCCAGGAAGGAAATCCCACATGATCGGAAGACTCGGATGGCGCACCGGAGCCGGCATCGCCGCCGCGGCGCTCGTCGCGCTCTCGCTCACCGCCTGCAGCGGGACGAGCACGAGCGACTCGACGAGCGCACGAGGAGACGTGCTGCGGGTCTCCACGCAGACGATGGAGAGCATCAACCCGGCCCTGTCCAACCAGGCGGCGCAGGTGCCGCGGCTCGCGTACGAGTCCCTGCTCGACACCGACGACGACGGCACGGTCGTCGGCCAGCTCGCCGAGGACTGGTCCTGGGACGACGACACGTACACCTCGCTCACCCTCACGCTGCGCGACGGCCTGAGCTTCTCCGACGGCGACGCCCTGGACGCGGACGCCGTCGTGGGGTCGTTCGAGTACTTCGTCGGCGCCGGCGGCCCGAACGCCTCGCTCTACGGCGGCATCACGAGTGCGAAGGTCGACGACGACACGGTGCGCTTCACCAGCGAGGTCGCCGACCCGGACCTGCCGCTGCTGCTGACCGGCACCTATTTCGGGGGCAGCGTCATCAGCCCGACCGGCGTGGCCGACCCGACGCTGCTGGAGACGGAGTCGCACGGCATCGGCCCCTACGTCTACTCGGACATCCAGGTCGGCTCCGAATACGACCTCGTCCCCTCCGACACGTACTACGACCAGTCGCGGATCCACTTCGACTCGGTCGAACTGCCGGTGATCTCGACCGAGTCCGCGCAGACCGCCGCGCTGCTGAGCGACCAGGTCGACCTCGTCTACTCGTCGGTGTCGACGTCGTGGTCGAGCACGCTGGCCGCGCACGACGACCTGACCGTGACGCTGGGCACGCCGGCATGGCTCGGGTTGGAGCTGCTCGACACGCAGGGCGAGGTCGTCCCGGCGCTCGGCGACGAGCGGGTGCGGCAGGCGATCATGTACGCGCTCGACCGTGACGCGATCACCACCGCCGTGTTCGGCGGCCTCGCCGGGCCTCGCGTACAGGCGGCGAACTCGACGTGGCTCGGCTTCGACGACGCCCTCGAGTCGACCTACGCCTACGACCCCGACGCGGCGAAAGAGCTGCTGTCCGAGGCCGGATACGCGGACGGCTTCACGATCCCGGTCGTCATCACCGGGGAGGGCGTGGCGTCGACGTTCATGCAGGCGATCGACGGGTATCTGTCGGCCGTCGGCATCCATCTCGACATCCAGACCGTGCCGGACATCGCCGGCTTCGCGGCGGCGCTGGCCACCGGGACGGTCGCCGGTGCGGCGATGCCGATGGCACAGTCCAGCGTGTCGCAGTTCATCGACTTCTTCTATGGCGAGAACGCGGTCATGAACCCGCTCGGGCAGGTCGACGACCGGCTGGTGGCGCTCACCGAGACGGCGCGTGCCACGAACGCGGAGAGCGACTGGACCGCGGTGCTCTCCTACATCGACGAGACGGCGCTGACGGTGCCGATCAGCAGCACGCCGGACATCTGGGTCTCGGCGGACACGATCGACGTGAGCGCGGCGCACAACCCCGCCACCAGCGGGTTCGACATCACCGACGTGGTGCCGGCGAGCTGAGCGGACACGAGAGCGGGGCCCGGCCGGAGATCTCCGGCCGGCGATAG
>NZ_JASGEL010000007.1:0-32069 GCF_047606385.1 Microbacterium sp.
GGAGGCGAGCGCCTTCTCGGCGGGGCCGCCGACGGCGCGCCGGCGCCGCACGACCTCGGCGACGCGGTCGGCCGAGGGCAGGCGCGAGGTCGCGTCGGCGGCGACGACGTCGACCCACCCCTCGATGAGGGCGAGCACGGTCTCCAGCCGCGCGAGCGCCGCCGTCTGCTGCGGGGTCGGGCTCGGCAGCAGCGCGCCGCTGGCGAGCAGCTGCTTCAGCTCCTCCGGCTGCGACGGATCGAACCGGTCGGCGATCTCCTCGAGCGCCGAGGTGTCGACGTGGATGCCGCGGGCGTACTCGCCGATCTGGGTCGTCACGTCCAGCTGCAGCCACCGCGCGTGCCGGAACAGCCGCGCGTGCGCGAGCTCGCGGGCGGCGACCGACAGCGCCAGCTGATCCTCGGGGATCTCGAGCCCCTGGCCGAAGTCGGCGAAGTTCTGCGGCAGGATCACCGCCTGCCCTGCCGGCATGAGCGGGATGCCGACGTCGCCGCCGGAGACGACCTCGGTCGACAGCCGCCCGACCACCTGCCCGAGCTGGGCGGCGAACAGCGAGCCGCCCACCCCGCGCAGCATCCGGCCGGCCCCCGCGATCATCTCCTTCATGTCCTCGGGGACCTCTTCGGCCAGGGTCGTCGTCAACGCGTCGGCGACGCTCGTCGCGACGGGCTCGGCCAGGTCCTGCCAGACCGGCAGCGTGGCCTCCACCCAGGCGCCGCGGGTGATCGCCCGCGGCGGCTCCGAGAGCTCGGAGATCGTGGTGGCCTCGCTGAGCCACAGCGTCGCCAGCGCGAAGGCCTGATCGAGATCGGCGCGCGCGGCCGCGGCCACGCCGAGGTCGGACTGGTTCGCGATGTGCAGTGCCTGGCGCTTGGCCTGCTCCCAGTCGATGCCGCCGTCGCCCGACGCGAACGCCGACTGCATCTGGGTCATCGCCTGGGCCAGCTGCGACGGGTCCACGCCCATCGCCGCGAGCTGCTCGAGCTGCTCGGGGTCGAGCTGCCCGGCGAGCAGGCGCTGCAGCATCTCACGGAACTGTTCTTCGGGGGAGAGGTCGTCGTCCTCGGGCACGGCGGGCGCCTTTCAGCGAGCGGATAACGTCGCGATCTACGCTAGTGGCACGCAGCATCGCGCCGCCCGGCACCGCCCGCATTCGCCGTACGCCGGTCGCGAACGGCACCGGGAGGAATGCGTGAGCCTGTTCGACGACGTGGACGAGACCGCGCCCGCCCGGCCCCGGATGAGCCGGCGCACCCGCATCGGGGCGGTCAGCCTGATCGTGGCGCTGGTCGCGCTGCTGGCGCTCTCGCTGCTGCCGAGCTCGTTCGTCATCGAGACGCCCGGTCCGGTGTACAACACGCTGGGCACGACGACGGATGCCGACGGCGACGAGGTGCCGGTGATCTCCGTCGACGGGGCGCAGACCTACGACACGGCCGGGCAGCTCGACCTGCTCACCGTGCAGGTCACGGGCACCCCGGAGCAGCCGCCGTCCTGGCTCGAGGTCGTGGCCGCGTGGTTCGATGCGACCAAGGCGGTCGTGCCGATGGAGTCGGTGTACTCGACCGGCCAGTCCAGCGACGAGCGCAACGCCCAGAACGCCGCCGAGATGACCGACTCGCAGACCGAGGCGGAGGCGGCGGCGTTCACGAGCCTCGGCTACGACCTCGACCCCGTCGTCGGCGTCTACTCGGTGCAGGACGACGGGGCGGCGGCCGGCGTCCTCGTCGCCGGCGACGAGATCCTCGCGGTCGACGGCACGGCGGTCTCATCCGTCGACGACCTGCGCGCGGCCGTCGCCGCCGGCGCGGGCGCGCCGGTGACGCTGCTCGTCTCGCGCGACGGCGCGGAGCAGGAGCTGCAGGTCGCACCCGCCGCCGGCGACGACGGCACCTGGCTGCTGGGCATCACGGTGCAGATGTCGTACGACATGCCCTATGACGTCACCTTCGGGCTCAGCAACGTGGGCGGCCCGTCGGCGGGCATGATGTTCGCGCTCGGCATCATCGACCAGCTCACGCCGGGCGAGCTCAACGGCGGGGAGGCGGTCGCGGGCACCGGCACGATCAGCGCAGACGGCACGGTCGGCGCGATCGGCGGCATCCGGCAGAAGATGTGGGGCGCCGTCGAGGCCGGTGCGGAATACTTCCTCGCGCCCGCCTCGAACTGCGACGACGTCGTCGGGTACGTTCCCACCGGGCTGCGCGTGTTCGCGGTGTCCACGCTGGACGACTCGCTCACCGTGCTGCAGACGATCGCCGACGGCGGCGACCTGGACGCGCTTCCCACCTGCACGGCGTCTTAGCGAATCGGCAGCATCGGCCCAGAACCGCGCTCGTAGGATGGTGATGTGTCCTCGACCTCAGCGCCGACGTCCGCGGCCCCGCGCCGCACCCGCCGTATCGTCCTGATCTCGCTGGCGGTGATCGCCGCGCTGCTGGTGGCGTTCTTCGTGTTCGCGAATCTGTACGCCGACTGGCTCTGGTACGACCAGCTCGGCTACTCCTCGGTGCTGGCCACGCAGTGGCTCGCCCGCGGGGCCATGTTCGTCGTCGGCTTCCTCGGCATGGCGGTGCCGCTGTGGCTGTCGATCCAGCTCGCCTACCGGCTGCGTCCGGTGTACGTGAAGCTCAGCTCCCAGCTCGACCGGTACCAGGAGGTCGTCGAGCCGCTGCGACGACTCGCGATGTGGGGGATCCCGGTGTTCTTCGGGTTCTTCGCGGGCTTCACCACCTCGGCGCAGTGGGAGACCACCGCGCTGTGGCTGGGCGGCGTGCACACCGACACCGCCGACGCCCAGTTCGGCATGGACACCGGCTTCTACCTGTTCGGCGTGCCGTTCTACTCGGCGCTGCTCGGCTTCTCCTCCGCGGTCGTGCTGATCAGCCTGCTGCTGACGGTGCTCGTGTCGTACCTGTACGGCTCGGTGCGCATCGGCCATCGGGAGCTGCGGATCTCGAAGTCGGCCCGCATCCAGCTCGCCATCATCGCCGGCGTGTACCTGCTGCTGCAGGCCGCCAGCCTGTGGCTGGACAAGTACCTGACCCTCACGCAGAGCGGGGACCGGATCACCGGCCCGACCTACACCGGCGTGAACGCCACCATCCCGGGGCTGACGATCCTCGCCATCGCCGCGGTGCTGGTGGCGGTGCTGTTCTTCGTCACCGCGGCGATCGGACGCTGGCGGTTCCCCCTGATCGCGACCGGTCTGCTGATCGTCACCTCCATCGTCGTCGGCGTGGTCTACCCGTGGATCGTGAACACGGTGCAGGTCAAGCCGAACCAGCTGGCCTACGAGTCGGAGTACTACCAGCGCAACATCGACGCCACCCAGGCAGCGTTCGGCATCGACGACGTGGAGACCACCGACTACGACGCGACGACCACCGCCGAGGCCGGCCAGCTGCGCTCGGACGCGGACACCACCGCGTCCATCCGCATCATGGACCCGGCGATCATCACCCCCACCGTCAGCCAGCTGCAGCAGTACCGCTCGTACTACCAGTTCTCCGATCCGATGGACGTCGACAGGTACACGATCGACGGCCAGTCCCAGGACACGATCGTCTCGGTGCGCGACCTGAACACGGCGGCGCTGGGCTCGGACGCGTCGTGGCAGAACTCGACGCTGGTCTACACGCACGGCTACGGCATGGTCGTCGCGAAGGGCAACGAGCGCACCTCCGACGGCGACCCGGTGTTCCTCGAGAGCGGCATCCCGGCATCCGGCTTCCTGTCCTCGAGCGACTTCGAGCCCCGGATCTACTTCGGCGAGGACTCGCCCACCTACTCGATCGTCGGCGCGCCGGAGGACACCGCGCCGATCGAGCTGGACTACCCCTCCGGCACCGACGGGTCCAGCGAGACCAAGACGACCTTCACCGGCGACGGCGGTCCGAGCCTGGGCAGCTGGTTCAACCGGCTCGTCTACGCCCTGAAGTTCCAGTCGGAGCAGATCCTGTTCTCCGACTACGTCAACGAGGACTCGCAGATCCTGTACGACCGTGACCCGCTCGACCGGGCGCAGAAGGCCGCCCCGTATCTGACGCTGGACTCCGACCCCTACCCGAGCGTGGTGGACGGTCGCATCGTGTGGATCATCGACGGGTACACGACCAGCGACGCCTACCCGTACTCGACGTCGACGAGCATGTCGCAGGCGATCGAGGACGCCAACAACGAGAACCCGCAGGTGGCGCTGGACACCATCAACTACATCCGCAACTCGGTGAAGATCACCGTCGACGCCTACGACGGCAGCGTCACGCTCTATGCCTGGGACGACACCGACCCGCTGCTGCAGGCGTGGCAGAACGTGTACCCGTCCACGCTCAAGTCGGTCTCGGACATGTCGAGCGAGCTGATGAGCCACGTGCGGTATCCGACCGACCTGTTCAAGGTGCAGCGGACCATGCTCGGCGTCTACCACGTCGACGACGCGCAGTCGTTCTACCAGCAGGACAACGTGTGGGCCACGCCGGCGGATCCCACGTCGTCGGATCAGACCGTGAACCAGCCGCCGTACTACCTGACGATGCAGATGCCCGGGCAGGACTCGCCGACGTTCTCGATGTTCACGAGCTTCATCCCCAGATCCACCGGCACCGACTCGCGGAACGTGCTGATGGGGTACCTCGCCGTCGACTCGGACGCCGGCTCGACCGCCGGCGAGAAGAGCGCCGACTACGGCACCCTGCGATTGCTGGAGATCACCTCGGACACCACGATCCCGGGGCCCGGCCAGGTGCAGAACACGTTCAACTCCGATCCCACCATCTCCTCGGCGATCAACCTGCTGAAACAGGGGCAGTCGCAGGTCAAGAACGGGAACCTGCTGACCCTGCCGGTGGGCGGCGGCTTCCTCTACGTCCAGCCGGTGTACGTGCAGGCCTCCACCGGCACGCAGCTGCCGCAGCTGAAGAAGGTCCTGGTGGCCTTCGGCAACGACGTCGCGTTCGAGGACACGCTGGACGAGGCGCTCAACGACCTGTTCGGCGGCGACTCCGGCGCCACGGCGGGAGACCAGCAGGTCGTCCCGGACACGGGCTCCTCGACGGACACCGGCGGCTCGACCGACACCACGGACTCCACCGCCTACCAGGATGCGCTGGCCGCGGCCAAGCAGGCGATGCTGGATCGGGAGAGCGCGTTGCAGAGCGGCGACTGGACCGCGTACGGCGAGGCCGACCAGCGCCTCACGGACGCCGTGAACGAGCTGCTGTCGCTGTCGGGCGACCAGTGACTCACTGAGTCCGCAGCGCCCACCAGACCAGCAGCAGCGTGACGGCGAAGCCGGTGAGCTGATTGAGCCAGAGGAAGCGCCGCCAGCCGGCCGTGGCCGACGCCGCGGTGTCGTCGTCGACGCCGCGGTACGGCCACACCATCAGCAGATAGGGCACCGCCAGCATCGCCGCCAGCGGGCCCGGCCATGCCGTGAGGAGTATGCCGAGGCCGGCGGCGGTGTACAGCGCCAGTGCGAAGCGCACGGTCCAGCGCGCGCCGCGCGCGGTGGCGATCGAGGAGATGCCCGCATCCCGGTCGGCCACGACGTCCTGCACGGCTCCGAACGCGTGCGAGGCGACCCCCCACAGCGCGAACGCGAGGATCACGAGGGCCAGCGGCCACGTCCACGTCGCGCCGGCCAGCACGAGCCCGTACACGGCGGGGGAGAAGAAGTGGATGCTGCTGGTCAGCGAGTCGGCGAACGGCACCTCCTTGAGCCGCAGCGGCGGGGCGGAGTAGAAGACGACGGACAGCAGGCTGAGCACGAGCACCAGCCCGGCCGCGGGCGGGCCGACCGCCAGCAGGAACACGACGAACGGCAGACACGTCAGCGCCGCCGCCCAGAGCGTGAGGCGGTGCATCCGCCGGTCGAGGACCACCCCGTGCACGCCGCCCTTCCGCGGGTTGCGCAGGTCCGACTCGTAGTCGAAGACGTCGTTGACGCCGTACATCGCCAGGTTGTAGGGGATGAGGAAGAAGACCGTGCCGACCAGCAGCACGACGTCGAGGTGACGTGCGGTGAGCAGGTACGCGGCCGCGAACGGGTAGGCCGTGTTGACCCAGCTGACCGGCCGTGACGAGAGCAGGAGGGAGCGCAGCGCCCCGGGCGCGGCGCCGCTCATGTCCGGGGCCCCCGGCGCAGCAGCGCGAGCACGGCCGGGACGCCGAAGGCCGCGCACAGCGGATAGGAGAGGTCCTCGACCGGTGCCAGGCCGATCCGCAGCCCGCTGAGCCGGTCCGCCGGGTAGGAGAACAGGTCCGTCGCGATCATCGCGTTGTCGAACACGACGGTCAGCACCAGCAGCACGACCGTCGTGATCAGGCTCGCGCGCATCCGTGCGGCGAACCCGGGACGTCGCGCCGACAGCGCCGTCACCGCGGCGGTCGCGGCGACGAACGGGAGCACGATGAGCGCGTAGGTCATGGCACCGCCCGTCGCCGCGCCGCGGCGTGCACGACCAGCGCCAGGTAGCACAGGAACGCGAGGAAGAGCGGCTCCTCCAGCGGGAGGTGCGGCGCCAGGTCCACTCCCAGCAGCAGCGGGCTGGAGCCCTTGACGAACACGCCGGCGAGGATGCCGATGAGGTCCCACGCGAGGAAGAACGCCGTCCCGATCGCGATCGCGCCGACCGTGCGGCCGGGCGCGGCGGGGATCGCGAGCCGGTATCGGACGTCCAGCGCGGCGACACCGGCGGCGGCGATCAGGATCGCCGCGAGATACGTGCCCGGCATCAGCGCCCCGCCGGCTCGGGCGACGGCCCGGGCGTGAGGTCGCCCCGGATCCGCTTGCGCACCAGCTCCGCCGAGATGAGGCACAGCGGCAGCCCGATGCCGGGGAGGGCGGAGGCGCCGGCGTAGAACAGGCCGGGCGTGGTCGCGGACGCGTTCGCGGGGCGGAACAGCGCGCTCTGACGGAGCGTGTGGGAAAGGCCCAGCGCGTTGCCCTGCCAGGCGTTCAGGTCGCGCGCGAAGTCGGCGGGCGCGATGGTGCGGCGCACCACGACGCGCTCGGCGAGGTCGGGGATGCCGGCCCACCGGGAGATCTGGCCGATGGCGGCGTCCGCGGCCCGCTCGACGCGGGGATCGCCGTCGCCGTCGACGCCTCCGTGCCCGGAGTCGGGGTCGGCGGGCACCGGGACGAGCACGAACAGGTTCTCGTGCCCGGGCGGCGCCGCGGTGGGGTCGGTCGCGCTGGGCCGGCACACGTACAGCGAGGCGGGGTCGGGGATGCGGCGCCGGTCGCCGAAGACCGCGTCGAAGTTCGCGCGCCAGTCGCGTGTGAACAGCAGCGTGTGGTGGGCCAGCTGGGGCAGCTCGCCGGTCACGCCCAGGAGCACCAGCAGGGCGCCGGAGCTGGGGGTGCGCCGCCGCCACCACGACTCCGGATAGGTGCGGGCCTCGTCCGGGAGCAGCCGCGTCTCGGCGTGGTGCAGATCCGTCGTGGCGATCACGATCGGCGCGCGGTGCCGCGTCCCGTCCGCGGTCCGCACGCCCGCCGCGCGGCCGTCCTCGCGTTCGATGGCGATGATCGGCGTCCCGGTCCGGATGTCGGCGCCCGCCGCGCGGGCGAGACGTTCGATCGCGTCGATCACCGCGGCGAAGCCGCCCTGCGGGTAGCGCACGCCGTCGGCCAGGTCGAGGTGGCTCATCAGGTGGTACAGCGCGGGCACGTGCGCGGGATCCCCGCCGAGGAACACGGCCGGGTAGCCGAGGATCTGACGCAGCACCGGGTCGCGGAACCGGCGTCCTGCGAAGCGCTCGAGCGAGGTGGTCAGCAGCGGCAGCAGTCGGTGCGCGCGACGGAGGAGGGTCGGCGTCAGCAGGTTGCGGCGGGTCTGGTAGGTGTCGTAGAGGAACCGGGTGACGGCCAGGTCGTACGCCTCCGCGGCGGAGTCGAGGTACGTGGCGAGGTGAGCGCCGGCTCCCCGCTCGACGCTCTCGAACAGCGCGATCGCCTGGTCGCGTCCGGACACGACGTCGAGGGGAGCGCGCCCGCCGTCGCCCGGCTCGGCGTAGACCCGGTAGGCGGGCGTCAGCGGGACGAGGTCGAGCTCCTGCCCGGCGCTCGTCCCCAGCATCCGGAAGAAGTGGTCGAACACCTCCGGCATGAGATACCAGCTCGGTCCGGTGTCGAACCGGAAGCCGTCGCGCTCCCACCGACCGGCCCGGCCGCCGAGCTGGTCGCGCGCCTCGAACAGCGCGACCCGCATCCCGTCGCGCGAGAGCAGCGCCGCGGTGGCGAGCCCGGCGATCCCGCCGCCGACGACGATCGCGTCGCTCACGAACGGACGCCCTGCGGTGCGCCGCCCAGCCATGCGCGGGCCGCGACGGCGAGCTTCGCCGACGTCGGCACCCGCACGCGGGCGGCGTCCGGCGGCGCCGAACGCAGCCGTCGCGAGAGCGCCGCGAACAGGTCGTGCGCGGCGGTCACGGCGCGCCGGCAGTCCGGCGGCAGGATGCCGATGACGGCCGCGGCGGCGGCCAGGTCGGCGTCGACGCCGTCGAGCACGCGATCCCGGTCGTGGTCGTCGCCGATCGCGAGGTAGTCGCGGCCGAGGAGGGCGGCGTCGTCCGCGCGGTCGCGGAGGAAGTTCACGTCCTGGAACGCGCGGCCGAGCCGTCGCGCACCGACCACGAGATCGGGGGCGGGGCGCACCGGGACCGTCGTCCCCGCGTTGACGAAGACGGCGAGGCACATGAGCCCGACGACCTCGGCGGAGCCGTACACGTAGGCGTCGTGGGACGCCGGGTCGTGCACCACGGTGGTGAGGTCGGTGCGCATCGATGCGAAGAAGGGGGCGGTGAGATCCGCCGAGATGCCGCACGCACGGGCCGTGCCGGCGAACGCGTGGACGACCGGGTTCGCGCTGAAGCCGTCGGCGAGGGCCGCGTCGACCTCGCGCTCGAGACCGTCGAGGATCCGGGCGCGTCCCGCCGTGTCGACGCCGGCCTGGGCGGCGGGGCCGTCCACGACCTCGTCGGCGATCCGCACCAGCGCGTACACGTGCCGCACGTGCGCGCGCACACGCGGTCCCAGCATCCGCGCGGCCAGCGCGAACGAGGTCGAATAGACCTCGATGATGCCGCCGGCGGCCTGCGAGGCGGCCCGGTCGTAGAGCGCCAGTCCGGTGCGGTCGGTCACGGGATCCGCCGTTCGACGTCGTCGGCGACGCGTGCCACGAGCTCGCGAGCCTGCGCGGGCAGCACGGCGGCGGCTCCCCGCGCGCGCTCGAGCGCGTCGGTCGCCATCGCGACGAGCGTCGTCCGCGCGCCGCTGCGCTCCAGTGCGCGTTGCGCGACGCGGACGCCGACCGGCCCGGTTCGTGCCAGGGCGAGGGTGCCTTCGACGCGTTCGGCGTCGGGGCCGGCGATCGCGAGAGCGACCAGGGGTGTGCGCTTGCCCTCGCGAAGATCGGCGCCGGCGTCGCGGCCGGCCTGCGCCGGGGTCCCGAATGCGCCGATGAGGTCGTCCACGAGCTGGAACGCGAGCCCGAGGTCCGAGCCGCAGGCGCGCAGCGCCACGACCTCGTCGGCGTCGGCGCCGGCGAGCATCGCGCCGGCGCACAGCGGCAGCGTGAAGGAATAGGCCGCGGTCTTGTCGTGCGCGGTGCGCAGCAGCTCTCCCGCGACGGTCGCGGCGGTGCCCAGCGTGTGCTCGACGTCCGAGAGCTCGCCGGCCGTGGAGACGAGCACCGCCTCGTCGAACAGGTCGAGGATCCCTCGCCGGAGACCGGCGGGAAGCGGCGCGAGGGCGACGAGACGGCTCGCCTCGTGCAGCAGCAGATCGCCGCCGAGCACGCCCGCCGCGACGCCGAGCTCGGCGGCCTGCGCCGGACCGACGCCGGCACGTCGGCCGTGCGCGATGAACTCGCCGGCGACGTTGGGCCGGCCGCGGCGGGTGGTGTCGTGGTCGATCACGTCGTCGTGGATCACGAACGCGGTGTGGAGCAGCTCCACCGCGGCCGCGAGGTCCGCCACGCCGTCGCGGTGCGCGGGATCGCCGTTCCACGCCTCGAACGCCGCGTACAGCAGGGCCGGACGGAACCGCTTCCCGCCGTGCGCCGCGCGTGTCGCGGCGCCGGTGAGCCGGGCGAGGGCGGGGTCGTGGCGGGTGGCCCGGGCCTGCAGGACGTCGAGGGCCTTGTCCACCCGACGGCTCACGTCGGTCGCGGCGGCGGGGGAGAGGACGCCGCTCATCGGGCTGATGGCGCTCATGAGGGGAGCAGGGCCGGGGCGGGGGAGAAGAGGCTGAGCTGCGCGGCCTGCAGCACCAGCCACGGACTGAACGCCCAGGGCGTGGCCGCGAGAGCGACGGCGAGATCGGCCGGGGCGACCCATTCGAAGGCGGCCACCTCGTTCGCGTTCGGCTGCGGGACGTCGTCGGTGACGGCGAGGTAGACGGGGCAGATCTCGTTCTCCACGGTGCCGGCGGCATCCGTCGCGCGATAGCGGAACAACGGCAGGACCAGCTGGAGGTCGCGGACGCGGATGCCGAGCTCGTGACCGGCATGACGGTGCACGGCGGCGACCACCGGCTCGGCGGGTCGCGGGTGACCGCAGAAGGAGTTGGTCCACACGCCGGGCCAGGTCCTCTTGCCGAGGGCGCGGCGGGTCACCAGCACCCGGCCGGCGCCGTCGACCACATGGCAGGAGAAGGCGAGGTGCAGCGCGGTGTCCGGGCCGTGGACGCTGCTCTTCGGGGCCGTGCCGATCGCCGTCCCGTCGTCCGCGAGGAGGATCACCTGGTCGCCGTCCGTCATCTCGTCGCTCCTTCGCCTGGCTCATCTCGCTAGTCAAACTAGCAACATGATGGAGGAGTCGGGAGACGCCGTCCAGCCGAGTGCGCCTTCGATCCGCGTGTGATAGCTTCCCGCTGCCCGCCCGAGGTCGCGCCGCTCTCCTGAGACCTTGCCCGAAATCGCGTTATCGATTCGTTATCTGCCCGGTTGTCGCGTTGAATGGTGGTCGACGCGCACCCGAAGCGCGGGCGGCACCTCACCCACCCGAATGCCGCATCGATACACCGGATTGCCTATCGCCTTGACCTCTGAGAACGTGCCCGAGACCCCGCCGACGCGACGTTCGCTGCGAGAAGCCGCGACGCGCCCGACTGCTCGACCGGCCGGTGCGCCTGTCACGGAGTCGGGTCCTCCCTCCCGGGCCGCCCGTCGCGCTCCGTCGGCGCCCTCGCACCGGCGGCTGGCGACGACGTCGTTCTCGATCTGCGTGCTCGGCGTGGTCGGTCTTCTCACGGTCGGGATGACGATGCCGGCGCAGGCGGTCGCCTCTTCCGAGGGGACCGGCTCCGCCGTCGCCGACTCGGCGACCATCTCCGTCGGCAGCGTCGCGACGCAAGCGCAGACCTACGCCGCTCCCGAGGCGGCGGAGGACCCGGTGCTGCAGCGGTCGACCTATTCGGTCGCATCCCTCGTCACCTCGCCGCTCGCGTCCGCCGACTTCGACACCGAACAGGGCGGGCTGACGCTGGAGCAGGCCCAGGCCTTGATCGCCGACTACGTGAGCACCGCGGACACGGCGCCCCTGCGCAAGGGGGAGGCGGTGCTGGAGGCGCTGTATCCGGGCAGCTCCGGACCCGGCGACTGCGGCGACGGGACGACGGTGGACAAGCTCGACAACTGCGTGGGCTTCGTCACCTACTTCATGAACGTCTACACGAGCTTCGATCAGTACGTCTACGCGAACGGCGGACAGGAGGCCACCAACATGGCCGCGGTGCTGGGTCGTTCGACCAGCACGACGCCCACCGTGTACTCGATCGGCTCGGACCCGAGCACGAGCGCGGCCGGCCACACCTTCGTCGTGCTCGGCATCCAGGGCGACGAGGCGATCATCGGCGAGGCCGGATGCGGGCTGACCGAGGGCTGGCCGCGCGCTCGCGCCGTCGCGCTCTCGGAGCTGGAGGGCGACACGTTCGTGAACGTGGCGGATCTCATCCTCGCTCAGCCCCGTTCGCTCTCTGAGCTGCTCGGCTCGTAGCCGGCGGTCGGGTCGTCGGGCCAAGGGTCAGAAAGGCGGCGTGTCGGCAGGGACGAACCTCACCGTCGCCGGCGGGCGGTCTGTGTAGGTCCTGCCGGTCGGGCCGGTCCATTCGATGACGCCGGCGCCGAGTTGCCGGACGGTCCAGGCGGTCTCGTGCTTGCCGACGTGATGTCGTCTGCAGAGATCGCACATGTTCGCGCCACAGGTCTTGCCGCCCTTCGCGTGATCGTGCGTGTGGTCTTTGTCGCAGTCGTGTGCCGGCCGTGCGCAGCCGGGGGTGCGGCAGCGTTCGTCCCGGCCCTCGAGATATCGGATCAGTCCCGCATGGGGGCGGTAGCGGTCAGTGGCGAGGGGCACTCCCGTGTAGGGGTCGGTGAACACGCGATCCCATCCGGGTGCTCTCGCAGCGAGTCTGTGGACGAAGTCGGCATCGACGGGTCCGTAGCCGGCCAGCAGCGCGGGTTCGGCGGTGACGGCGGCGAGCGCGAGGGCCGGGATGGTGACCTGCACTCGCCCGGCGACGTTCTCGAGCCCGTCGCCGTGACTCACCGGCGTGCCGGTGAGCAGGAGCTCGCTGAACAGGTCCGCGCGGAGCTGGTCCACGGTGCGGGGCTCGCAGGATGCGTCTGCGCCGTGGGCCGCGCGGCGGGGGTGGGGCCCGGTCTTCACGCGCACCCGCTCATCGCCTTCGCCCTGCTCATCGTCGTGCGGGGTGTCGTCGTCCGGTGCACGGTCGTGCGCGGTGTCGTCGTGCGCGGTGTCGTCGTGCTCCTCGCCTGCCGCCGTATGCCGGTCGGCGACGGTGTTGGCCATCTGGGTGAGCCGATCGCGGATCGCGTACGCCAGCGGCGCGGGAAGGTCGGCGACCAGTCGCGCCATGCCGTCGTCGAGGTCGTAGACGCGGAGGTGGCGGTCGGCGCTCGCCAGGGCTACCTGCGTGCGATGCGCGTCGGGGTCGACGCTCGCGGCGATCGTCTTCGCGGCGGCGCGGAACCTGGCGACCGATTCCGTCTCGGCTGCGCGCAGCGCGAGGTCTTCGTAGCGGGCACGGTCCGGTTCCGACTCGATTCCCGTGCCGGCGCGGACGAGCGCCCAGGCGTGTCCGGCGTCGATGCGTCCCGCCTCCCACGCGGCAAGAGTCTTCGGATAACGGGTGACCAGGGTGGATGCATCGCCCATCCGGGCCTGCACGGTGCGGTCCGACACGCGGATCGCCATGCCCAGCTCCAGCGACACCTCCCGCAGGATCAGATCCGCCTCTCCCATCCGGTAGCCCTCCGCCCGCCGTCGTTCGACGCGGCCGGCGACGAGGTCGACGGCCGCGGCCAGGACGCGGGCTTCCGCCGCCTGGGCGGCGCCGGCGCGTGAGCGAGCGGACAGCAGCGCCGCCACGAGCCGATCCACGGCACGGACCGACACGTCCGCCAGCTCGGCCGCCGGGCCGGTGGCGCCCGTCGTCCCCGGTCCCGACGCACCCGAGGCGACTGCATCCGGCGTGTCCTGTGCGAGAACAGAACTGCGATCGTGCCCCATGCGAACCTTCTCCCTGCGTGCGTGTCTGCGACGCCAGTGGTCCCGCGATACAGAAGTGGGCACGAGTGCGGGTACTCTTTTATCTTAGATCATAGATACGATGAGTATCAAGTCTTGACGTAAATCTTTTCGTAGATAGGTGCGCTGGCCACCGCCCGCGAGCGATGGAAAAGGCCCCAGATCGTCGGGAAATCCCTGATCTGGGGCCTTTCATGGTTGCGGGGACAGGATTTGAACCTGCGACCTCTGGGTTATGAGCCCAGCGAGCTACCGAACTGCTCCACCCCGCGGCACAAGAGAAGAGCCTAGCACGGCCGCAGAGCCTCGGCGCACCGGCGGTGTGGACGCCGGGTTGCACGCGCCCGGGGCGCGTCGCGAGGATGGAGGCATGTCCCGCGGTCCTGTCGTCGCCGTCGTCCAGTTCGCGCCGGGCGCCGATGCCGCGGCGAACCGCGCGGCGGTCGCCGAGCACGCCGGCCGGGCCGCGGCCAGCGGTGCGACGCTCGTCGTGTTCCCCGAGTACTCCAGCTACTTCGTCGATCCGCTCGACGACCGGCTGCGCGCCCACGCCGAGGACCTCGACGGCGCGTTCGTGACGGGCATGCGCGCGTGCGCCACGGCGCACGGCATCCACCTCGTCGCCGGGCTGGTCGAACGGGCCGCCGACGGCCGGGTGCACAACACGATCGTCGCGGTCGGTCCGGGCGGCCTGATCGCCGCCTATCGCAAGCAGCACCTGTACGACGCGTTCGGGCAGCGCGAGTCGGAATGGATCGCGCCGGGGGAGACCGGCCCGGCGCAGGTGTTCGAGCTCGCCGGGGTGACCTGCGGGATCATGACCTGCTACGACCTGCGCTTCCCGGAGTCCGCCCGGGTGCTGGTGGACGCCGGGGCCGAGCTGATCCTGGTGCCCGCCGAGTGGGTGCGCGGTCCGCTCAAGGAGGACCAGTGGGCGACGCTGCTGCGGGCGCGCGCCATCGAGAACACGGCCTACGTGGCGGCCGCCGACCACCCCTCGCCGCTCGGCGTGGGCCGTTCCGTGATCATCGACCCGCAGGGGATCGTGCGCGCGGGCCTCGACGCCGCGCCCGGCATCGCACTGGCCCCGATCGAGCGTGAGGTGCTCGACCGGGTGCGCGCGGCCAATCCGGCACTTCGACTGCGTCGCTACCGCGTCGTCGCCCGCTGAGGGGGCTCAGCGGGCGAGGGACCGGAGGCGCTCGGACGCCTCCGCGAGCACCTCGACGCGCTTGCACGCCGCGAAGCGGACGAGGCTCGCGTACTCCTCGCGCCGTGCCGCGGTGACGAAAGCCGTCAGCGGGATCGCGACGACACCGGCCCGGTCGGGCAGGGAACGGCAGAACTCGTGGGCGTCCGTGGCGCCGATCGCCGCGGCGTCCGCCACCGTGAAGTACGAGCCGGACGGCGTGAACACCTCCAGGCCGGCGGCATGCAGGCCCTCGCCCAGCAGGTCGCGCTTGCGCTGCAGGGTGTCCGCGATGCCGGTGAAGAAGCCGTCGCCCAGGCGCAGCCCGGTCGCGATCGCGGGCTGGAACGGGGCGCCGTTCACGTAGGTGAGGAACTGCTTGACCGCCATCACCGCGTCGACGAGGGCGGCCGGCCCGCTCAGCCATCCGATCTTCCATCCCGTGGTCGAGAAGGTCTTGCCGGCGGAGGAGATCGTGACGGTGCGCTCCCACGCGCCCGGCTCGGTCGCGAGCGGCACGTGCCGGATGTCGTCGAAGACGAGGTGCTCGTAGACCTCGTCGGTGACGATCACCGCGTCGTGGGCGTGTGCGAGCCGGACGATCTCGGCACGCACCTCGGGCGAGAACACGGCGCCGGTCGGGTTATGGGGGTCGTTGACGAGGATGAGACGGGTGCGGTCGGTCACGGCAGCCCGGAGCTCGTCCAGGTCGGGTTGGAAGTCGGGCCGCCGGAGCGGGACGGTCACGAGCCGGGCGCCGGCCAGCGCGACGCAGGCGGCGTACGAGTCGTAGTAGGGCTCGAAGACGACGATCTCGTCGTCGGGGCCGTCGACGAGGGCGAGCAGCGTCGCGGCGAGCGCCTCGGTCGCGCCGGCCGTCACCAGGACGTCGCGCTCCGGGTCGAGGCGGAGACCGTAGAAACGCAGCTGATGCTCCGCGATCGCGGCCCGCAGGTCGGGCAGTCCGCGGCCCGGGGAGTACTGGTTCACTCCGTTCGCGATCGCTGCGCGGGCGGTCTCGAGCACCTCGGCCGGGCCGTCCTCGTCGGGAAAGCCCTGACCCAGGTTGATCGCGCCGGTGCGGGCGGCCAGGCCGCTCATCTCGGCGAAGATCGTGGGCGCGGGCACGCCGTCCGCCGTGAGAAGTCCGGCGCCGGCCGCTGTGCGGCGCCAGGCGCCGGGAATCACTCGCACCGCACACAGGTTACTCGCATGGTGTGCTCCCATATTCGACATAAGGAACGCACAGGACGGAACGTCACAGTGAGCGTGCTTGTCCAGAAGGAGCAACCATGAGCGACACCGCGGGCACCGGTCCCGACACCCCCGACGCAGCATCCCAGACGACGACCCCCGACTCACCGGCATCGGAGCCGGCCTCGCAGACCTCCGTGCCGCCGCAGGCACCGACCCCGCCTCAGGTTCCCGCGCAGCATGCCGCGGCGGCCGCGGCGCAGATCCCGGCGCCGAGCGCGCCGGCCGCTCCCGCCTATCCGGCCGTGCCGCCCTACCCGGGCACGTACGCGGGTCAGGCACCCGTCGCGCCGAAGGCGCCCTATGCGGCGCCCGGCCAGTCGTTCGGTCCGGCGGCGCAGCCGGGGCAGACCGCGCCGACGCAGCCGCTCGGGGGCACCACGACCTACGTGCCGATCTCGACCGACGGGGCGACCACGACCGGCGCGACGAGCGTCGACACGAAGAAGAAGTCGAACGCCGGCCGCATCGCCGGGCTGCTGGTGGCCGCCGCGATCGTGGGCGGAGCCGCAGGCCTCGGCGGGGCGTACGCGGGCGTCGGCATCTGGGGCCAGTCGACCACGACCACCGCCAGCGGCGGCACCGTCGTCACGGTCAACAACACCGACTCGGTCAACAACACGACGGCGGTCGCCGCGAAGGTCACGCCGTCGGTGGTGACGATCGACGTGAGCAGCTCGAGCAGCAGCACGGCCGGCACCGGGTCGGGCGTGGTGCTCAGCTCGGACGGCTACGTCCTCACCAACACGCACGTCGTCACCCTCGACGGCGAGATCGCGAACCCGACGATCAGCGTGACGACCTCCGACGGCCGCATCTACAGCGCGACCGTCGTCGGCACCGACCCGACCTACGACCTCGCCGTCATCAAGCTCGACGACGCGTCCGGGCTCACGCCGATCACCTGGGGCGACTCGACGCAGCTGAACGTCGGCGACGAGACCATCGCCGTGGGAGCACCGCTCGGCCTGTCGAACACCGTCACCGAGGGCATCGTCAGCGCCCTGAACCGCTCGATCGAGATCACCTCGTCGGCGGCGCCGGACGACTCCAGCGACTCGAGCGACTCGGGCGACGGGGAGAGCCCGTTCTCCTTCGACTTCGGTCAGGGCGACGGCTCGTCGTCCTCGTCGACGACCGACACGATCAAGATCGCGGTCATCCAGACCGACGCGGCGATCAACCCCGGCAACTCCGGCGGTCCGCTGGTCGACTCCGACGGCGACGTGATCGGCATCAACGTCGCCATCGCCTCGGCCAGCTCGTCGTCGTCCACCGACCAGTCGGGCTCCATCGGCGTCGGCTTCGCCATCCCCTCGTCGGTGGCCGAGCGCGTGGCGCAGGAGATCATCGACACCGGCTCGGCCACGCACGGCCTGCTCGGCGCGTCGGTGCAGGACTCGACCTCGGTCGAGGGCGCGACGATCACCGGCGCGTACATCGCCGACGTCACCTCCGGCGGAGCGGCCGCGGCGGCGGGTCTGCAGGAGGGCGACATCGTCACCTCGTTCAACGGCGCGACCGTCACCGACGCCGTCGACCTGACCGCGCAGGTGCGTGCCGCGGCCGGCGGGTCGACCGCGACGCTCACCTATGTGCGCAACGGCCAGACCTATACCGCGACCGTCACGCTCGGCACGCTCGACCAGTAGTCGACGACCGGCTCAGGATGCCGCCTCGCACCTCGCGCGGGGCGGCATCCGCGTGCGCCGTCAGGCGGTCGCGACGATCGCGATCACGGCCGCGACGGCGGAGACCAACGCCAGCAGCAGCGCGATGCCGATCAGCACGGCGTGGACAGTGTAGAAGGCGGTCCGACGCCCGGACTCGTCCCGAGCACGGGCGTCTTTCGCGATGCGCTGGTAGAAGCGCGGCCACACGACCACGTTGTAGACGGCGTTCAGCAGCAGGAGGATGATCAGCGCCCAGGTCACGGCGACGAGCCTAGCGGCGGCGCAGGCGCAGCCGCCGCTCGATCGGCGTCGCTCCGGGACGCGGCTCGAGCGCCGGGGGCAGTGCGGTCGGTGGGACGCCGAAGGCACGTCGCGACGTCGTGACCACGCGGCGCCCCAGCAGATGGTTGCCGGCTCCGCCGACCGCGGCCCCGATCCCGAACGGGAGCGCCTTGCCCAGCCAGGACGCGCCTCCGCGCGTCGCGAAGTGCCGCAGGAACGTCGCCTTCAGACGGTCCAGCAGCGGCCCGATCGCCGCGCGCGGAATCGTCTTGGCGATCATCTCGCCCCAGTACGACTGGCGACTGCCGCCCCGCCCACGGGCCTGCCCCGCCAGCTGCGCCACGAGGTCGATGCCCTCCTGCCCGAGCATGAGCGTCAGCACCAGGGCGCGTGCACGATCGGGATCCTCCACCGGGATGCCGTGCACCTCGGCGATCGACTGCGCGAACAGCGCGCTGGCCTCGAGGAACGCGACCGTCTCGGTGCCGCTGAGAGTCAGGGTCACCGCGGTGCCGATCCCCGGGATCACGGCCGTCGCGCCGACGGCGGCGCCGCTGGCCGTCACCGCGGCCAGATAACGGCGCTCCAGGATGCGGACGAGCTCGATCGTGCTCGCCTCCGGATGACGCAGCCGGACGCTGCGAAGGTGGGCGAGGACGGCGGGGCGCTGCAGCGCGAGCACGCGGTCGAGCGCGCGCACCGTCAACGGGTGCTCGCTCGATCCGGGCGGGGGGAGCCCGCCGTCCCACGGCGCGCCGTCGGGCAGCGAATGGATGCGGGGCACCTTCTCGGCCATCCGCAGAGCGTAGCCCCGGGTCGCTGGTCGGGCGCTGGATGCCGGGCGCGACACGCCCGGGTCGCGCTGTGACGAGGTCTGGGCGACCGTCCAGCGACGGGGTCGGGGGTGCTTGATACCGTTGACGGGTGTCAGCCCCGCTGCCCGGTCCCCCCGACCGCTCTTCGCCCCATGAGACGCCCGATCCGGCTTCGCCGGCGGGCGAGGCGCTCACGCCCGCGCGCCCGCGGCGGCGCACGCTGCTGCCGCATCGCCCGCGGCGCAACCCGCTGCGCCAGTCGCCGGCGCAGGTGCCCGACGATCTCGTCATCCCGCCGCGCCCGCCGCTTCCGCCCGTCGTCCCGCCGCAGCCCGAGCAGCCGGAGGACGCGGTCTTGGACGCGGACGAGCCGGAGCTCGAACTCGAGCCGGAGCCTGAGCTCGAGCCGGAAGCGGAGCTTGAGCCGGAGCCGCTGCCGGAGCCGGAAGCGGAGCCCGGGTCCTCGGCACCCGCGCTCGACGTGCTCTGGGACGATGCCGCCCCGTCGTCCGACACGTCCGCCCTCGTGATCGAGGGCGTGAGCAAGCGCTTCGGCGACACCGTCGCGGTGGCCGAGTTGACGCTGACCGTCGAGCCCGGCACCTTCTTCGGCCTGGTGGGCCCGAACGGCGCCGGCAAGACCACGACGCTCTCGATGATCGCCGGGCTCCTGCGCGCGGACGACGGCAGCATCCGGGTGCGCGGCGTGGACGTGCGCGCGCACGAGCGGGAGGCCAAGAGCCTCATCGGCGTCCTGCCGGACCGGCTGCGCACCTTCGACCGCCTCACCGGCCGGCAGCTGCTCAGCTACGCGGGCCTGCTCCGAGGGCTCTCCGGCGCGATCGTCGACGACCGGGTGGCGGCGCTGGCGGCGGCGCTGGACCTCGAGGAGGCCCTCGGGCGGGTGGTGTCGGACTATTCCGCGGGCATGACCAAGAAGCTCATGCTGGCGGCGGCCATGATCCACGCGCCACGGCTGCTCGTGCTCGACGAGCCCTTCGAGGCCGTCGACCCGGCGTCGTCCGTCGTGATCCTCGACATCCTGCGCTCATACGTCGCCGCGGGAGGCGCGGTCGTGCTCTCCAGCCACGGCATGGAGCTCGTCGAACGGGTCTGCGACCGCGTCGCCGTCATCGCCGGCGGCCGACTGCTGGTCGAGGGCGCCGTGGACGACATCCGCGGCGACGGCACGCTCGAGGAGCGCTACCTCGAGCTCGTGGGCGCGGCGGGCGGCGGAGAGGGCCTGGAGTGGTTGCGCACGTTCTCCGACTGAGGCTCGCGCTCCTGGTCGGAGCGGCCCGGCCCGGTGCGCGCGACCGGGGCCGGCATGTCGCCGGCCTGGTGCTCGTGCTCGTCGGCGTCGCGGTGGCGCTGACCGGGCTGCTCGCGCTCACGCACGCGTCCCCGACGGCGGTGTCGGTCGTGACGGTCGTCGGCGGATCGGCCCTCACGCTGGGGGCGGTCGTCGCCCCGTCCATCATGGGCGACGCGGATCAACTCGACCCGCGTCGATTCGCGCCCTTCGGAGCGACGGCGCGCCCGCTCGCGGGTGCGACGCTGGCGGCGAGCCTGCTCGGCGTGCCGATGCTGGCGATGCTCGTGACCGCTGCCGGCGTCGCCGTGCTGTGGCTTCGGCAGGGCGCCGGGGTCGCGGCCGTCGTGGGCCCGCTGCTGGGCCTCGTCACCATCCTCCTGCTGGCACGGCTGGCCGGCACCCTGTCGGCATGGCTGCTGCGGGAACGGCGCTCACGCGAGCTGAGCGGGCTGTTCCTGCTCGTCGTGCTCGTCGTCGTCGTTCCCGTCGGCGTCTTCTTCGCGTCGCTCGACTGGGGCCGCTCCGTGCCCTCGGCGCTCCTCGTGGCGGTGCAGGTCCTCTCGTTCACCCCGCTCGGCGCGGCCTGGTCGCTGCCCGGCTACGCCCAGTCCGGCGATCCGACGGGGTGGGTCGCCTTCGCGGTGGCGGTGGTGGGCGTCGCGGCGCTCACGGTCGCCTGGTA
This sequence comes from Microbacterium sp., assembly GCF_047606385.1. Classification (GTDB taxonomy): domain Bacteria; phylum Actinomycetota; class Actinomycetes; order Actinomycetales; family Microbacteriaceae; genus Microbacterium. The sequence goes on from NZ_JASGEL010000007.1 coordinate 20,765, forward strand.
CACCCTCGTCGCGCGGGTCCTGCACGCCGCCGGCCGGCCGGCGGCCGCGCGCCCGCGGGGCATGTCCTGGTTCGCCGTCATGCCGTCCACGCCGGGCGGCGCGATCGCTGCGCGCAGCCTCATCTACTGGACGCACGACCCCCGTTACCGGGTGAATGTGGCGATCGTGCCGGTGGCCGGCCTCGCGATCGTCCCGCCGCTGCTGATCGCCGGTGTCCCCGGCGAGCTCGTCGCCCTGGCGCCGCTGGCGGTCGTCGCCCTGTTCTTCGGCTGGCTCCCGCACAACGACCTCGCCTACGACTCCACGGCGCTGTGGCTGCACATCGCGGCGGGCGTGCGCGGCTTCTCCGATCGTGCCGGGCGACTCCTCCCGATCCTCCTCGTCGGCATCCCCGTGCTCGCCGTCGGCGTCCCGCTGTCGGTCGCGATCAGCGGACGCTGGGCGCATGCGCCCGCCCTCATCGGGGTCTGCGCCAGCCTGTTCCTCGCCGGGCTCGGCCTCAGCTCGATCGCGTCCGCCGCCGCTCCCTACCCGGTCAGCCGGCCGGGCGACAGCCCGTTCCAGCAGCCGGTGCGCACGAGCGGCGGCGGGATCCTCTCGCAGACCCTCGTGATGCTCGGCGCCCTCGCTGCCAGCGCCCCCGCGCTGTGGTGGGGCGTTCTCGCGGTGATGGTCGATCCGGCGTACGGCATGCTCGCCCTGGCGGCGGGACTGGGCGCGGGGCTGGTCGTGCTGGGGATCGGGCTGGCGGTCGGCTCCGCGGTGTTCGCGCATCGCGGCAGTGCGCTGATGGAGTTCGCCGAGACGACCGCGTGAGCGGCCCGACGGGTAGAATCGGGCACCATGAGCACGCCCTCAGACCGCCCGGATGCCGGCGGCACGACGACTCTCGACCGTGAGCTCGAAGAGCTCATCCGCGAGGAGAACATCGAACCGGGCGATCATGAGCGCTTCTCGCACTACGTGCAGAAGGAGAAGATCCTCGAATCCGCGCTGACCGGCAAACCGGTGCGCGCGCTCTGCGGCAAGAAATGGACGCCGGGGCGTGACCCGGAGAAGTTCCCGGTCTGCCCCACCTGCAAAGAGATCTACGAGTCGCTGCGCGCCTGAGCCTCACACGTAGAGGGTCGGGATCGCCGGGTCCGACCGGCTGAGCCCGAGCGCCGCGTCCGGCAGCTCCGCGCGCACCGCAGCATGGTGCGCGCGTGCGGCGGCGACGCCCGCCGCCCCCTCGAACGCGGAGTCGGGCTCGCCCGCCACGACCAGGGGCGTCTGCAGCCCACGCGAGTCCGGATGCGCCGCGGACGTGTCCGGCTCGTCGTAGCCCGCCACGGCCGTGATGACCTCGGCGTCCGCGACACCCCCGGCGAGCCGCCGGAAGGCCGTCTTGCGCCCGCCCTTCGACACCTTGTCCGCGGACGCCTTCGCGACGCTCGTCCAGGAGCCGCCCGCATCCTGCCGGGCGACGAGCTTGTACACCATGCCCGCCGTCGGCGTGCCGGACCCGGTGACCACGGAGGTGCCCACGCCGTAGGCGTCCACGGGCGCCGAGGCGAGCGCGGCCACCGCGAACTCGTCCAGGTCGCTCGTGACGGTGATACGCGTGCCGGTCGCACCCAGCGCGTCGAGCTGCGCGCGCACGGCCCGCGCGACGACAGGCAGGTCGCCGGAGTCGATGCGCACCCCGCCCAGGCCGGGGCCCGCCACCCGGATCGCCGTCTCGACGCCGCGCGCGATGTCGTACGTGTCCACCAGCAGCGTCGTGTCGAGCCCGAGCGTCGCGATCTGGGCGCGGAAGGCGTCCTCCTCGGTGTCGTGCAGCAGCGTCCAGGCGTGCGCGGCCGTGCCCATCGTCGGCACGCCCCAGACCCGCCCCGCCTCCAGATTGCTCGTGGCCGCGAACCCGGCGATGTACGCGGAGCGAGCCGCGGCCACCGCGGATCGCTCACCGGCGCGGCGGGAGCCCATCTCCGCGAGCGGGCGGGAGCCGGCCGCGATGCTCATGCGGGCCGCCGCCGTCGCCACCGCCGAGTCGTGGTTGAGCACGCTGAGGGCGAGGGTCTCCAGCACGACCGCGTCCGCGAAGGTGCCGGTCACGGTCAGCACCGGCGAGCCGGGGAAGTACAGCTCTCCCTCCCGGTAGCCGGTGATCGACCCGCGGAACCGGAAGTCGGCGAGGAAGGCGACGGTGGCGGCGTCCACCACCCGCTCGTCGCGCAGGAACCGCAGCTCGTCGTCGCCGAAGCGAAACTCGCGCAGCAGCGACAGGAGCCGACCGGTGCCGGCGACGACGCCGAAGCGGCGGCCGCCGGCCAGGCGCCGGGCGAACAGGTCGAACACGCAGGGCCGGGTCGCGGTCCCGTCGCGCAACGCCGCCTCGAGCATGGTCAGCTCGTATCGATCGGTCAGCAGCGCCGTGCTCATGCCGGTCACTCTATCCAGCCACCGCGTAGGCTTGACGATCGTGGACGACGCGCCGATCGGGATCTTCGACTCCGGAGTCGGCGGGCTCACGGTGGCGCGGGCGATCTCGCAGCTGCTGCCCCGCGAGTCGCTGCTCTACATCGGCGACACCGCCCGGTCGCCCTACGGCCCGAAGCCGATCGCCGACGTGCGACGGTACTCGCTCGAGATCCTCGACACGCTGGTCGAGCAGGGCGTGAAGATGCTCGTGATCGCCTGCAACACGGCATCCGCGGCCATGCTGCGCGACGCCCGCGAGCGCTACGACGTGCCGGTCGTGGAGGTCATCGGCCCCGCCGTGCGCACCGCGATGTCGACGACCCGCAACGGCCGCATCGGGGTCATCGGCACCGTCGGCACGATCGGCTCGGGCGCCTACCAGGACATGCTGGAGGTCAACGCGAACCTGACCGTGTTCGCCCAGGCGTGCCCCCGATTCGTCGACTTCGTCGAGGCCGGTGTCACCGACACCCCGGAGGTGCTGGCCGTCGCCGAGGAGTACCTGGCGCCGTTGCGGCACGCCGGCGTGGACACCGTCGTGCTCGGCTGCACGCACTACCCGTTCCTGGAGGGTGCGATCAGCTACGTGCTGGGGGAGGGCGTGAGCCTCGTCTCCAGCGACACCGAGACGGCGAAGGACGTCTACCGGCAGCTGGTCTCGCGCGACCTGCTCGCCGGCCCTGCCGCCGCCGCCCGCCACGTCTACGAGGCCACCGGATCCTCCGCCGACGATTTCATCGAGCTCGCGCACCGGCTGATGGGGCGTGAGGTGCGCACCGTGCAGCTCGTGCAGACCGGCGCGATCGACCTGCCCCGCTGACCCGCCGCATCCCCCCATGTCCCAGTTTGGCCTATGTCCCAGTTTGGCGCGGTAAGGGCACCCCTTACCGCGCCAAACTGGGACATCTACCACGCCGAACTGGGACATACCCGACCTCCGGAGGAGAGAGAATGACTGACACCGTCCGTGCCGATGGGCGCGCCACCGACCAGCTGCGTCCGGTCACGATCGAGCGGGGCTGGTCGAGCCAGGCCGAGGGCTCGGCGCTGATCTCGTTCGGCGGCACGAGGGTGCTGTGCACGGCATCCTTCACCAACGGCGTGCCGCGATGGCTCACCGGCAAGGGCAAGGGCTGGGTCACCGCCGAGTACGCGATGCTGCCGCGGGCGACGAACAGCCGCAACGACCGCGAGTCGGTCAAGGGCCGCATCGGCGGCCGCACGCACGAGATCTCGCGGCTCATCGGCCGTGCGCTGCGGGCCGTCGTCGACACCAAGGCGCTGGGCGAGAACACCGTCGTCATCGACTGCGACGTGCTGCAGGCCGACGGGGGCACCCGCACGGCGGCGATCACGGGCGCGTACGTCGCCCTCGCCGACGCGATCGCCTGGGGGCGCGAGAAAGGCTTCGTCGCGAAGAGGTCGACCCCCCTGATCGACTCGGTCTCGGCGGTGTCGGTGGGGATCATCGACGGCGAGCCGATGCTCGACCTCGCCTACGTCGAGGACGTGCGCGCCGAGACGGACATGAACATCGTCGTCACCGGCCGTGGCCTGTTCGTCGAGGTGCAGGGCACCGCCGAGGGCGCGCCGTTCGACAAGTCCGAGCTCGACGCGCTGCTGGCGCTGGGCGTGGCCGGATGCGGCGAGCTGCGCGAGCTCCAGACCGCCATCCTGGCGGAGGACTGATGGCGCGGATCGTCCTGGCCACGCACAACCCGCACAAGGTCGAGGAGTTCGGCCAGATCGTGGCGGGCGCGCGGCCCGACCTGGAGGTCGTCGGATACGACGGGCCGGAGCCCGTCGAGGACGGGGTGACCTTCGCGGCGAACGCGCTGATCAAGGCGCGCGCCGCCTGTGCGCACACCGCCCTGCCGGCGCTGGCCGACGACTCCGGCATCTGCGTGGATGTGCTCGGCGGCGCACCGGGCGTGTTCTCCGCGTACTGGGCGGGGCACCGCAAGGACGCGCGGGCCAACCTGGACCTGCTCCTGGACCAGCTCTCCGACATCGCCGACCCCCACCGCACCGCACGGTTCGTGTCCACGATCGCGCTCGTGCGTCCCGACGGCACCGAGGACGTGGTCGAGGGCGTCTGGCCGGGCCGGCTCGCCGCCGTCGCGTCCGGGGAGGGAGGGTTCGGCTACGATCCGATCTTCATCCCCGATGGCCAGCCGGCGGACGCCGAGCGCACGGTGGGCGCGTGGACCGCCGCCGAGAAGAACGCCGGCTCCCACCGCGCCCGCGCGTTCCGTGCGCTGCTTCCCCTGCTGCGCGGGCTCTGACCGAGAACGGGTCTCATTCCCGACTGCGCCGCAGCGCGGCAGCGGGTCGGACGCAGGCAATAGCCTGGCCTGATGCACGATCACGCGCCGGCGACGGGCATCCGCGGCGCCGGGAACCGGCGCCTGCTGACGATCTCGCTGTGCCTGACCTCGCTCGTGTTCGTCGTGCAGGTCGTCGGGGCGATCCTGTCGGGGTCGCTGGCCCTGCTGGCGGATGCCGTGCACATGCTGATGGACGCGGCGGCGCTCGTCATCGCGCTGCTCGCCTCCGCCGTGGCGGCTCGCCCGGCGGACGACCGCCGCACGTTCGGCTATCAGCGCGCCGAGGTGTTCGGGGCCCTGGTGAACGGCATCCTCCTGATCGTGCTGTCGGTCTGGATCGCGATCGAGGCCGTGGTGCGCCTGCTGCATCCGGACGACACGCACGTCGCGGGCGGCCTCATGCTGGTCATCGCGGCCCTCGGACTGGTCGCGAACGCGGCGGCGATCTGGCTGCTGAGCGCAGCCCAGCGCACGAGCATCAACGTGCGCGGCGCGTACATCGAGGTGCTGGGCGACCTGCTGGGATCCGCGGCGGTCATCGTCGCGGCGATCGTCATCCTGGCCACGGGGTGGGTGCAGGCTGACGCGGTCGTGTCGCTGCTCATCGCGGCGATGATCGTCCCCCGCGCGATCGGCCTGCTCCGCGAGGTGTTCGGCGTGCTCAGCGAGGCGACGCCCACGGGCATGCAGGTGGAGGAGATCCGTCGCCATATCCTCGACACGGCCGGCGTCGTCGCGGTGCACGACCTGCACGTATGGCAGCTGACGCGTGGGGCGCCGGTGTTCACGGCGCACGTCGTGGTCGCCGAGGAGGCCTTCGGCACCGGCCGGATCAGCGACATCCTCGCCGACCTGCAGAACTGTCTGTCGACGCACTTCGACGTGGCGCACTCGACCTTTCAGCTCGAGCACGCCGGACACGTCGAGCACGACGCGCACGAGTGAGCTCACTCCCGGACGACCTCGGCGGGGTCCTTGTCGGGCCGCAGGCCGCGCCAGCGGCTGTGGCGCAGGATGCCGCCGGGCGTGAACTCGCCGTACTCGACCTCGCCGACCAGCCGCGGCTCGACCCATAGCGCGTCGCGGGCGTCTGCGTCCGGCACGTCGACGAAAGGGCTCTCGGCGGTGCGCAACGGCTGCAGCCTCCGCAGCAGCGTCGCAAGGGTCCGGTCGTCGAACCCGGTCCCGACCCGGCCGATGTACCGGAGGCCGTCGGGGCCGGGGAGCCCGAGCAGGAGCGAGCCGAAGGTGCCCGAGCGGCCGCCCTTGCCGGGACGCAGGCCGCCGATCACGACCTCCTGCGTCTTCGTGCGCTTGACCTTCAGCCAGTCGCCGGAACGATCACCGACCCGATACGGGGCCCGCGGGTTCTTGACCACCACCCCCTCCAGATCGAGCCGGTCGGCGGTCTCCAGCGCGGCCCGCAGATCGTCGAAGACCGGCGGGGTCGCGATCGCGTCGCTCGTGTCGGCGGCGGCGTGCTCCAGCAGCGCGCGACGCTCCCGCAGCGGGAGCGAGGTGACGTCCTCGCCGTCCGACGCGAGCAGGTCGAACAGGAAGAGGCGGACCGGTGTGCGGCGTGCCTCGGCCGCGATCTCGCGGCCGTTCACGAGGTTCATCCGCTGCTGCAACGCGGCGAAGCTCGGCCGTCCGGACGCGTCGAGCGCCACGATCTCCCCGTCCACGATCGCCGGGACCCCCGTGAGCCCCGGGGGGACCTCGGTCAGCTCCGGGTAGCGGTCGGTGATCACGTTCCCGTTGCGGGTGCGAAGCTGCAGGCGGGTGCCGTCCCAGATGCCGAGCGCCCGGATGCCGTCCCACTTCAGCTCCGCCCAGGCCGGCTCCTGCCAGCGGGCGACCGCACGCTCCGCCTCCGCCGTCGAGGCGGCGGTGGCGAGCATGGGCCGCAGGCCCGGGGCCGGGGCGGGCTCGTCCTTCGCGTGCGCGACGACGGGGGAGCCGTCCGGCTGCGGCGCCCCCGCGGCATCCGTCTTGGTCCGGTGCAGCAGCCACGACGACTTCTCACCCTCGCCCCGCGTGCGGATGAGGGCGAGCCGCACCTCGCCGAGTGGGCCGTCCGGCCGGCCGTGGAGCGTCACGATGATCTCGTCGTCGCGCCACTTCTCGAGATCGTAGGTGCCGGCATCCCAGATCCAGACCTTGCCGGCGCCGTACTGGCCGCGGGGGATGGTGCCCTCGAACGCGCCGTACGCCAGCGGGTGGTCCTCGGTCATGACGGCGAGGCTGTTGCGGCCGGGGGTCGGCGGCACCCCGCGCGGCGCGGCCCAGGAGACCAGGACGCCGTCGCGCTCGAGCCGGAAGTCCCAGTGCAGGCGGGTGGCGTGGTGCTCCTGGATGACGAAGCTCCGGTGCGCGCCGCCCGGCGTGTCGGCGCCGGGATGGCTCGGGACCGGCTCGGGGGTCGCGCCGGCGGTGCGTTTGGCGATGTAGGCGCCCAGCGGCGCGCCGCGCCGCTGGGCGAGCGGAGCCAGCGGATCACCGGACTGCGCCACCCGGTCCAGCACCTCGTCGAACCGCAGCTGCCGCAGGCCGGGATCGTCGAGCTCCTCCCAGCTGCGGGGAGCGGCGACGGTGGGTTGGGCCCGGCCGCGCAGCGAGTACGGCGTGATGGTGGTCTTCGCGCCGTTGTTCTGGCTCCAGTCGATGAACACCCGACCGGGGCGCAGCGCCTTCGACATGGCACTGACGACGAGGTCGGGGTGGTCGGCCGCCAGCGCGCGCGCGAGCTCGTGGGCGACGGCGGCGACCTCGTCGCTGCTCTGCGTGCCCGCGAGCCCGGCATAGAGGTGAATGCCTTTGCTGCCGCTGGTCACCGGGTGCGCCGCCAGCCCCATGTCGGTCAGGATCTCGCGTGCCCACCGGGCGACCTGGGCGCATTCGGACAGCCCCACGCCGGGACCGGGGTCGAGATCCAGCACGAGCCGGTCAGCCGGGCCCCGGGCGCCGTCGGCCGTGAACCGCCACTGCGGCGCGTGCAGCTCGAGACTGGCGACCTGGGCGAGATAGACGAGGGTCGCGGTGTCGTCCACCAGCGGATACAGCTTCGTGCCCGCCGAGTGCGCGATCGGCATGCGCCGCACCCACTCCGGCGCCCCCCGCTCCAGGTCCTTCGCGAAGAACGGCGGCTGCGGATCGGCCTCGGTGCCGACGCCGTCCGGCCAGCGCTTGCGGGTGACCGGACGGTCGGCGACATGGGGGACGAGAACGTGCGCGACGCGGCTGTAGTAGTCGATGACCTCGGCCTTGGTGGTGCCGGTCTCCGGGTACAGGACCTTGTCGAGGTTCGTGAGGCGCAGGGTGTGGCCCTCGATGCGCACCGTCTGAGCGTCGCCGGCCATGCGATCAGGGTAGCCGCGCGCGGCAACCCCCTTCCCGGGGGTGGACAGCGCGGTGTCTACTGGTGCGATGAGATCGATCTGGAAGGGCGCGCTGACGTTCGGGCTCGTGAACGTGCCGGTCAAGGTGTACTCCGCCACCGAGGACCACGACGTGCCGCTGCACCAGGTGCACGCGGCCGACGGCGGCCGCATCCGGTATCAGCGCGTCTGCGAGCTGGACGGCGAGGTCGTCCCGTTCCAGGACATCGATCGCGCCTACGACGACGGCGAACGCACGGTCGTGCTCACTAAGGAGGACCTCGAGTCGCTGCCGGCCGAGCGCAGCCGCGAGATCGAGGTCGTGGAGTTCGTCCCCAGCGACCAGGTCGACCCGCTGACGTTCGAGCGGGCGTACTACCTCGAGCCGGATTCGTCCTCGCCGAAGGCGTACGTGCTGCTGCGGCGCACGCTAGAGCAGACCGACCGGACCGCGATCGCCCGGTTCTCGCTCCGGCAGAAGACGCGGCTGGCCGCCCTCCGCGTGCGCGGCGACGTGCTGGTGCTGCAGACGCTGCTGTGGGCCGACGAGGTGCGGGAGGTGTCGTTCCCGTCGCTGTCGGAGCAGGTTCGGATCTCCGCCAAGGAGATGGAGCTGTCGGCGGCCCTGGTCGACAGCTTCGCGTCGGACTTCGACCCGGAGCAGTTCACCGACGAGTATCAGGCCGAGCTGCGCACGCTCATCGAGGCGAAGCTGGAGAAGGGCGACGCGCTCGACACCGCCGAGACGTTCGGGGAGCGGGGCGAGGCGGATGCCGGCGGCGAGGTGATCGACCTCATGGCCGCGCTGCGGGCGAGCGTCGAGCGCAGCCGTGCCGCGCGGGACGGGGACGCGAAGGCGAAGCCGGCGAGATCCGGGCGCTCGGCGAAGAAGACGTCCGCGAAGGCGTCCTGATCGCGATCAGTCGCGCGTCCTGGCGTGCCTCTTCGCCTTCGCACGCTCGCGCAGGTAGTGCCACGCGGTGCCCCCGATGGTCAGCACGACCACGGCGAGCAGGATGACGTCGATGTACGAGGTCACGAAGTCCGCCACCCAGGGGATGTACGCGATCGCATAGCCGACCAGGGTCAGCCCGAAGCCCCAGAGCACGGCGCCGGCGAGGTTGTAGAGGGTGTATCTGCGCCACGGCATGTGCCCGACGCCCGCGGCGACCGGGGCGAACGTGCGCACGATGGGCACGAAGCGGGCCAGGATCACGGTGATCCCGCCGAAGCGCTCGAAGAACGCGTTCGTCCGCTCCACGTTCTTCCTGCTGAACAGTCCCGACTCCTTGCGCTCGAAGATCGCGGGGCCGGCCTTGTGACCGATGTAGTAGCCCGCCTCGCCGCCGACGAACGCGGCGAGCGCGATCAGCAGCGCCACGACCCAGATGTTCAGACCGAAGACGTTGCTCGTGTGGGTGAGCAGGCCGGAGATGATCAGCAGGGTGTCGCCGGGCAGGATGAACCCGATCAGCAGCCCGGTCTCGGCGAAGATGATGAGGCACACGACCAGGAGGGCCCAGGGTCCGGCGGCGCCGATGATGGTGGTCGGGTCCAGCCAGGGCAGCAGGCTGAGAGAGTGCACGTGGGATTCCCGTCGTTCGAGTCGGTGGCGGGGAGGGAGCTGTGTCGCCGTGCGGAAGGGGGGAGTCGAACCCCCACGCCCGAAGGCACAGGAACCTAAATCCTGCGTGTCTGCCGATTTCACCACTCCCGCGCGTGCGCTCAGTCTATCCAGCGGTGCCGGGCCGGGCTGGGAACCACCCGACCACGTGCACGCGCTGTGGATAACTCCTGCGCCGAGCGCGTGCCCGTTGTCAGGATGACCGGCATGTCGCTCGCCCCCGTCGTCGCCGCGCCCGCCGCGCTGACCGAGCGCGTGCGGGAAAGGCTGCGGCGCGAGGGCACGGATCCGACACGCGATCCGGAGACGGCCGCCCGGGTGGTGCGCGCCGAAGTGCAGCGGCACAACGACACGGCGCTCGCGCGCGGCGGCGCGACGATCGACGACGAGGCGGGTTGCGTACGCGACGTGCTCGCCGCGGTCGGCGGATACGGCCCGCTGCAGCCCTATCTCGACGACCCGACGATCGAGGAGATCTGGCTCAACGGTCCCGACCGGGTCTACGTCGCGCGCTCGGGCAGGCGCGAGAGGCTGCCGCTGGTCCTGACCGACACGGCGGTGTCGGAGCTGGTCGAACGGATGCTGCACGCCACCGGTCGCCGCGTCGATCTGTCGCAGCCGTTCGTCGACGCCTCGTTGCCGGACGGGTCGCGCCTCCACGTCGTCATCACCGGAATCACGCGGCACCACTGGGCGGTCAACATCCGCAAGTTCCTCTCCGCCTATCGCACCCTCGACCAGCTCGTCGATGCCGGGTCGATGCCGGCGGCGGCCGCCGAGACGCTGGCCGAGGCGATGCGCGCCGGGAGCAGCATCCTGGTGTCCGGCGCCACCCACGCGGGCAAGACCACGCTGCTGGCGGCCCTGATCCACGCGTGCGCGGGAGAGCAGCGCATCGTCACCGTCGAGGAGACGTTCGAGCTCGCCGTCGACGCGCCCGACATCGTCGCCCTGCAGGGGCGGCAGCCCAGCCTGGAGGGCACCGGGGAGGTCACGCTGCGACGGCTCGTGAAGGAGGCGCTGCGGATGCGCCCGGACCGCATCGTCGTCGGCGAGGTGCGCGATGCGGAGGCGCTGGACCTCCTGCTGGCCCTGAACACGGGCGTGCCGTGCGCCGCGTCCATCCACGCCAGCAGCGCCGACGACGCGCTCGTGAAGCTGGCGGCGCTGCCGCTGCTGGCGGGCCGCAACATCGATCGCGATTTCGTGGTGCCGGCGATCGCCGCCGGCGTCGATCTCGTGGCGCACTGCGCGATGGGGCCGGACGGACGGCGACGGGTCGTGGAGATCGCCGACGTGACCGGCGAGGTCGACGCCGGCCGGGTCGTCACCCGGCCGCTGCTGCGCTGGCGGGCGCCATGACGATCCTCTGGGGCGGGGTGCTGGCGGCGGGGCTCCTCCTGGTCGCCTCGCCCTGGCTGTGGCCGAGACGGGAGCGGCCGGTGGCGGCGCGCCCGGGCGCGTCGAGCCTGGCGGACCTGCTCGCCGCGGCCGGGTTCGCGCACCGGTCGCC
>NZ_JASGEL010000008.1:0-46827 GCF_047606385.1 Microbacterium sp.
GATCGCCCATCGGGCCGGCGCGCCGTCGCCGCCGCGCACCGCCGCATCCGCCGCCGCACCCCAGAGGCGCGCGAGTCCGGCGACCGTGTACCCGGCGGCGCGAAGATCGTCGGCAACGTCGGGCGCAGCATCCAGGTCCACCGACCCAATTCAACCGTGTCCACGCAGGTGCGCCCCGTAGAATCTCCCCGGATGCGTGGTCCGAGACGGCCCGCCCGCCCCGAGAACATGACCGTCCCCTTCGCCCACGCGGGCATGACCGCGACGCGCCGTCGGCGAGCTGTCCTCGTGGGCATGCTCATCGCGATGCTCGTCCTCGTCGTCGGGGCGCTCCCGGCCGCCGCGGCGACACCGACGCCCACGCCGACCGCGAGCGGCGAGCTCACCGCGACGCTGGCCGCTCTCGGCGACGGCGAGGTCGCCGCCGGCGACACCCTGCCGGCGACGCTGGCCGTCGACAACGGCACGGCGGACGCCGTCTCGGCGGGCACCGTCACCCTCATGCTGGCCGACCAGGCGCTCGCCGGCCGTGCCGACCTGGCGTCCTGGCTCGACGGCGGCGACGCCCCGGCGGGGACCGCGGTCGCGACCGCGGAGCTGGGCACCATCGCCGGCGGCGCCAGCGCGGCCGCGAGCTTCCTGGTCGCCGGCGACGCGGAGGCGCTGACCTCGCGTGCCGCGGGCGTCTATCCGCTATGGGTCACGATCGACACCGTGACGGCCCGCAGCGTGATCGTCGTCCCGAGCGGCGAGAGCGCGACCGTGGGCGTGGTGGTCCCGATCACCGCGGGTGCGCTGTCGACCGGCCTGCTCACCACCGACGAGCTGAGCACCCTCACCGCCGAGGACGGTGCCTTGACGCAGCAGCTCGACGCCGTCACCGGCACCTCCGCGATCCTCGCCGTCGACCCGGCCATCCCGGCATCCATCCGCGTGCTCGGCACCGCGGCGCCCACGACCGCACAGGACTGGCTGACGCGGCTGGAGGAGTTGCCGAACACCCGCTTCGCGTTGCAGTTCGGGGATGCCGACGTGTCGACGCAGCTCGCCGCGGGGCTGACCTCGCCGTTGCAGCCCACCTCCCTCGTGTCCTACATCGACGAGACGGATTTCCCCGCCGAGCCGGAGCCCACCCCGAGTGCGACGGCGACGACCGGCACCGAGAGCACGGTCCCCGATCTGACGACCCTCCTCGGGATCGGGGCGAGCACGGCGGACGCATACTGGCCCCCCACGGGCACGACGTCCACGTCGATCGTGGACACGCTGGCGGCCGCGACGCCGGGCGCGGTGACTCTGGTGGCCTCGACCGCGACGACGGCGGGGGCCGGCGGCGCGACCGTCGCCGCGAGCGGGAGGACGGATGCCGGCAGCGGCATACTCGTGTACGACGCTGCCGTCTCCACGGCGCTCGGCACCGCTGCGAACATGACGGACGCCACCGCTCGCAGCGCGGCGCTGGCCACGGCGTCCGCCTATCTCGCCTTCGCCTCGGCCGACGCCGCCGGCACTCCGCTGCTGGTCGCCGTCGACCGCAGCGCCAGCGTGTCCGAGACGAGCCTGCGCGCCGCGATCACCGCCGTCACCGACGCCACGGGGGTCACGGCCGCCGGCCTGGACGCCCTCACGGCGGCCGCGCAGAGCACGCTGTCGCTGGTCGACGAGACCGTCGACCAGACCCGCACCGATGCACTCGCGGCGCTCGAGTCCGGCGCCGACAGCATCGCCCGCTTCGCCACGATCCTGGACGATCCCGCGCTGCTGACCGCGGCGGAGGACGCCGAGATCCTGCAGCTGCTCGGCGCGGCCTGGCTGACCCGGTCCGCCGACTGGCAGCAGGCTCTGACCGACCACGCGGCCCAGACCGCGGACACGCTGGCGTCGGTGTCGATCGTGCCGCCGACCTCCATCAACCTGCTCACCGCGGGCACCAACCTCAAGTTCTGGATCCACAACGCCCTGCCGTACGCCGTCCACGTGACCCTGTTCGCGTCGCCGGACGATCTGCGGCTCACCGTCGACCACCAGACCGACGTCACCGCGGCCGCCGCCTCCGCCGACGCAGCGAGCAACACGCCGGTCGAGGTGCCGGTGCGCGCGCGCATCGCCAACGGCGAGGTGAGCATCACCCTGACGCTGCGCAGCCCCACCATGGAGCCGATCGGCGGCCCGCAGGTCGTCGACGTGAACGTGCGCGCCGACTGGGAGAACGTCGGCGTCGCCATCCTGGTGGTGCTCGTCGGCGCGTTCCTGACGATCGGCATCATCCGCACGGTGCGCCGGCGCCGGCGCGCCGCGGCGAGGAAGGCGGACGCATGAGCGGGCTCGCACGCGCCAGCGTGCTGCTGGGCGCGGGCACGCTCGTCTCGCGGCTGACCGGACTGATCCGCTCCATCGTGCTGGTGGCGGTCATCGGCTCGAACCTGTCGCGTGTGGCGGACGCGTTCATGCTGGCCAATCAGCTGCCGAACAACATCTATGCGGTCATCTCGGCGGGGGTGCTCACCGCGGTGATCGTGCCGCAGATCGTGCGCGAGTCGGCGCGGTCCGACGGCGGCAGGCGGTTCCTGTCGGCACTGTTCACGGCCGGCACGGTCGTGCTGCTGGTCGTGACGCTCGTGGCGACCGTGTGCGCGCCGCTGCTGATCGCCCTGTACGGCGCGAAGTTCACTCCTGAGCAGCAGGCGCTCGCCACCGCCTTCGCCTACTGGTGCCTGCCGCAGCTGTTCTTCTACGGGTTGTACGCGCTGCTCGGCGAGGCGCTCAACGCCCGCCGCGTGTTCGGTCCGTTCACCTGGGCCCCGGTGGTCAACAACATCGTCTCGATCCTCGGATTCATCGGCCTCATGCTGGTCTTCGGCTCCGACCTGACCGCCGTCTCCGAATGGACGCCGGGCATGATCGCCGCCCTCGGCGGCACCGCCACCGCGGGCATCATGCTGCAGGCGGTCGTGCTCCTGCTGTTCTGGCGTCGCACCGGGCTGCGGCTGCGCCCCGACTTCCACTGGCGAGGGCTCGGCTTCCGCAGCATGGCGCGCCTCGCCGGCTGGACCGCGCTCATGGTCATCGTCGGCCAGGTGGCCGGGTACGTGCAGACGCTCCTGGTAGGCGCAGCCTCCGGTCAGGGTCCCGCCGTCGCGGTGATGCAGAACGCCTGGCTCGTGTTCATGCTGCCGTACTCGGTCATCGTCCTCTCCATCGGCACGCCCTACTTCACCCAGCTCAGCGAGCACGCCGCGGCGCGACGGACGGATGCCGTCCGGGACGACATCCTGGCCAGCATCCGCATCATGGGCCTGTTCGTCGTCGTGGCCACGGCCGCCCTGGCGGTCGCCGCGGTGCCCGCCACGCGCGTGTTCGTCAACTCCGCCCAGGATGCCGCCGCCGCCGCCCCGGTGCTGCTGGCCTATCTCGTCGGCCTCGTGCCGTTGGCCGCCATCTTCATCGTGCAGCGCACCTTCTACGCCTACGACGACACGCGCACACCCTTCGTCTTCACCCTGATCCAGGGCGCCCTGGTGGTCGGAACCGCCGTCGCCGCCGCCATGACCCTGCCGCTCGAGTGGCTCGCGGCGGGCATCGCGCTCGGGCAGTCGCTGGCGAGCCTGGCGCAGCTGATCATCGCGTCGATCCTGCTCAGCCGCCGCATCGGCGGCATCCGGGCGGGGGCGTGGATGCGCTCGCTCGCCCGCTTCGTCGGCGCCGCGGTCCCCGCCGCCGCCGCCGGCTGGCTGACCTTCCTGCTGCTGGGGGGCGAGTCCGGCTGGACCGTGTCGGACAAGGTCTACGGAGCGGCCGGCACCGCCGTGATCGGCGCCGTCGTGGGAGTCGTGTATCTCGGCGTCCTGGTGCTGTTCCGCGCGCCGGAGGTGGGCCCGGCGATCGCGATGGTGCGCCGGGTTCTCATACGCCGGTAACCGGGGACACCGCCGTGGAATGACCCACGGCTACCATGTGTTGAGCACCTCGGACAAGGAGACATACGTGCGCAAGCTGATCATCGTCGGTTCCGGGCCGGCCGGATACACCGCCGCCATCTACGCGGCCCGTGGCGGCCTCGCCCCGCTCGTGATCGCCAGCTCGGTCGAAGCGGGCGGCGAGCTGATGAACACCACCGAGGTCGAGAACTTCCCCGGCTTCCCCGAGGGCATCCAGGGTCCCGAGCTCATGACGAAGATGCAGGAGCAGGCCGAGAGGTTCGGGGCCGAGATCGTCTACGACGACGTCGTGGGCGTCGACCTGGGCGGGATGGTCAAGAAGGTCGTGCTCGGCAGCGGCAAGGAGTACGAGGCCGACGCCCTCATCTACGCGACCGGCTCCGCCCCTCGAAAGCTCGGGCTCGACGGCGAGTCGCGGCTGTCCGGCCGCGGCGTCTCGTACTGCGCCACCTGCGACGGCTTCTTCTTCCGCGAGCGCGTGATCGCGGTCGTCGGCGGCGGCGACTCCGCGCTGGAGGAGGCGACATTCCTCACCAAGTTCGCGTCGAAGGTGTACGTCATCCACCGCCGAGACGAGCTGCGCGCGTCGAAGATCATGCAGGAGCGTGCGTTCGCGAACGAGAAGATCGAGTTCGTCTGGAACAGCGCGGTGGCCGACATCCTCGGTCAGGACGCGGTGACCGGTGTGGTGCTGGAGGACACCGTGGACGGCAGCCGGCGGGAGCTGGCGCTGGAGGGCGTCTTCGTCGCGATCGGCAACGACCCGCGCACGCGTCTCGTGACCGGGGTGCTCGAGACCACCAGCGCCGGCACGGTGTGGGTGGACGGCCGCTCCTCGCGCACGTCGGTCCCGGGCGTCTTCGCCGCCGGCGATGTGATCGACCCCATCTACCGCCAGGCGGTCACCGCCGCCGGCAGCGGCACGGTGGCGGCACTCGACGTCGAGCACTATCTCGCCGCCCTCGGCGAGGCCGGCGAGCCGGATGCCACGGCGGACCAGATCGAAGGCCTGCCCGCGCTCTGACCGGGAACAACGCCGCATCCCGCCGCGTTTGTGCATCCATACGACTTCCACCGAAGGAGACCCCATGACCGCGAAGGCCACCAGTTCCCGCACCTGGACCGAGGACGTGCTGGAAGCCGACGGGCCCGTCCTCGTCGACTTCTGGGCCGCGTGGTGCGGGCCGTGCCGCATGGTCGCGCCCGTCCTCGACGAGATCCAAGCCGAGAACACCGGCAAGATCACGATCCTGAAGCTCAACGTCGACGAGAACCCCGACCTCGCGATGAAGTACCAGATCACCTCCATCCCCGCGATGAAGGTGTTCCAGGGCGGCGAGGTCAAGACGACGATCGTCGGCGCCAAGCCGAAGTTCGCGCTGGAGCAGGACCTCGCGCCGTACCTCGGCTGAAGACCCCTCCGCGTCCCGGCTCAGGATGCCTCGGTGCGCACCGTCGCGTCCCACCGACGGCTCGTGTTGGTCCTTCCCAACAGCCGCCACACCGCGCGTGTGAGCGGGGGGTAGTCCAACGCGATCTGGCGGAGCACCCGGTAATGGCGCGCCTCGGTCGGCTTGACCCCGCCGGACTCGGCGATGTTCTCGGCGCGCAGCAGGAACACCACGAGCTCGTCGACCGTGGGCAGATCCTCCATGAACTCCCAGGGGTCCTCGCCGGCGCGCAGTCGCTCGGCGATCAGTGCCGACAGCTCGTCGCTCGCCTCGGCCCGCAACAGCTCCAGGCTCGCGCGGCGGCGCGGGGAGGGGTCGGGGTGGCTCACCCTCCCAGCCTACGCGTCAGCGGACTCCCCGCCGCCGCAGCGGTGGCACCGTCTGGAGCGAAGGTCCTTCGGATCTTCGGGTCACCGGCCGAGGGAGTCCTCGCCCAGGACCGTGAGGATTCGGTTGAGATCCTGGATCGTCGCGAAATCTATGTTGATCTGGCCTTTTCGTGCTCCGAGGGTGATTCGGACGCGGGTGTCGAGGCGATCTCCCAGGCGATCGGCGACCTCGTCGAGGTGAGCCCGCCGGGCGCCCGCCTTGGGCGCGGGCCGCTTCGGCGCCGGTACGCCCTTCGCCGCCGCCTCGGCTGCGCGGACCGACAGGTCCTCGTTCACGATCTTGTCGGCCAGGCGCTGCATCGCGTCGGCGTCCGCCACGGACAGGATCGCCCGGGCGTGACCGGCGCTGAGCACGCCCGACGCGACGCGCTGCTGCACCGGCACCGGCAGCCGCAGCAACCGGATGGTGTTCGAGATCTGCGGGCGCGACCGGCCGATGCGGGTGGAGAGCTCGTCCTGCGTGATGCCGAAGTCCTCGAGGAGCTGCTGGTACGCCGACGCCTCTTCCAGCGGGTTCAGCTGTGAGCGGTGCAGGTTCTCGAGCAGGGCATCGCGCAGCAGGTCCTCGTCGGCGGTGTCCCGCACGATCGCGGGGATCTTCTCCAGACCGGCCTCCCGAGCCGCGCGCGTACGCCGCTCGCCCATGATGAGCTCGTACACGCCGTCTTCACGCGCACGCACCACGATGGGCTGCAGCACGCCGAACTCCCGCACGCTGTGCACGAGCTCGGCGAGGTCGTCCTCGTCGAACACGCTGCGCGGCTGCTTGGGGTTGGGCACGACCAGACGCGGGTCGACCTCGATCAGACGAGCCCCCGGCACGACCAGCAGATCATCGGCAGGTGCCGCCTCGGCGGGAGTCGTGTCGGCCGGAGCATCGCCGGCATCCGTCGTGCCGGGGAAGAACACGTCGACGGGGCGCGACTCCGTCGCCGCCGTCGGGATGAGCGCGCCGATCCCTCGTCCGAGTCCAGTCCTCTTGGCCATCAGGATTCCTCTCCCTCGCCCGCCGCATCACGGGCCAACAGTTCGACCGCGGCTTCCCGGTAAGCGATCGCGCCCGCCGAGTTGCCGTCGTAGGCGATGACGGTCTGCCCGAAGCTCGGAGCCTCGGAGACCCGCACGGACCGCGGGATGACGGTGCTGAGCACCTCGTCGCGGAAGTGGTTCCGCACCTCATCCGCGACCTGCTGCGCGAGTCGCGTGCGACCGTCGTACATCGTGAGCAGGATCGTGGAGACGCGCAACGGCGGATTCAGATGCTTCTGGATCATCTGCACGCTGCCGAGCAGCTGGCTGAGACCCTCGAGTGCGTAATACTCGCACTGGATCGGGATCAGCACTTCCGCCGCCGCCGTGAACGCATTGATGGTGAGCAGCCCGAGCGATGGCGGGCAGTCGACGAGCACGACGTGCGGCGGCTCCGACGCGGTGCGCAGGTACTCCTCGAGCGCCCTGGCGAGGCGATGCTCGCGCGCCACCTGCGAGACGAGCTCGATCTCGGCGCCGGCGAGGTGGATCGTGCTCGGCGCACACGTCAGCAGCGCCGACTCCGGGCTGGTCTGCACGACATCCGCCAGCGGGACCTCGTCGATGAGGACGTCGTAGACGCTCGGCACGTCCGCGGTGTGCGGGACGCCGAGTGCGGTCGAGGCGTTCCCCTGCGGGTCGAGATCGATGACCAGCACGCGCGCTCCGACCGAGGCGAGGGCGGCGGCCAGGTTGACGGTCGTGGTCGTCTTGCCGACACCGCCCTTCTGGTTCGACACGGTCATCACCCGCGGCGACGTGGGCAGCACGACCGAGACGTCCGCCAGCGCGCGCCGGCGCGCGCTCAGATCGGCGAGCTCGCGGGCCAGGGGGGTGTCGTCGATGGATGCCGCCGACTGCTCCTCGGAATGTTTCACGTGAAACACAACACCTCTCGACTGCGGTCGGACACCGCATCCACTGTACCTACGCGGCGCGAGTCGTCGAATGCGGGACGCACGCGATCGCGGCGATGTTTCACGTGAAACATCACGCGCGCACCCTCGCGCGCAGGACCCGCGTCGGCTCGCCCAGCCAGTCCGCGCCGACGAGCTCGACGCGCACGTCGCTGAGACGGGCGCCCTTCATCTGCGTGGCCGCCTTCCCGATCTCCGCCTCCACGTTCGCGCCCTTCAGCAGGATGAGCTCGCCGCCGTCACGCACCAGGGGAGCGGTCAGCGGGATGAGCGTCCGCAGTGCCGAGACCGCTCGCGCCGTGACCGCGTCGAAGACCGCGCCGCCGGCCCACTCCTCGCTGCGTGCCCGCACGACGCGCACGTTGTCGATCGCGAGCTCGGCGACCTGCTCCTCGAGCCAGGCCACCCGGCGCTCCATCGGCTCGATCAGCGTCCACTCGACGTCCGGCGCGGCGATGGCGCACACCAGACCGGGCAGCCCCGCGCCGGATCCGACATCGGCGGCGCGACCGCCGAACAACGGCGCGACGACCGCGCTGTTCAGGACGTGCCGGGACCAGAGACGCGGCAGCTCCTGTGGTCCGATCAGACCGCGGAGCTCACCCTCCCGCGCCAGGTTCGCGGTGAAGGCACGGGCGAGGTCCAGTCGATCCCCGAAGATCCGTGCCGCGGCAGCCGGCTCCGGCTCGACCGATGTTTCACGTGAAACATCCATCACGAGCGACGGATCACCGTGTGCCGCTGGGGCCCTTCGCCGTACGACTCCGACACGAGACCGCGGTCGGCGACGATGTCGTGGACGAGCTTGCGCTCGTAGCTCGACATCGACGGCAACGACGCCTGGGATGCTCCCTCGTCGAGACGGGCGACCGCCCGATCGACGAGGATCTCGAGCTCGCGGCGACGCGCATCGCGCGAGCCGCCGATGTCCAGGATCAGGCGTGAGTAGTGACCGGTGCGGCTCTGCACCGCCAGGCGGGTGAGCTCCTGCAGCGCCGTGACGGTGTCCGGGTCGGCCAGCCGGTCCAATGACGGATTCGCGCCGTCGGACTGTACCGAGACGTAGGCGCGGCCGTTGCGGACGTCGAGGTCGAGGTCACCGTCGATGTCGGCGATGTCCAGCAGCCCTTCGAGGAAGTCGGCTGCAGCGTCGCCCTCGCCCTCCAGCTCGGACAGCGACTGCTCAGCGGGATGTTCGGTCTCGGTGCTCATGGGTGGTCTCCCCGCTCAGGAATCGGCTGCGGGGGAGTCTTTCACCCCGTCGGTCTTCGGCTGCTGACCGGTCTGCTTGGCGGCCTGCTTCTTGGCACGCTGCTTGCTGACCGGCTGCTGACGCTTGGGGGCAGCCTCGCGCAACCGCTCGGCGTCCGCCAGCATCCGCTGCTGCTCCGCGTTGTACTTCTCCATGGTGACGATGCGCCCGTTCGAATCGATCGCCTTGCCGCGCCGGGCCAGCCGCTCCTCACGGATCTTGGCCGCCTCGGAGCCGGGAGTCGGCATGTTCCGGATGACCATGAACTGCTGGACCATGGTCCACAGGTTGCTGATGAACCAGTAGACGACGACGCCGAGCGGGAAGAAGACGCCGGAGAAGATCATGCCGAGCGGGATGATGAACATCATGATCCGCTGCATCTGATACGCCTGGCCGGTCTTGGCCTCCGGCGACAGGTTCTTCGAGATGATCTGGAGCTGCGTGAAGAACTGCGAGCCGATCATCAGGACGACGAGGATGACGAGGATCGTGACCGTCGCCTGCCAGCCGTCCTGCTGGTTCTGCACCGAGTCGGCGAGCGTCTCATGCAGGGACGCGACGCCGAAGAGCTTCGCGTCGTTGAACTGCGTCGTCAGCTCGACGGTGAGCGGACCGACGCCGCCGATCCCGCTCTGCGCATGAGAGGCCACATCGTGCAGCACCGAGTACAACGAGAAGAAGATCGGCATCTGCACGAGCAGCGGCAGACACCCGGAGACCGGAGACGTGCCGTTCTTCTTGTACAGCGCCATCGTCTCGCGACTCATGGCCTCGCGCGAGAGCTGATCCTTCTTGCCCTTGTACTTCTCCTGGATCTTGCGCAGCTGCGGCGCGATCTCCATCATCTTCCGCTGGCTCTTGATCTGCTTGACGAACAGCGGGATGAGTGCTGCGCGCACCACGATCACCAGACCGATGATCGACAGCACCCACGTCAGGCCGGAGGCCGGGTCGAGTCCGACGAAGCTCCAGATCGCGTGCCATGCGACGAGAACGAGCTCGACGAGCCATTTCAGCGGCCACAGAACCGTGCCGAGAAGATCCAACGGGATCAGTCCTTTCGGGAGGGCACGACGAACCCGTGCCGGGTGAGATCATGGGCGAAATCCGGATGCGGCGGCGGGTCGTCCACGCCACCCGCAGCCCAGGGATGACAACGCCCGATGCGCGCGGCGGCCAGCGCCGCGCCCTTCACGGCACCGTGCTGCTGCACCGCGCCGACCGCGTAGGCGGAACACGACGGGTAGTAGCGACACACGTCGCCATAGGCGTGGGAGATGGTCGCGCGATAACCGTGGAGAATCATCAGCAGCATGTTGCGCGGCAGCAACGGCACGGACCGCAGCCACTGCGCCGCATCCATCCTCGCCTCGCCTCGAGCGGACGCCGGCAACGTCGCCGAGCTCATGCCGCCCGCCGTTCCAGGCATCGACCGATCTCGGCACGCAGCACGCCGAAGTCCGCGGACGCCGCTGCCGGCAGCGCGCGGATCACGATCCGGGATCCGGCGGCCACGCGCGGCATCTCCTGTGCGCAGATCGCTTTGAGCCGTCGCCGCACGGTGTTGCGCACGACCGCGCCGCCGACCTGCTTGCTGACGATGAAACCGAAACGCGTCGCGCCCGACTGCGCGGGCGCGACGACGTAGGTGATCGCATGCGGACCGGAGCATCGCGCGCCGCGACGGACGACGGCCTTGTACTCGGCGCCGTCAGTCAGTCGGTTCGCGCGCGGGAGCACTCGGTCAGGCCGAGAGCTCGGTGCGGCCCTTGGCGCGGCGTGCCGACAGGATGGCACGCCCCGCACGGGTGCGCATGCGGGCGCGGAAGCCGTGCTTCTTGGCACGACGGCGGTTGTTGGGCTGGAACGTGCGCTTGCTCATGGGATCACTCCGGATCGGATGCCACCGGAACGCTCGGCCGGGGCGGGAAGGGACTGCCGGGAAGGCAGAAGTCAACCGATTAAGGCTACGACGTCGGCGCAGAGAACTCAAACCGAGACGAAAGAGCAATTATCCACGCGCATCGTCGACACCGGTGCACCGACACGCGACGAGCCCGGATGCGGTTTGCCCTCGCGCCCCCGCCTGACTAGCGTGGCACAGTCAGTTATCCACAGGTTCTCACAAAGCCTCGACGCACGACGATCAGGGGGCGCATGTCAGTGCAGGACGCATCGGAGGTCGCGGTGTGGTCGGCCGTCCTGCGCATCCTCGCGACGGACGACCGCGTCTCCCCGCAGATGCAGGGCTTCCTCAACCTCGCGGTCCCACGCGGGGTCATGGCCGGCACGCTGTATCTGGACGTTCCGAACGAGCTGACCCTCGCGCAGCTGAACAAGCGACTCCGGATGCCCATCCTCGAGGCGATCGCCCGGAGCGGCGACGAGTCGGTGACCGCGTTCCGGGTGATCGTCGAGCCCGAGCTCGCCGATCAGACGCCGGTCGTGCCGGAACCGGCGGCGGTCTCCGACGATCCGCGCGACGGCGCCCCGGACGCAGAGCCCGAGGCCGTCACGCGGCCGGCGGCGACGACATCCGCCCCGCCTCGCGCCGACACCCGGCTGAACCCGAAGTACACCTTCGAACGATTCGTCATCGGTCAGTCCAATCGCTTCGCCCATGCCGCGGCGGTCGCGGTCGCCGAGGCGCCCGCGAAGGCGTACAACCCGTTGTTCGTCTACGGCGACTCGGGCCTCGGCAAGACGCATCTGCTCCATGCGATCGGCGACTACGCCCTGACGATGTATCCCGGCGTGCGAGTGCGCTACGTCTCCAGCGAGGAGTTCACGAACGACTTCATCAACTCGATCGCGAACAACCGCGGAGCGGCCTTCCAGGCCCGCTACCGCGAGGTCGACATCCTGCTGATCGACGACATCCAGTTCCTGCAGGGCCGGGCAGAGACGCAAGAGGCCTTCTTCCACACCTTCAACACGCTGCACGACCACGACAAGCAGGTGGTGATCACCAGCGACGTGCCGCCGAAGCACCTCACCGGCTTCGAGGACCGCATGCGCAGCCGCTTCGAGTGGGGCCTCATCACCGATGTGCAGGCGCCCGACCTGGAGACGCGCATCGCGATCCTGCGCAAGAAGGCGCAGAACGAGCGGCTGCAGATCCCGGACGAGGTGCTGGAGTACATCGCCACCGTCGTCTCCAGCAACATCCGTGAGCTCGAGGGCGCGCTCATCCGGGTCTCCGCGTTCGCGAGCCTGAACCGTTCGGCGCTCGACATCTCCCTCGCGCAGACCGTGCTGCGCGACATCGTCGACCAGAACGATGCGAACGTCATCTCGCCGACCGACATCATCACCGCGACCGCGCAGTACTTCAAGCTCTCGGTCGACGATCTCTACGGCTCCAGCAGGTCGCAAGCCGTCGCCACGGCGCGCCAGATCGCCATGTACCTGTGCCGGGAGCGCACGAACCTGTCCCTGCCGAAGATCGGCCAGCTCTTCGGCGGCCGGGATCACACCACCGTCATGTATGCCACGCGCAAGATCAGCGATCTCATGAAGGAACGCCGGTCGATCTACAACCAGGTCACCGAGATCACGTCGCTGCTCGGCCGCGCCGGCCGCTGAGTCGGGCGCGCACTCGCCCCCGGGCCGACGCAACATAACCGGCTTCTGCGTCGGCGCTGTTGACAGATCGGCAAGAGATCGTCATCATCTGCTTCTGCACAGTGTGGAAAAGATGTGGATAACTGGGGATCGTCGACCTCACGATGTGAACAGGCGGTGACGCCCTGTGGAAGAGCCCGTCGACGCCCGCAGACCTGCACGTCGACGGCATCGCGGCTGTCCGCAGCCGGTCCACATCTCACAAGGATGTAGTTCCCATGGCCTCAGCACGATCCACCGACTTATCCACACTGTCCACAACGGTGATGAATATGACAGATACCTATTCCGAAGAGGGTCATCCGATCACCCCGACCGGCGTCGAGGCCCATGACGGGGTGCGCTTCGACGCATGCCGCGGCGCCACTAGCATGGGAGATCAAGTTCGATGACGAGGGAGCGTCCGTGAGATTCCAGGTCAACCGCGATGTGTTCAGCGAAGCGGTGTCGTTCGTCGTCAAGCTTCTGCCGCAGCGCAATCCGCAGCCGATCCTCGCCGGTGTCCTGATCGACGCCTCGGATGCCGGGCTCTCGCTCTCGGCGTTCGACTACGAGGCGTCCGCACGCACCACGATCGAGGCGACCATCGACGAGCCGGGCACGATCCTGGTGCACGGCCGGCTCCTGTCCGACATCGCCAGCCGGCTCCCGAACGCGCCGGTCGAGATCGCCGTCGACGACGACGGCATCGTTCTCACCTGCGGCTCCGCCCGATTCACCCTCGCATCGATGCCGGTGCAGGAATATCCGGCGATCCCCGAGGTCTCGGGAGAGTCGGGGCTCGTGCCGGCCGAGGTCTTCGCCACCGCGATCGCGCAGGTCGCGTTCGCGGCATCCCGCGACGACGTCACCCCGGTGCTCACCGGCGTGCAGCTCGAGGTCTCGGGCACCCGGCTGAGCCTGGTCGCCACCGACCGCTACCGCGTGGCGCTGCGCGACGTGCCATGGGACGCCGACGGAGCGATCGAGGACGCGACCGCCCTCGTGCCGGCGCGCACGCTGCAGGAGGTCGGCAAGACCTTCGCCCACGGCGAGAACATCCAGATCGCGTTCTCGGGCTCCGGCGATCGCGAGATCATCGCGTTCAGCTCCGGCAACAAGACGGTCACCTCGCTGCTGATCAAGGGCAACTTCCCGCCGGTGCGACGGCTGTTCCCGGATCAGACCGACCACTACGCGGTCGTGAACACCGGTGAGCTGACCGAGGCGGTTCGTCGCGTCGCGCTCGTTCTCGACCGCTCCGCGCCGCTGCGGTTCACCTTCGGTCCCGACGGGGTGGCCATGGAGGCGTCCGGCACCGAGCAGGCGCGCGCGACCGAGTCCGTCGATGCGACCCTGACCGGCGACGAGGTGACCCTCGGCCTCAACCCGCAGTACCTGCTGGAGGCCCTCACGGCCGTGCGCAGCGAGTTCACCCGTGTGACGTTCACCTCGAGCGACAACGCGAACAAGCTGAGCCCGATCCTGGTCACGCCGCAGACCTCCGTCGAGCGGGGCGGCGAGGACACGTTCAAGTACCTGCTGCAGCCGAACCTGCTGCTGCGCTGAACGTCGTCGCCCGTGGGTAGGCTTCCCCGGTGATCGTGGAGCAGCTGAGTCTCGCCGACTTCCGCAACTACACGAGCGCCGACATCGCCCTCACGGCGGGGACGAACCTGTTCGTGGGCCGCAACGGGCAGGGCAAGACGAATCTCGCCGAGGCGATCGCCTACCTCGCCACGCTCGGCTCGCACCGGGTGTCCGCGGACGCCCCGCTCGTGCGGGCCGGTGCGGATGCCGCGTTCGTGCGCGCACGGCTCGCCCACGGCGGGCGGCGCGTGACGCTCGAGCTCCAGATCTCCAAGCAGGGGTCGAACAAGGCGCGTATCGGCGGCTCCCCGGTGCGCACCGCCGAGCTGCCGCGCTACGCGCAGGTCGTCCTGTTCGCGCCGGAGGACCTGCAGATCGTCCGCGGCGACCCGTCCGCGCGTCGGCGGTTCGTCGACCAGCTCCTGGTCCAGCGCAGCCCCCGCATGGCGGCCGTGCTCGCCGACTACGATCGCGTCCTCAAGCAGCGGGGCGCCCTCCTGAAGTCGGCCCGGGCGCGCGGCATCCGCGGCGACGCACTGTCGACGCTCGACGTGTGGGACGACAAGCTCGTCGCGCTCGGCGCCCAGATCATCGACGCCCGTGCGGCCCTGACGGCGGTCCTCACCCCGCCGGCGATCACCGCCTATGCGCAGATCGCCGGCGCAGATCATCGTCCCGAGCTCGAATGGGCGAACTCGATCCGCGGTTTCGACCCCGACGAGGATGCCGCGACGGCCGCTGCCGCGACCGCCGGTTCCACCGAAGAGCTCTTCCGCGCCGCGCTCGGAGCCCGGCGCTCCGCCGAGCTCGACCGGGGACTCACCCTTGTCGGGCCGCATCGCGACGACCTGCTGCTGCGCATCCGGGGACTTCCGGTGAGGGGCTACGCCTCCCACGGCGAGTCGTGGTCTGTCGCTCTCGCGCTGCGGCTCGCCTCCGCCGAGATGCTCCGGGCGGACTCGCCGATCGGCGACCCGGTCGTGATCCTCGACGACGTGTTCGCCGAGCTCGACGCCGACCGGCGCGCCCGGCTCGGTGATCTCGTCGCCGGCTACGAGCAGGTCATCGTGACCGCGGCGGTCGAGGCCGATGTGCCGGACGCGCTGCGAGGGCGGACGGTTCGGATCGAGGCGGGCGTGATCCGGAGCGTCGAGGATGACTGACCCCGAGGTTCCGGAGACGGTCGCGATCTATCTGCGCCTGCGCGGCCTCGAGCCCACCGGACGGGGGAAGCGCCGCCGACGTCGCGTCGAGGACGACGAGAACGCACCGTTCACGCCCGGTCGGGACCCGCAGGGCCTGGGCGACGTGCTCATCGGCTGGACCGCGCAGGCGGGGTGGGAGCCGGAGCTCTCCCGCGAGGACCTCATCCGGCAGTGGGGCGAGGTGGCCGGCGAGGGGACCGCGGCGCACACGCGCCCGACCGGCCTGGAGCGCGGCATCCTCACGGTCGCGTGCGACTCCACGGCGTGGGCCAAGCAGCTGCGGCTGATGCGCGCCCAGATCGTCACGCGCATCGGCGAGCGGTTCCCGGAGGCGGGCGTGGAGGACGTGCGATTCATCGGCCCGGACGTCCCCTCCTGGAAAAAGGGGCCGAGAGCCGTTCCAGGGCGGGGTCCGCGGGATACCTACGGCTGAGACATCTCCGTAGATGGGGCGGCGGATTTCGTGACGCCACACGGCCATACAGCCCCGCTGACGGTCGCGATTCGATAGGATCGATGTACCCCGTCTACATCACCGGAGCGCTCGAAACCTATGACGACTGACAACCCCGCCGACGTTCCGGACTCTCACCCCGCGAATACCTCCGGAAACGACTACGGGGCCGACGCCATCCAGGTGCTCGAAGGCCTCGAGGCCGTGCGCAAGCGCCCCGGCATGTACATCGGATCGACCGGCCCGCGCGGTCTCCACCACCTCGTGTACGAGATCGTGGACAACTCGGTCGATGAGGCGCTGGCCGGGTATTGCGACACGATCGAGGTGACGATCCTCGCCGACGGCGCAGTGCGCGTCGTCGACAACGGCCGCGGCATCCCGGTGGGGATCAACACCGCCCAGGGCGTGTCGACAGTGCAGGTGGTGCTGACGATCCTGCACGCCGGCGGGAAGTTCGGCGGCGGCGCCTACGCCGTCTCCGGCGGCCTGCACGGCGTCGGCTCGTCCGTCGTGAACGCCCTGTCGACGCGCCTCGAGGTCGAGGTCCGGCAGCAGGGACACGTCTGGCGCCAGTCGTACCGGGACGGCGGCGTGCCGCAGGCGCCGCTCGCCAGAGGCGAGGAGAGCTCCGAGACCGGAACGACGATCACGTTCTGGCCGGATCCGGAGATCTTCGAGACCGTCGACTTCGACTACGACACGCTGCGCACCCGCTTCCAGCAGATGGCGTTCCTGAACAAGGGGCTGACCATCGCGCTGCGCGACGAGCGGCCCGACGCGCTCACCGAGGAGGAGGTCGACGGCAAGCCCGAGCTGCTCCAGCTGAGCGATCGCTTCCTCTACGAGCGCGGCCTGGTGGACTACGTCGAGTACCTGAACCGCGGCCGGAAGGCCGAGCCGGTGCATGCCGACGTCATCGACTTCGAGGCCGAGGACCCGGTGCGCAAGATCTCGGCCGAGATCGCGCTGCAGTGGACCACCTCGTACACCGAGAACGTCTTCACGTACGCGAACGTCATCAACACGCACGAGGGCGGCACGCACGAGGAGGGGTTCCGAGCGGCGCTGACGACGCTCGTCAACAAGTACGCACGGGCCAACAACCTGCTCAAGGAGAAGGACGACAACCTCTCCGGCGAGGATGTGCGTGAGGGCCTCACCGCCGTCATCTCGGTCAAGCTGTCCGAGCCGCAGTTCGAGGGGCAGACCAAGACGAAGCTCGGCAACACCGAGGCGAAGGCCTTCGTGCAGAAGGTCGTCGGCGACCAGCTGGGCGACTGGTTCGACCGCAACCCGGCGCAGGCCAAGAACGTCGTCCGCAAGGCGATCGACGCGTCGACCGCGCGCATGGCGGCGCGCAAGGCTCGCGAGACCGCCAGGCGCAAGAGCGTCTTCGAGTCGGCATCCATGCCCGACAAGCTCAAGGACTGCACCAGCAAGGATCCCGCGATCAGCGAGATCTTCCTCGTCGAGGGCGACTCCGCCGGCGGCTCGGCGGTGCAGGGTCGCGATCCCCACACGCAGGCGATCCTCGCGCTGCGCGGCAAGATCCTCAACGTCGAGCGCGCGCGCCTCGACCGCGCCCTCGGCAACAACGAGATCCAGGCGATGATCCAGGCCTTCGGCACCGGCATCGGCGAGGACTTCTCGATCGAGAAGGCCCGCTATCACAAGATCGTGCTGATGGCGGATGCCGACGTGGACGGCCAGCACATCACGACGCTGCTGCTGACACTGCTGTTCCGCTACATGCGCGGACTCATCGAGGCCGGCTTCGTGTATCTCGCGCAGCCGCCGCTGTACCGGCTGAAGTGGTCGAACGCTCCGCACGAGTACGTGTACAGCGACCGTGAGCGGGACGCGCTGCTGGCCGACGGGCTGGCGGGCGGGAAGCGGATCCCGAAGGACAACGGCATCCAGCGCTACAAGGGTCTCGGCGAGATGAACCCGAAGGAGCTGTGGGAGACCACGATGGACGCCACGACCCGCACCCTGCTGCAGGTGACCATCGACGACGCGGCCGCGGCGGACGAGGTGTTCTCCACCCTCATGGGCGAGGACGTCGAGTCGCGGCGCCACTTCATCCAGCGCAACGCCAAAGACGTGCGCTTCCTGGACATCTGATCGCGCAGCCGGCGAGAGAACTGAGTACACATGGCCGACGAAGAACGCCCCGACCTCACCGCTGAGCACAACCACGGCAAGATCGACCAGGTCGATCTGCAGTCGGAGATGCAGCGCAGCTACCTCGACTACGCGATGAGCGTGATCGTCGGCCGTGCGCTGCCCGACGTGCGCGACGGTCTCAAGCCGGTGCACCGCCGCGTGATCTACGGCATGTACGACGGCGGCTACCGCCCCGACAAGGCGTTCTCGAAGTGCGCGCGCGTGGTCGGCGAGGTGATGGGCCAGTACCACCCGCACGGCGACTCGGCCATCTACGACGCGCTCGTCCGCCTGGTGCAGCCGTGGTCGTTGCGTTACCCGCTCGCCGACGGTCAGGGCAACTTCGGGTCTCCCGGGAACATGGGTGCCGCCGCCCCCCGGTACACCGAGACCCGCATGGCGCTGCTGGCGCTGGAGATGGTGCGCGACATCGACGAGGAGACCGTCGACTTCGAGCCCAACTACGACGGGCGCACCCAGGAGCCGTCGGTGCTGCCGGCACGGTTCCCGAACCTGCTCGTCAACGGATCGGTGGGCATCGCGGTGGGCATGGCCACCAACATCCCGCCGCACAACCTGCGCGAGGTCGCCGCCGGTGCGCTGTGGGCGCTCGAGCACCCCGAGGCCACGCCCGAGGAGCTGCAGGAGGCGCTGCTGCAGCGCATCAAGGGCCCCGACTTCCCGACCGGCGCGCAGATCCTCGGCACCCGCGGCATCCTGGACGCCTACCGCACCGGGCGCGGCTCGATCACGATGCGCGCGGTGGTGAACGTCGAGGAGATCCAGGGCCGGACGAGCCTGGTCGTCACCGAGCTCCCGTACCAGGTCAACCCGGACAACGTGGCGGCCAAGATCCGCGACCTCGCCCGGGACGGCAAGCTGTCGGGCATCGCCGACATCCGCGACGAGACCAGTGACCGCACGGGTCAGCGCCTGGTCATCGTGCTCAAGCGGGACGCCGTGGCCAAGGTCGTGCTGAACAACCTGTACAAGCACACCCAGCTGCAGGAGAACTTCGGCGCGAACATGCTGGCGATCGTCGACGGGGTGCCCCGCACCCTGCCGATCGACGGCTTCGTCACCCACTGGGTCGCGCATCAGATCGACGTGATCGTGCGCCGTACCGCCTTCCGGCTGCGCAAGGCCGAGGAGCGCATGCACATCCTGCGCGCGTACCTCAAGGCGCTCGACGCGCTCGACGAGGTCATCGCCCTGATCCGCCGTTCGCCCACCGTCGACGAGGCCCGTGACGGCCTGAAGGTGTTGCTCGAGATCGACGACGTGCAGGCCGACGCGATCCTGGCGATGCAGCTGCGTCGGCTGGCGGCCCTCGAACGGCAGAAGATCGTCGACGAGGCGACGGAGCTCGAGGCGCTCATCGCCGACTACCGGGAGATCCTCGCGACGCCGTCGCGACAGCGCACGATCGTGCGGGAGGAGCTCACCGAGATCGTCGCGAAGTTCGGAGACGAGCGTCGCACCGACATCCTGCTCGGCTTCGACGGGGACATGTCGATCGAAGACCTGATCCCCGAGGAGGAGATGGTCGTCACGATCACCCGCGAGGGCTACATCAAGCGCACCCGCAGCGACAACTACCGTTCGCAGCACCGCGGCGGGAAAGGCGTGAAGGGCGCGAGCCTGCGGGCCGACGACGTGGTCGAGCACTTCTTCGTGACCACGACGCATCACTGGCTGCTGTTCTTCACGACGAAGGGACGCGTGTACCGGGCGAAGGCGTACGAGGTGCCGGAGGCCGGCCGCGACGCGAAGGGCCAGCACGTCGCCAATCTGCTGGCGCTGCAGCCGGACGAGCAGGTGCGGCAGATCCTCGACATCCGCGACTACACCGCGGCCGCGTACCTCGTGCTCGCCACCCGCGGCGGACTCGTGAAGAAGACCCGTCTCGGCGAGTACGACACCAATCGTCAGGGCGGCGTCATCGCCATCAAGCTGCGCGAGGACGACGAGCTGGTCAGCGCGCTGCTGGTGAACGAGGAGGACGACATCCTGCTGGTGAGCCGGCACGGCATGTCGTTGCGTTTCACGGCGACGGACGACTCGCTGCGGCCGATGGGCCGCTCGACCGAGGGCGTGAAGGGCATGTCGTTCCGCGACACCGACCGCCTGCTGTCGGCATCCGTCGTGCGCGACGAGGGATACGTGTTCGTCGTCACCGAGGGCGGGTACGCCAAGCGCACCGCCGTGGACCAGTACCGGCTGCAGGGACGCGGCGGCCTGGGCATCAAGGTGGCCAAGCTCACCGACGACCGCGGCGATCTCGCCGGCGGGCTCATCGTGAGCGAGGACGACGAGGTCTTGGTGGTTCTTGCCAGCGGCAAGGTGGTACGCTCGGCCGTCGCGGAAGTGCCCGCCAAGGGCCGCGACACCATGGGCGTCGTGTTCGCCCGACCCGATGACGACGACCGGATCATCGCGATCGCACGCAACGGCGAGCGGACCATCGCCGATGGGAGCGAGCCGGACACCGAGATTCCCGAGGAAGGTACGCAGGAATGAGCACGGTAGCCGACAAGCTCGCCCGGAAGTCGAGCAGCAAGACGAGCGCCAAGCAGGTGCGCCTGCGCCTGGTCTACGTGGACTTCTGGTCGGCGGTCAAGCTGTCGTTCCTCGCGGCGGTCGCGCTCGCGGTCGTGACGCTCGTGTCGTACTTCCTCATCTACCTGGTCGTGCAGACCACCGGCCTGATCGGCAAGGCCGACGACCTGTTCTCGTCGTTCTCCGACGGCAGTGTGACGCTCAGCCAGTTCGTCGGTCTGCCGCAGGTGATGGCGTTCGCCGCGGTCGTCGCGATCCTGAACCTGGTCGTCGTGACCGTGCTCGGCGCGGTCGTCGCCGGCATCTACAACCTCGCGGTCAAGGTCACCGGCGGCCTGCTGGTCGGGTTCACCTCCAACTGACCCCGATTCGAGATTTCGATTCGCCTCCGGTAAAGTCTTGGAGGTTGGCGGCGCGAGCCGCCCATGGTTTCGGGGCTATAGCTCAGGCGGTTAGAGCGCTTCACTGATAATGAAGAGGTCCCAGGTTCAAGTCCTGGTAGCCCCACACGAGACTCCCGGGGGCCTTAGCTCAGTTGGTAGAGCGCCTGCTTTGCAAGCAGGATGTCAGGAGTTCGAATCTCCTAGGCTCCACAGCTCCTTCGCGATCGGCCGCGCCGATGTCGTCGCCGTGTCGATGCGGCCGAGAGCGTAGAGCTGGATGGCGGCCGCTGCCGCGCCCTCCGCCCAGTCGTAGAAGCTGGTGTGGCGGATGTCGACCTCCACCCGATGCGCATGCGGATCCCGATTCCGGTCCAGCTCCGTGCGCACCTCCTGCCAATACCGGTCCGCCAGGCCGACGCCGTCACCGGTGACCTGGATGTTGTGCACCATCGCGACGTTCGAGATGGTCGACAGGAGCCGCCCGAGGGCGCGCGCCGAGGCCAGCACGACGTGACGCGCCACCGGGTCGTCCTGCTCCGCGAGCTGCAGGCACTCCTCGTAGCCCACGGGCCGGCCCAACGCCGCCGAGACCGTGGACACGATCCCGACCGAGGTCAGCATCGCCGCAGCGCACCCGTGATGGCCGAGCGGGCACAGCGGGCCGGTGTTGTCCAGCACCATGTGCCCCACCAGGGTGATGCCGGTGTCCTCGTCGAAGATCGGCTCGCCGCCCACGACGAGGCCGTACCCGATGCCGGCGCCGATCGTGACGAGCGCGAACGAGGGACTCTCACGACCCGCACCGAACCAGGCCTCCCGTGCGGTGCAGGCGCCGACGTCGTTGACGATGACCGTGGGCAGCGACGTCGCCTCCCGAACCAGGCGGCCGAGGTCGACGTCATGCCAGTCGAGGAACTCGGAGTAGGGGATCCTCGTCCCGTCGACGATCCGGCCGGACGCGGCGACCCCGACGGCCGTGATCGACGCACCGTCGCGCACCTCGTCGACGAGCGCCGCGACCACGTCGACGACGGCGTGCGGCTCCGTCTCGGGGAGGGGGCGATCCGACTGCTTCAGGATCTCCGCGCGAAGGTTGGTGAGCACCGCGTATGCGTGGTCGCCGGTCAGCTTGACCCCGACGAAGCGATAGGGGTCCGGCAGCACGTCGATCGGCTCGGTCGGCCTTCCGCGCGAACGGCGGGACGTCGGCGCCGCCTTCAGCTCTTCCAGGAACCCCTGCGCCAGCAGCGGCTTGGTCAAGCGGGTGAGGCTGGTCGGCGACAGCCCGAGACGCTGTGCCAGGGCGCTCCGGTGCTCCGGGCCGTGGATCAGCACCTCCACGGCGACGCGTCGCTCCGGAGCGCTCAGGCCGCGCCAATCCGGATGCGACGGTGCCTCGCTCATCTGGGCCCCCCTTCATCCCGGACACGCTTTCCAAGCGAAAACTAATCGTAGCAAATCCTGCCGGATCGCGGCCCACGGGGCCACATTCAGGCAACTCTTGACAAGACTTATTTTTACTTCAACAATATTTCCGGACGCAGAGGAGCGTAGATGAGATGTCGATGATGAGATCGCAGAACGGCGGTGCCGTCTTGAGCACGCCTCGGCGTCCCGGGCGAACCGTGGACGCCGTCACGCGCCCGCCGGCACGCGGGCGGCGCCGCGGTGACTCGCGCGTGGCGTACCTGCTGATCCTTCCCGTGGTGCTGGGGTTCGTCGTGTTCTATCTGTATCCGGCGCTGCGCAGCATCGGATACAGCTTCACGGACTACAACCTGTTGTCGGAGCCGAACTGGGTGGGCGCGGACAACTACGCGCAGATGCTGCAGGACCCCCAGTTCTGGAACGCGCTCGTGGTGACCCTCGAATACGTCGTCATCAACATCGGCGTGCAGACGGTGGTCGCCGTGGTCCTGGCCGTGCTGATGCACCGGCTCACGAAGTCGATACGGGTGCGAGGGATCGTGCTGATGCCGTACCTGGTGGCGAACGTGATCGTCGCGCTGGTCTGGTACTGGATGCTCGACTATCAGATCGGCATCGTCAACGTCGCACTCGACGCCCTCGGGATCGATCGACAGGCCTTCTTCGGTTCGAGCGCGCTGGCGATCCCGACCATCGCGTTCGTCAACGTGTGGCGACATGCGGGGTACACGGCGTTGCTCGTGTTCGCCGGTCTGCAGTCCATTCCCGTCGACGTGTACGAGGCGGCGGAGATCGACGGCGCGGGGCCTATCCGCACCTTCCGCAGCGTCACGCTCCCGCTGCTGCGCCCGGTCCTGGCGCTGGTGCTCGTCGTGACCGTCGTCGGCTCGTTCCAGGTGTTCGACACGATCGCGGTGACCACCCAGGGCGGTCCCGTCCACGCCACCCAGGTCATCTACTACTACATCTGGGAGATGGCGTTCGAGCGGTCCAAGTTCGGCTACGCCTCGGCCATGTCCGTGTTCCTGTTCGTGGTGCTCGTCGCCGTCGCCGCCTTCCAGCTGAAGCTGATGAGGGCCAACGAATCGGATCTGGCATGAGCGGCTTGAGCGAGAGCGCGCTCGTCGCGGCGCCCCTCCCCGCCCGTCGGCCACGGCGCCGGCCCTCCGTCGGCAGGATCGTCGGCTGGGCGTTCATGCTCGTCGTGATCGTCGCGACACTCTTCCCCTTCTACTGGATGCTGCGCACGGCCCTGTCGAACACCCAGGCGCTCGCCGCGGACCCCACCTCGTTGCTCCCGGTCGGCTTCACCTGGGACGCGTTCGCGCGGGTGCTCGGCCTGGCCAGCACCAGCGATGCGCTCGCCCAGGGCGGATCCGGCGCCTCGATGAACTTCTGGCTGTACCTCGGCAACTCCGTCGTCGTGTCGACCACGATCACCGTCTGTCAGGTGTTCTTCTGCGCCCTCGGCGCCTACGCTTTCGCCCGCCTGAACTGGCGCGGACGCGATCAGGTCTTCTTCGTCCTGTTGACCGCACTGATGATCCCGCCCATCTTCACGATCCTGCCGAACTATCTCACGATCAAGTCGCTGGGACTGACGCAGACGCTCGCGGGGATCATCCTCCCGTCGGCGTTCATGACCCCCTTCGCGCTGTTCTTCCTGCGCCAGTTCTTCCTCAGCGTCAACCGTGAGATCGAAGAGGCGGCGACGCTGGACGGCCTGGGCCGGATCGCCATCTTCTTCCGCATCATCCTGCCGATGTCGTGGGCGCCGGTCACGACGCTGGCGGTGCTGACCTACATCACGTCGTGGAACGACTACATGTGGCCGCTGCTGGTGGCCTCGAAGGACCAGGTGAGGGTTCTCACGGTGGCGCTGGGAGTGTTCAAAGCGCAGACGCCCACCGGGACGCCGGACTGGGCCGGTCTGATGGCCGCCACGGTCGTCTCGACCATCCCGTTGCTCGTGCTCTACGCGGTGCTCGGCAAACGCATCGTCAACTCCATCGGCTTCACCGGGCTCAAGTAGCCCCGAAGAGGCGCGGCAAAGACGTCGCGCCGTCCCCGGCCGGCGCAGAGCCGCCCGGCCCTGCAATCAACAGAAAGGTCCCTGATGAGAAGAAACGGCTATCGAATGGCGGCGGCATCGCTGGTGATCGCGGCGCTCGGGGCATCGGCGGGCTGCGCCGCGGCCGGCACCGACTCGGACTCGAACGTCGAGATCACCTACTG
The DNA here is from genome assembly GCF_047606385.1 of Microbacterium sp. Classification (GTDB taxonomy): domain Bacteria; phylum Actinomycetota; class Actinomycetes; order Actinomycetales; family Microbacteriaceae; genus Microbacterium. Next base: position 24,606 of record NZ_JASGEL010000008.1, read on the forward strand.
GCTGTGGGACACGGCGCAGCTGCCGGGTTACCAGCAGTGCGCCGACGACTTCCACGAGCAGAACCCCGATGTCACGGTGAACATCGAGCAGTACGCCTGGGACGACTACTGGACGCAGCTGCAGACCGCGATGGCGACCGAGTCGGCGCCGGACGTGTTCACCGACCACGTGACGTACTATCCGCAGTTCGCCTCTTCGGGACAGCTGCTGGACATCTCCGACCGCGTGGAGGCGGCCGGCATCGACCTCACCCAGTACCAGGAGGGCCTCGCAGACCTGTGGGTCGGCGAGGACGGCACCTCGCGCTATGGTCTGCCCAAGGACTGGGACACCGTGGCCCTGTTCTACAACACCGAGATGATCGAGGACGCCGGGTACACCGCCGAGGATCTGCAGAACCTCACCTGGAACCCGGACGACGGCGGCACGTTCGAGAAGCTCATCGCCCACCTGACCGTGGACGCGAACGGCGTCCGCGGCGACGAGGCCGGCTTCGACCCGACGAACGTGGCCGTGTACGGCCTCGGCAACGACAACGCCGGGTCGGGCTTCGGCTCCACGCAGTGGGCGCACTTCGCCCTCTCGGACGGCTGGTACTACGTCAACGACAACCCGTGGGGGGACGAGTTCTACTACTCCGACTCGGCGTTCGAGGACACCATGGCCTGGTGGACGGGCCTGATCGACAAGGGCTACATGCCGTCGCTGGCGGTCTCCGACTCGGGGGTGTCGATGTACGAGGCATACGCCGCCGGCAAGTATGCGCTGCTCCCCGACGGTGACTGGGAGGCCAAGACCTACGCGAGCGCGGACGGCATCACCACCGGCTTCGCCCCGTTGCCGTCGGGTCCCGACGGCGAGAGCGTCAGCGTGATCAACGGGCTGTCGGACGGCATCTGGGCCGGCACCGAGCATCCCGACGAGGCGTTCGACTGGGTCGCGTACATGGCGTCCACCGCGTGCCAGGACGTCATGGCCGAGCAGGCCGTCATCTTCCCCGCGATCTCCAGCTCCACCGAGAAGGCGGTGCAGGCGTTCTCGGACAGCGGCATGGACGTGAGCGCGTTCACCAGCTACGTCGACTCCGGCAACACGTACCTGCTGCCGATCGCGGACCACTGGGCGGACGTGGTGGCCATCATCAATCCGACCATCGAGTCGATCATGAACGGCGACGCCGACGTGAGCTCGCTCGATGACGCCAACGACCAGGTCAACGCACTGTTCCAGTGACGGGGCGGCGGCCCCTGCCGCAGTTCCCGGGGTGGTGCCGTCCCACGGAAAAGGACGGCACCACCTGCCTCACCCGCGGATGCACACGACGCATCCGCACCCAAATGATCCGGATTCGCGAAGAAGGGAATCACCCACATGGATGAGACATTGCACACACTACCCAGAGCACGCACGACGGTCCGCAGAGCAGGCCGCGCCATCGCGGCCGCGGCGGCCGTCGCACTCGTGGCCTCGACCGCCGCGCTGGTGACCGCCTCGGCGGCCTCCGCCGCGACGGACTTCGACTACCCGACCGACTACGTCGAGAACGGCGTGACCGAGGCGCCGCTGCTCGGCTGGAGCAGCTGGTCGCAGCAGACGCTGCGGGCTGCCGGTTACAACGAGGTCGACGGCACCTCCTACTCCTACTCGTGGCTGACCGCCGATCACGTGATCGAGGCCGCCGACATCATGGCCGACAAGCTCGCCAGCCACGGCTACGAGTACGTCAACATCGACGCGGGATGGTGGCGTGAATGGGACTGGACCCCGGAGTACGACGAGTACGGACGCTACGCCGTGGACGAGGCCCGTTTCCCCGACGGGATCGAGTCGGTCATCGACTACATCCACTCCCTCGGGCTGAAGGTCGGGATCTACGTGCCGGTGGGGATGGAGAAGGGAGCGTACGACGACGGCGACTTCCCGATCGAGGGCTCGGCGACCTGCACCACGCATGATGCGGTCTACGACGATCTGCGCACCACCAACGGCTGGGACTCCTCCTACGCGCTCGACTTCGACAACGAGAACGGCTGCGCGCAGGCCTGGATAGACTCGCTGACCCGCCAATACGCCGACTGGGGGATCGACTTCCTCAAGATCGACGGAGTCGGCTACGGGTCCGGCCGGTCCGCCAGCAACGAGACCGTGTCCGGACAGTACGACAACCGCGCCGACCTGGCCGCATGGAACATCGGCTTCAACAAGGCGGGCACGGACGTCACGATCGCGCTGTCGTGGTCGCTCAGCGAGGACGACGCCTCCGACTGGCAGCAGCTCGGCGACTCGTGGCGCATCAGCGGCGACATCGAGGCCTGGGGCGACACGCTGACCACCTGGCGCAGCAACGGCTGGGGCGGACAGGTCGGCGGCATCGTCTCCCGCTTCTCGCAGGCGGCGGAGTGGGCGCAGTACGCGGGCTGGGACGTCGGCTGGAACGACCTCGACTCGCTGCTGGTCGGCGATCCGGAGGAGCTCTCCGGTCTCACCGACGACGAACGACGCACCGCCGCGACCCTGTGGGCGATCAGCGCCGCACCCTTCTACTCGGGCGACGATCTGACCGAGCTCGACGACCTGGGCCTGGAGCTGCTGACGAACGACGAGGTCCTGGCGATCGACCAGGCGGGTGTGCCGGCCACGCCGCTCGGCTCCACCGACGACGACGAGCAGGTGTGGGTCGCGCAGATCGACGGCAAGGAGGTCGTCGCACTGTTCAACCTCGCCGACACGGCCACGGAGATGACCGTGGACTACGAGGACGACCTGGGGCTGACCGGTCTCGCCGCTGCCACCGACGTCTGGGCCGGTGACGACCTCGGCACGGCGACCACGCTGACCGCGGCCGTCCCCGCCCACGGCACCCGGCTGTTCGAGGTCACACCCGCCGCGGCGGCGGCCACGACGGTGACCCTCACGGCGAGTGCGGCCGAGCAGACCTACGGCGCCGCTGACACCATCACGCTCAGCGCCGATGTCTCCGCCGACACCGGCGGCACCCCCGAGGGCACGGTGACCTTCCGCACCGCGGCGGGCACCTTCGCCTCGGCGACCGTCGTCGACGGGGTCGCGGCGGTCACGCTGCCGTCGACCTTCGAGGTGGGCGAGTACGACGCGTACGCGACGTTCGAGCCCGCAGACCCCTCCGCGTTCGCAGCGTCGGAGTCCTCGACGTCGTCGTTCACCGTGCTGGCGGCGCCGACCACGACCTCGGTCACCGTCGACCCGTCCAGCGCCGTCGTCGGCGATGACGTGACCGTCGAGGTCGCCGTCGCGGCGACCGGTTACGTCCCGACCGGCACCGTCACCCTGGCCTGGGAGTCGAGCACCGGCGACACCGGCTCGCAGTCCGGGGTCCTCACCGACGGCGGCGTCAGCTTCACGGTCTCCGGTCTCGCCGCCGGCACCTATCAGCTGACGGCGGAATACCTCGGTGACGCGGATGCCGCGGCGTCCAGCGCGGACCCGGTCGAGCTGACGGTGGCTGCGACGGCGAGCACGAGCAGCAGCTCGAGCCTGGCCTCGACGGGATCGGAGTGGTCGCCGGCGCTCGCGGTCGGGCTGGCGCTCGCCGTGCTCGCCGCGGGCCTCGGCCTGACGGCGGCGGGAATCCGCCGGCGCCGGCTCGACCTCTGAGGCACGCTCCCGCTTCGCCGGTGGAGGCGCCCTGCAGGGCCCTCCACCGGCAAAGCGAAGGCCTCACCTCTCCCCCGGTCGCACGCGTGCGACCCACCGACAGAAACGGAGCACCCGTGTCGCTCATCCACCTGCAGTCGTCCGCCACGAGCCTCGTCGTGACGGCCGAGAGCGCACGATTGCCGGCCGTGGTCTACTGGGGCCCGTCGCTGGGCGAGCTGTCGGATCGCGCGCTGCACGACATGGCCCGCGCGGGCACGGTGAGCGCCGACGAGAACACCTTCTGGAGCGTCTCGCACGCCCTGCCCGTGCTCCCGCAGCCCTCCGATCCGTGGCTGGCGCGGCCGGGCACGCTCCTCACGCGGGACAGCGGTCGCTCGGTCTCGCCGCGCTTCCTCGAGGTGTCGCACGACGTGCGCTCGGATGCGGCCGGGCAGCAGCTGGTGTCCACGGGCATCGACCGCGAGTCCGGAGTGGAGATCGAGGTGCGGCTGCGCGTCGACCCGAGCGGCGTCGTGATGATGGGGGCGCGCATCGGCAACGTCGGAACGGACGGGGCGGACGCACGTCTGCAGGTGCATCAGGTCGCGCCCTGCCTGCCGGTGCCGCCGTCGGCCGACGAGCTGTTCGACATGAACGGGCGGCACCTGCGAGAACGCTCGCCGCAGCGCACCGACTTCACCGTCGGCGCACGCGTCCGGGAGTCGTGGGAGGGCCGACCGGGCCACGACGCCGCGCTCTGGCTGTGCGCCGGCGAGCGCGGCTTCGGCTATCGCGCGGGGCTGGTGCACGGGATGCACGTCGCATGGAGCGGGAACCACCGGCTGGCTGCCGAGCACACCTCCACCGGGCGGAAGCTGCTGAGCGGAGCCGAGCTGCTCGAGCCGGGAGAGATCGTGCTGGCGCCCGGCGAGTCGTACCGGACGCCATGGATCGTCGCCTCGTGGGGGCACGGCCTCGACGAGCTGGCCGGACGGGTCCACACCTGGCTGCGCGGCCAGCCGGGGCATCCGCACAGCCCCCGCCCGGTGGTCGTGAACACCTGGGAGGCGGTGTACTTCGCGCAGGACGCCGACAAGCTGATGGCTCTGGCCGAGCGGGCGGCGGCGATCGGCGCGGAGCGGTTCGTGCTGGACGACGGCTGGTTCCTGCACCGTCGTCATGACCGCGCGGGTCTCGGCGACTGGCGGGTCGATCCCAGCGTCTGGCCGGCCGGCCTCGATCCCCTGGCGGACAGGGTGCGCTCGCTGGGCATGCAGTTCGGGCTGTGGGTGGAGCCGGAGATGGTCAACCCGGACTCGGATCTGGCCCGTGAGCATCCGTCTTGGCTCCTCGACGACGGCTCGGGCTCCGCGCTCTCGCATCGGCATCAGCGTGTCTTGGACCTGACCCGCCGCGAGGCCTTCGACCTCATCCTCGATCGGCTCGACGCCGTCATCCGAGATCACGGCGTCGCGTACCTCAAGTGGGACCACAACTCTCCCGTCGTCGGTCAGCGGCATTCGGACGACGGCCGGCCCGCGGTCCATGAGCAGACCGTGGCGGTGTACGCCCTGTTCGACGAACTGCGGCGGCGGCATCCGATCCTCGAGATCGAGTCCTGCTCCTCGGGCGGGGGGCGTATCGACCTGGAGATGGCGCGTCACGCGTCGCGCTTCTGGTCCTCCGACTGCATCGACGCCCACGAGAACCTCCGCATCTACGAGGGCACCGCTCTGCTGATCCCCCCGGAGATGATCGGCACCCACGTCGGCGCGCCCGTCTCGCACACGACCGGTCGCATCGCCGACCTGGGATTCCGCGCCGCGGTGGCGCTGTGGGGGCACATGGGCGTGGAATGGGATCTCACGCAGGTCGACGACGCCGGCCTGCGGGAGCTCGCCGGCTGGATCGATCTGCACAAGCGCCACCGCGGGCTGCTGCACTCCGGCGACACCGTGCACGCCGATCTCCCCCGCGGCGAGAACCGGCGCGTGTCGGGTGTCGTCGCACGCGATCGCGCAGAGGCGCTGTATCTCATCGCCGCCACGGACACGAACTCGACCTGGTCGGCCGGGCCGCTCCCGCTCCCCGGCCTGTCCCCGGATCGGGATTACCGGGTCGAGCTGCTGCGGGCCACGGATCACGGCGCGGAGCGCGCGCAGTGGATGCGGCCGGACGGCATCGTGCTTCCCGGGCGGGTGCTCGGCCGATACGGACTCGCGGTCCCGACGATGCGGCCCGACACCGCGCTGGTCGTCCGGGTGTCCCCGGCGTCCGGCGCCGAGCCTGCCCGCTGAACGCGCTCTCACGAAGAGGTCGAGCGGGCCAACACGTCCTCCGCCCGTCCGCGGGTACCGTGGCCGTGTGATCGTCAAGGTGAATCAGATCAACGGGCTGTTCCTCCTGAAAGACGATCTCTCCCTGCTAGACCGCTCCGATCACCTCGACGCTCTGATGACCGCGGGCGTCGCCTACTTCCAGATCGAGGTCGACTCGCTCACCGATCCCGGGAATCGGATCCCGGCGAGGGACCGGGCGCGCATCGCCGCCTTCTGCGACCGCTACCCGGTGATCCTGACCGACGTCTTCGCCTTCCCCGGGCCGGACGTCGACCAGCGTGGAACGTACCTGAACCTCGGTGCCGCCGCCGACGTGGCATATGACCACTCGCAGCGCCGTTTCTCGGCGGCCGCAGCACGCAGGGCGATCCGCGGCCGGGGATGACCGAGGTGGCGGCCCGCCGCGAGGTCCGCGTCGTCAGACGGCGGCGCTCGGCCGCGAGCCCCCGCGCGAGTAACCGGATGCGGCGTGGAACAGCGCCGCGTCGGCCGCGCTGGCGGGGGTGTAGAGCACGAGCTGCAGGTCGAGGCGGTCGGACGGGCGCACCTGGTGGTGCTCGAAGGTCACGGCGCCCACGTCCAGATGGAAGACCCGCGCCCGGGACTCGAACCCGCCGACGTCGTAGCTCCGCCACCACTCCCGGAACTCGCCGCTGCGTTCGGACAGCGCCGTGACGAGCTGGGCGAGAGCGGGATCGGTCAGCCGGTGCGCCGTCTCCGCACGGAACTCCGCCAGGAATCGCCGGCTGGTCACCTGCCAGTCGTCCAGCAGCTCTCGCAGCCGCGGGTCGGTGAACAGCAGCCACAGCAGGTTGCGTTCGACCGGCGCGACCTCGGCGATCCGCGGATACAGCAGCTCGTAGGCGTCGTTCCAGCCGGCGACGCCCCAGTCCGGGGTCAGCGCGTACGCGGGATGGTCGAGCGCGTCGAGCAGCCGCTGCACGTGCGGCGGCGCGGGTTCGACGTGCGCGGGGAGCGTGGGGGCGTATCCCCCCAGCGACAGCACGTACGCACGCTCGGCGTCGGTCAGCCGGAGCGCGTCGGCGACCGCTCCCAGCACCTGCCGGGACGGCGTGATGTCACGCCCCTGCTCCAGCCACGTGTACCAGGTCATGCTCACGCCGGACGCCACGGACACCTCCTCGCGGCGCAGGCCGACGAGCGCGCCACGCGTGCCCGGCGGCAGCGAGAGCGCCTCGCGGGAGAGCTGCTCGCGGCGCGCGCGCAGGAAGGCGCCGAGCTCCTTGCGGCGCTCCGGTTCGTCGGGCATGACCTCCACGCTAGTGCTCCGAGCACTAGCACCGGCGACGTCTGCGAGAACGCCGTCCGGTGCGGCAGGGTGGCATCATGCCCTATCTGCGTTCCCGGACCGTGACCCACGGCCGCAACATGGCCGGCGCCCGCGCACTGCTGCGCGCCGCCGGCGTCGACGCCGCCGACTTCGGCAAGCCGATCATCGCGGTCGCGAACAGCTTCACCGAGTTCGTCCCCGGCCACACCCACCTCCAGCCGGTGGGCCGCATCGTCTCGGATGCGGTGAAGGCGGCCGGCGGCATCCCGCGCGAGTTCAACACCATCGCTGTCGACGACGGCATCGCCATGGGCCACGGCGGGATGCTGTACTCGCTGCCCTCCCGCGACCTGATCGCGGACTCGGTCGAGTACATGGTCAACGCGCATCAGGCCGACGCGCTGGTGTGCATCTCCAACTGCGACAAGATCACCCCGGGGATGCTGATGGCCGCGCTGCGCCTGAACATCCCCACCGTGTTCGTCTCCGGCGGACCCATGGAGTCCGGCCGCGCGACGCTCACAGGCGGCACCGTGCGCACCCTCGACCTGGTCGACGCGATCTCGGAGGCCGTGAACGAGAACGTCTCCGACGCCGACATCCAGCGCATCGAGGAGTCGGCATGTCCCACCTGCGGGTCGTGCTCCGGCATGTTCACCGCGAACTCGATGAACTGCCTCACCGAGGCGATCGGGCTGTCGCTGCCCGGCAACGGCTCGACCCTCGCGACCCACACCGCCCGCCGGGCGCTCTACGAGGAGGCGGGCTCGCTCGCCGTCTCGCTCGCGCACCGCTACTACGACCAGGACGACGCGTCGGTGCTGCCCCGCAGCATCGCGACCCGTGCCGCGTTCGGCAACGCCATGGCGCTGGACATCGCCATGGGCGGCTCGACCAACACGATCCTGCACCTGCTCGCCGCGGCCCACGAGGCCGGCGTCGACTTCGGCCTCACCGACATCGACGCGGTGTCGCGGCGGGTGCCGTGCCTGGCCAAGGTGGCGCCGAACGTGGCCGGCAGCCGCACGTACTACATGGAGGACGTGCACCGGGCCGGCGGCATCCCGGCGATCCTCGGCGAACTGCACCGGGCGGGACTCCTCGACGAGGACGTCCACGCCGTCCATTCCGCGACGCTGGGCGAATGGCTCGACACGTGGGACGTGCGCGGCGGCGCCGCGACCGAACAGGCGACGCAGCTGTGGCACGCCGCCCCCGCCGGCCGCCGCTCCTCGACCGCCTTCTCGCAGTCGGAGCGCTGGGCCGACCTCGACACCGACGCGGCCGCCGGCTGCATCCGCGACGCCGCTCACGCCTATTCCGTCGACGGCGGCCTGGCCGTCCTCCGCGGCAACATCGCCGTCGACGGCGCCGTGGTCAAGACCGCGGGGGTCGACCCCTCGATCTGGACCTTCGCGGGCCCCGCCGTGGTCTGCGAGTCGCAGGAGGAGGCGGTGGAGAAGATCCTCGCGAGGCAGGTCTCGGCCGGCGATGTCGTCGTCATCCGCTACGAGGGACCCAAGGGCGGCCCCGGCATGCAGGAGATGCTGTATCCGACGTCGTTCCTCAAGGGGCGGGGCCTCGGCAAGCTGTGCGCGCTGATCACGGACGGCCGCTTCTCCGGCGGCACGTCGGGCCTGTCGATCGGGCACGTCTCCCCGGAGGCCGCGTCGGGCGGAGTGATCGCGCTCGTCGAGGACGGCGACATCGTCCGGATCGACATCCCCACCCGCGAGATCGCCCTCGACGTGCCGGAGGACGTGCTCGAGGAGCGCCGTGCGCGGCTGCTCGCCGCCGGCGGCTACCGCCCGCGCTCCCGAGAACGGGTCGTCTCCCCGGCGCTGCGGGCCTATGCCGTCATGGCGCAGTCGGCCGACAAGGGTGCCGTGCGCGACGTGGACGCCGTCGAGGCGGCCGTCGCCGCGCACTCCGTCCGCGAGCCGGTGCTGCACTGAGCCGCCGCTGCCGAGGGCTCATCGACGACTTCCACTAGGGTGACGGGATGGACATGCGCGTCGCGGCCTACGCGATCATCACCGACGACGCCGGCCATGTCCTCCTGGCGCACTGGAACGAAGGCCGGCACAGCGCATGGACGCTGCCCGGCGGGGGTCTCGAGGAGGGCGAGGACCCGGAGCACGCCGTGCGCCGCGAGGTCCGGGAGGAGACGGGCTACCGCGCCACGGTCGCCGGCCTGCTCGGCGTCCACTCCCGCGTCATCCCCGCCGGCCGCCGCATCGCGGAGAGCAGCGAGCCGCTGCACACCCTGCGCATCGTCTACCGCGCGAAGATCACCGGCGGCGGGCTGCGCAACGAGACCGACGGCAGCACCGACGAGGCGCGCTGGTTCCCGCTCGCCGAGGTCCGCGCGCTGCGCCGGGTGAAGCTCGTCGACATCGCCCTGGAATGGGCCGGGCTCCTCGACCGGCGGAAGGCGCGCTGACCGGCGGAGCCGTGCGCGACCGCTTCTGAGCCCCGAGCGCTACACGACGATGTCGGCGACGGTCGCGCCGAGCGCCGAGAGGAGCGCGTCGGCGTCGACGAACAGGCTGTGGCCGCGCGCCCCCGCCCCCATCGCCACCCGGCGCCCGCGGATCGACTCGTCGGCGAACACCGGCCACGCGGTCGTGCTGCCCAGCGGGACGATCGTCCCGCGCGCATAGCCGGTGGCGGCGAGGGCCCGCTCGGCATCCGGCAGCTGCAGCCGGTTCACCCCGACCACGGCGCGCAGCTTCGGCCAGGAGATCGTGCGGTCACCGGGCAGCAGCGCGAACAGGTACGTGTCATCGCTGCGCTTGATCACGAGGGTCTTGACGATGTCGGCGGGGGTCAGCCCCAGCAGTGACGCGGCCTCCTCGAGGCTGCCGGCATCCGGACGCTCGCGGATCTCGACCTCGAGACCGAGCGCGCCCGCCGCGTCGCGGACCCGGCGGGTCGGATCGTCGCCCACTCGGCTCAGGCGTCGGGGGCGCGCAGCGGGTCGTCGGCGACCCACAGCTCGTCGTCGGCGCGCAGCGTCTGCCACGCCGCGTAGAGCACGCCGGCCGCGGCGATGCCGCCGAGGATCAGCGCGATGATCCCGCCGGCGCCGATGCCCTTGCGCTTGGGCTCGAGTGCGGCCAGCCGGGCGGACAGCTTCTTGGTGGTCGCGGCGGAGTACTTGGCCGCCTTCTTCTGCAGCGCCGCCGAGTCGGGCAGCGTGAGACCGCGACCGGCCGCGATGCGCGCGCGCGTGTCCGCCGCGGCATCCCACACCGACAGGGCGCCGCCCACGACCGCGCCCGCCGCCGGGACGACCCCGTCGCTGAGGACGCGGCGGGACGCGCTCAGCCCGCGCGTCACATAGGGCTCGGCGTAGCGCTGATACCCGGCCTGCACCGCGGGGACGACGTGCTCGCGATTGTAGTTGCCCAGCTGACGACCCGCCTCGCGGGCGACATCAGCCGCTTCGCCGACGAGGACCTGCTGCGAGTCCCAGAGCTTGTTGGCCTGGTTCTGAAGCTTGCGCAGTTCCTTCTTGCGCTTGCGGGTGAGGCTGCTCACGAGTGATCTCCCCTTCGATGGGTGTACCGGTGCCCCCATCTTGCCAGAGCGACACCGCCCGTACACCGGGGCTTGTTATGAACTCTGCGACAATGTAGCCATGGTCACTCCTACCGGCACCGCCACCCTCCACACGAACCACGGCGACATCGTCGTCAACCTGTTCGGCGACCACGCGCCCCGCACGGTCAAGAACTTCGTCGGCCTGGCCGACGGCACCGGCGAGTGGACGGACCCCGCCACGGGCGAGCCGGGCGAGGGCCCGCTGTACACCGACGTGATCTTCCACCGCATCATCCCCGGCTTCATGATCCAGGGCGGCGACCCCCTCGGGCAGGGCACCGGCGGCCCGGGCTACAACTTCGACGACGAGATCCACCCCGAGCTCACCTTCCAGCAGCCCTACCTGCTCGCCATGGCCAACGCGGGCCTGCGTCGCAACGCCATCACCGGGGCCGTGGGGGGCACGAACGGGTCCCAGTTCTTCATCACCACCGACCCGACCCCGTGGCTGCAGGGCAAGCACACGATCTTCGGCGAGGTGGCGGATGCCGACTCCCGCGCGGTCGTCGACGCCATCGCGGCCGTGCCGACCGGCGCGGGTGACCGCCCGGTCGAGCCCGTGGTCATCAGCTCGATCGACATCGCGGCCGCCTGAGACCGCGGCATCCGTGACGACGCCCGAGTTCACGCGCAACCGCGAGAACTACTGCTACCGGCATCCCGACCGGCAGAGCTTCGTGCTCTGCCAGCGGTGCCTGCGCACGATCTGCCCCGAGTGTCAGACGCAGGCCGCGGTGGGCGTCATCTGCCCGGAGTGCATGGCCGAGCAGCGGCGTGAGCAGACCCCGGCACAACGCCGGGCAGGGCGGCGCTGGGGGCGACGCGGGTCGGCGGCCGCGGTGCTGCCGGGACAGCCCGTCGTCACCTACGCGATCATCCTGGTCACGGCCGCGGCCTATGTGCTGTCGCTGCTGATCCCCGACCAGCTCGTGCAGAGCTGGCTCGCGTTCTACGCCCCGCTGCTGTACCCGCAGTGGACCGGAAGCTTCGAGCCGTGGCGGCTGCTCACCGGCGCGCTCGTGCACTCGTCGTTCTGGCACATCGGCCTGAACATGCTGTCGCTGTGGATGATCGGCCGCATCCTGGAGCCCCTGCTGGGGCGCGGCCGGTTCCTGGCGCTGTACCTGATCAGCGCGCTGGGCGGGTCGGTGTGCGTCGCGTTGCTGGCGCCGACGTCCGTGGTGGTCGGCGCCTCCGGCGCCATCTTCGGGCTGTTCGGAGCTCTCATCATCATCGCGCGTCACCTGGGCGCCAATCTCACCGGCATCCTGATCGTCGTCGGCGTCAACCTGGCGATCGGCTTCATCCCCGGGATGGGCATCTCCTGGCAGGCGCACGTCGGCGGACTCGTCGCGGGTGCGCTGGGCGGGCTGATCTTCGCGCGCACCCGGCGCCGGGCGCAGCGCGGCCTTCAGATCGCGCTGCTGCTGGTGCTCACGGTCGGGCTGCTGCTGCTCCTGCTCGTGCCGCCCGTGATCTACGGCTGAGCGGAGTTATCCACAGCCTCATCCACACATGGGGATGAGTTACACCGGTGTAGTTCTACCGCCAGCGGGTGGTCATCAGGAACCCGACGAACGCGATGCCGAAGCCGATGACGAGGTTCCAGGCGTCGATGCCCGGGATCGGGTACGCCATCCCGCTCAGGTAGAAGACGAGGACCCACGCCAGCCCGATCAGCATCAGGCCGATCATGATGGGCTTGAACCACACCGGGTTCGGGGCGGGTTCCCCGGTGCCGGTGATGTCGTCGTCCTTGTCCACACGTGCCATGCGGCAATACTACCTGGGCGGACTCTCGGCTGCGCTCGCTACAATCCGGGGTGTGACCGCGCCCGAACCCGTGACCCGGCGCTCTCGTTCCCGGAGGCCGCGCCGCCGCACCAGCGTCGTCGGCGTGTTCGGCGAGATCCTGATCACCCTCGGCGTGGTCGCGCTGCTGTACGTGTCATGGCAGCTGTGGATCGGCGACCTCATCTACGGCGCGGAGCGCTCCGACCAGGCCCACAGCCTGTCCGAGCAGTGGCAGGCCGAGTACGAGGCCACGCAGACGGCGACGCCCGACCCGACCGCGACCGACGACACGGATGACGACTCCGCCGTCACCGTCCCGGTGGTGGCCCAGCCCGCCGACGGCGAGGTCTTCGCCACCATGTACATCCCGCGGTTCGGCTCCGACTACGCCTTCCCGATGGCGGGCGGGGTGACCAAGGCGACCACGCTCGACCCGATCGGCATCGGCCACTACATGGACACGCAGATGCCGGGCGAGGCGGGCAACGTCGCCGTCGCCGGCCACCGCACCACGTTCGGCAAGCCGTTCAACCAGATCGCGGACCTGCACGTGGGCGACGCGATCGTGATCGAGACGCTCGACGGCTGGTACACGTACCGCTTCCGCACGCTCGAATACGTCACGCCCGACTCGGTGGACGTGCTGCTGCCGGTGCCGCAGGAGGTGGACGTGACCAGCGACGAGAGCTTCCTGACGATGACCAGCTGCAGCCCCATGTACTCGCAGGCCGAGCGCATCGTCGCCTACAGCGTGTTCGAATCGTTCACGCCGCGCGCCGACGGGGCGCCGGCATCCCTGACCGAGGGGGTCTCCTGATGTACGCGGCACTGTGGCGGGTCCTGCCCGGCCCGTGGTGGGTGCGACTGCTCATCCTGCTGGCGCTGATCGCCGCCGTGCTGTATGCGCTCTTCTACTACGTGTTCCCCTGGGCCTCGACCTACATCAACCCGCAGGACGTCACGGTCGAGTGAGCGCCGCGGTGCGCGTGCTCATGGTCGACAACCATGACAGCTTCGTCCACACCCTCGTCGGCTACCTCGTCGAGCTCGGCGCGGTGGTCGAGATCGTCGAGGCGGACGAGATCGACCCGGAGGCCGTCGTGCCCGCCCTCGCCGGATACGACGGCGTCGTGGTCTCGCCGGGGCCCGGTCGCCCGGAGCGCGCCGGAGCGTCCGTGCGCGTGGTCCAGGCGGCCGTCGACCTCGAGGTGCCGCTGCTCGGCGTGTGCCTGGGCCATCAGGCCGTCGCGGTGGCCGTCGGCGCCCGCGTGGTCGAGGCGCCCGAGCTGATGCACGGGCAGACCAGCGAGGTCACGCATGACGGGTCCGCGCTGTTCGAGGGTCTGCGCTCGCCGTTCACCGCCGGCCGGTACCACTCGCTCGCGGTCGAGGAGTCGAGCCTGCCGTCGGCGGCACGGGTGACCGCGCGCACCCCCGAGGGCACCGTGATGTCGATCGCGCACCGCACCGCACCGGTGCACGGCGTGCAGTTCCATCCGGAGAGCGTGCTGACCGAGGGCGGCTACCGGCTGCTCGCGAACTGGCTGCGCACGATCGGCGCGACGGATGCGCCGGCGCGCGCGGCGCATCTCTCCCCGCACCGGGGGGCGCTCAGCCCGAGCACACGGTCAGCGTGACCGTCGACCCGATCGCGATCTCGCCGGGCGCCACCGACATGGCCTCGACGGTCGGGGGCGAGGATGCCGTGCAGTTCGCGTCGTCGGCCGTGGCCGCGGTGAGGCCGAGCGACTGGAGCTCGCGGGTCGCGGCGTCCACCGTGTAGCCGGTGACGTCGTTGAGCACGACCTTCCCGCTGGCGACCCTCAGGTTGACCGTGGCGCCGATGGGGACGGCGCTCCCCGCGTCCACCGTGACGCCCGCCACGTCCGCGGAGATCACCGTGCCGGCAGCCAGGGTCGCGCTGTTGACGGAGGTGATCGTGCCCACCAGCAGCCCGGCGTCGGTGATCGCGGCCTGCGCGGTGGTCTGGTCGGTGCCCACGACCGTCGGCATGTCGACCGTCGCCGTTCCGGAGGAGACGTAGACGGTGATGGTCTGGCCGCTGGTCACCTGGGATCCCACCGCCGGGTCGGTCCGGATGACGTTTCCGGCCGCGATGGTGTCGTCGGTGATGTCCTCGCGCGCAGCGGTCAGGTCCGCCTGCTGGAGGAGCGTGACGGCGCGGTCGTACGTCATCGTCGTCACGTCGGGAACGGTGCGCACGGAGTCGGCCTGCAGCGCTGCCGAGCGCAGCGAGATCACCCAGAACAGCACGGAGACCAGCAGCACGGCGAGCACGGCGACGCCCGCCCAGATCCACGCCGCCGGCGGGCCCGGCTGGGTGCGCTTCACGGTCGTGTCGGCCGAGAGCTGCCGCAGCGTCCGTGCCGTCTCCGCGGCGGTGCGCGGGTTCGGACCGTAGAGCTCGCTGGTCAGCGCGCCCAGCTCGCGCTTGCTCGGCGCCCGGCCGGTCAGGGCGGCGCCCAGGGCCTGCCGGAACGAGGCGGCATCCTGGAACCGCTGGAACGGGTCCTTCGCGAGCGCGCGCAGCACCACCGCGTCGAGTCCGAGCGGCAGGATCTCGATGACCTCCGACGGCGGCACCGGCGCCTCGCTGACGTGCTGGTAGGCCACGGCGACCGGGGTGTCGCCCCGGAACGGCGGACGCCCGGTGAGCAGCTCGTAGAGCACGACGCCGGCGGAGTAGAGGTCGGTGCGGGCGTCGACCGGCTCGCCCTTGGCCTGCTCCGGCGAGAAGTAGGCGGCGGTGCCGATGATGGCGGTGGTCTCGGCGACGGTCGACGAGGAGTCCGACACCGCGCGCGCGATGCCGAAGTCCATGACCTTGACCTGCCCGGCGTCGGTGACCATCACGTTGCCCGGCTTGATGTCGCGATGGATGACCCCGGCGCGGTGGGAGTACTCGAGCGCCTCGAGGATGCCGTCGGCGTAGCGGACGGCATCCTCCGCCGGGACGGGCCCCTCGGCGATGATCTGCTTGAGCAGCGTGCCGTGCACGAGCTCCATGACGATGTAGGGCACGGGATGGGTGACGCCGTCGGGCGTGGTCTCGGCGTCCTCGCCGGCGTCGTACACGCGCACGATCGTGGGGTGCGCCATCCGGGACGCGGCCTGCGCCTCGAGCCGGAAGCGGGTGCGGAACGCGGCGTCCTCGGCGAGCTCCCGCTTGAGGAGCTTGAGGGCGACGTCGCGGCCGAGGGTCAGGTCGTAGCCGCGGTAGACGCTGGCCATGCCACCACGGCCGATGAGCTCATCGACCCGGTAGCGGCCCGCAAGGATACGCGGCTCAGCTGTCACGGTGACTCCCTGGATGCAACGGCAACCAGACTAACCGACGGGTCGCGGCCGACCCTGGGGCATCGCTGTCAGTGGGAGGAGCTCGGCGACGGAGAGCTCGTCGAGGTGACCTGCGCGGTCGCCGCGTCCGAGGTGTCCGTCGTGCGCTCGCCGCTGGATCCGCTGCCCGAGCAGGTCACGGAGTACGTGAGCACGACCGTCTCGCCCGAGCTGGCGGTGACCTTCGCCGTCCCGCTGCGCTCCGACGATCCATACTGCGCCGTGGTCGAATCCGTCGTGGTGAACGTGCCCCCCGAGATCGTGAACGAGTAGGCGGTCACGGAGCCGGTGCCCGAGGGGCAGGAGTACGACGGCCAGGTGAAGGTGATCGTCGAGCCGGTCGTGACGGTGGTGGTCGCGATCGACGGCGCGTCCGGGGTGTCCAGCGAGACCTGGTCCGCGTAGTAGGTGAGCGTGATGGTGGAGCCCGTCGCCACGTTCCCGGTCGGCTGGACGTCGTAGACCAGCCCGACCTGCGACGAGCTCGAGGCGTTGTTGCCCGCCACGCAGTTCGCGACGAGCTCCGCGGCCTCGGCCTTCGCGGCGGCGGCATCGCAGGAGAGGCCGGTCAGGCCCAGCGACGCGACGGCCACCGTCGTCGTGGAGGCGGTCGGCGTCGACGACGTGGTGGTGCGGGTGGTGGTCGTCGAGCCCGAGGCGTCGCTCGAGCTGTCGCGATTGCCGAACAGCGCCCAGACGGTGCCGGCCAGCACGATCAGCAGGATGACGATCAGCGCGATCAACGGCCAGGTCCACGGACTGCGCTTGCGCTTGGGCTCGGGCTTCGTGGTCGTGGCGGCGGTCGCCGTCGCGGGCATCAGCTGCGTCGCCGCGGCGGTCTCGCCCACGCCCAGGATCTGGGTGGCGTCATCGGTCGCGAGCCCGGCGGCGATCGCGGGCACGGCCGTGGTCGCCGCGGTGACGTCGCCGCGACGCAGGGCGTTCGCGGCACGGGCGACGGCGGCGGCGGACGCCGGGCGGTCCTCCGGCTTCTTCGCGATCATCGCCATCACGAGGTTCTGCACCGGCTCGGCGACCGTCGGCGGCAGCGGCGGCGGCTGCTCGTTGATCTGCGCCATCGCGATCGCGACCTGCGATTCGCCGGTGAAGGGCCGCTTGCCGGCCAGGCACTCGTAGGCGACGATGCCGAGGGAGTAGATGTCGGTGGCGGGGGATGCCGGATGGCCGGATGCCTGCTCCGGCGAGAGGTACTGCACCGTGCCCATCACCTGGCCGGTCGCCGTCAGCGGCACCTGGTCGGCGATGCGGGCGATGCCGAAGTCGGTGATCTTCACCCGGCCGTCCGGGGTGATCAGCAGGTTCCCCGGCTTGATGTCGCGGTGGACGAGGCCGGCGGCGTGGGCGGCCTGAAGGGCGGACGCCGTCTGCGCGACGATGTCCAGGGTCTTGTCGGTGGACAGCGATCCCTCGCGCTCGAGGATCGTCGACAGCGCCTCGCCGGGCACGAGCTCCATGACCAGGAACGCGGAGCCGTTCTCCTCGCCGTAGTCGAAGACGCTGGCGATGCCCTCGTGGTTGACGAGCGCGGCGTGCCGCGCCTCCGCGCGGAACCGCTCGAGGAACCCGGGGTCCCCCATGTACTCGTCCTTGAGGATCTTGATGGCGACGGTGCGGCCGATGACGTGGTCGGTGGCCTCCCACACCTCGCCCATGCCGCCGATCGCGATCCGCGAGTCGAGCTCGTACCGTCCGCCGAACGTCGCACCCTGCGTCGGTCTCATTTGCCCAGCACCGCCTCCATGACCTTCTTCGCTATCGGCGCCGCGATGGTGTTACCCGTCCCGGACTGCCCTTCGCCTCCGCCGTTCTCGACGACGACCGCGACAGCGACCTGCGGATCATCGGCGGGCGCGAATCCCGTGAACCACAGGGTGTACGGTTCGCTGTCACCGTTCTCCGCGGTGCCGGTCTTACCCGCCACCTCGACGCCGTCTATTCTTGCATTGGACGCTGCGCCATCACTGACATTGGCGATCATCATCTCCACCAGCTCCGCATCCAGCGTGGAATCCAGCGCGGTGCCGTACTCGCTGGGGTCGAAGGTCTGCTGCACCGACAGGTCGGGGCCGATCACCTCGTCCACCATCTGCGGGTTCATCACGACGCCGCCGTTCGCGATGCCGGCCGAGACCATCGCCATCTGCAGCGGCGTCGCCGTCACCTGACCCTGGCCGAAGCCCGTCAGCGCGGTCTGCGCGTCGTCGAGGCCGGTCGGGTAGCTGGAGGCCGTCGACTCCAGCGGCGTCGAGAACGAGCTGTTGAACCCGTACTTCTCCGCCTCGGCGCGGATCGCGTCGTCGCCGAGCTCGGCGGCGAGCTCGGCCATCGGGATGTTGCAGCTCAGCCGCAGCGCGTCGGCGATCGTCACGGTGTCCCCCGAGCCGCAGGTGCCTCCGCCGAAGTTCTGGATCGAGGTCGAGGTCCCCGGCAGCGTGTAGGACGACAGGTTCGGCAGCGTGGACTCCGGGGTGTACTCGCCGGAGGCGAGCGCGGTCGAGACCACCACGAGCTTGAACGTGGAGCCGGGCGGGTTGAGGTTGCCGGCGATGGCCCGGTTGTAGAGCGGGTTGACCGCGGCCGACACGAGCTCGTCGTAGGTCTGGTTCACCGCCACGGTGTCGTGCGAGGCCAGCAGGTTGGTGTCGTAGCTGGGGCTGGTGACCATGGCCAGGATCCGGCCGGTCGACGGCTCGATCGCGATGACCGCGCCCTGCAGGTCGCCGAGCGCGTCGTACGCGGCCTGCTGCACGTCGGCATCCAGCGACAGCACGACGTTGGAGCCCTGCGCCGACTGCCCGGTGAAGATCTGCTGCACCCGGGAGAGGAACTGCGACGAGCCGGTGCCGCTGAGCTCCTGGTTCATGGCCTGCTCGATGCCGGTCGCAGATCCCAGAGCCGCGTTGATGTAGCCCGTGACGGGCGCCCACATCTCCGAATCGGTGTAGACGCGCTGCCAGCTGTAGACGTCGTCGGAGGGCACCGAGGTCGCGATCGCGGAGCCGCTCGCGATGATCGAGCCGCGCTGCACCTCGTACGAGTCGTACAGCGCCCGCTTGTTCTCCGGGTTGTCGGCGAGGGAGCCCGCCGCCACGACCTGGATGAAGCTCGTCGAGGCGAACAGGACGAGGAACATCACCAGCATCAGGATGCTGAGCCGCCGCAGCTGCGTCGTCATCCGATCACCACCCGGGGCTGGTTGCGCACGGCATCCGAGATGCGCAGCAGGATCGCGACGATGATCCAGTTCGCCACCAGGGAGGAGCCGCCGGCGGCCAGGAACGGGGTCGTGAGCCCGGTCAGCGGGATCACCCGCGTGACGCCGCCGACCATGATGAACACCTGCAGCGCGATCGTGAAGGCCATGCCGGTGGCCAGCAGCTTGCCGAAGTCGTCCTGCCCGGCCACGCCGATGCGGATGCCGCGGCTGGTGAACACCAGGTACAGGCAGAGGATCGCGAACACGCCGATGAGGCCGAGCTCCTCGCCGAGGCTGGGGAAGATGTAGTCGCTCTGCGCGAGCGGGGTCAGCCCGGGCCGGCCCTGACCGAGACCGGTGCCGATGAGCCCGCCGTGCGCGAGGCCGAAGATGCCCTGCACGAGCTGATAGCTGCTGTTGTCCATCAGCTCCGGGTTGAACGCGTCCAGCCAGTTCGTGAAGCGGGCACCGACGTAGGGCAGCACCTGCGAGGCGGCCAGGGCCCCGCCGACGGCCAGTACGACGCCGAGGAGCACCCAGCTGGTCTTCCCGGTGGCGACGTAGAGCATCGCCACGAACATCCCGAAGATGAGCAGTCCGGTGCCGAGGTCGCGCTGCAGGACGATGATCGCGAGCGAGACCAGCCAGATGACCAGGATCGGGCCGAGCTCGCGGGCGCGCGGCCATGTCATGCCCAGGAAGCGCGTGCCGACGGAGGTGAGGCTCTCACGGGTGCGCACCAGGTATCCGGCGAAGAAGATCGCCAGCGAGATCTTCGCCAGCTCGCCCGGCTGGAACGAGAAGAAGCCCAGCGAGACCCACACGTCGGCGTTCGCATCGGTTCCGAGGCCGGGCACGAGCGGCAGGAGCAGGAGCAGGATGCCGACGAAGCCGAAGATGTAGGTGTAGCGGAACAGCACCCGGTAGTTGCGCAGGCCGATGACCACCGCCAGCGCGAGCGCATAGGCGATGGCGGCCCACGCGAGCTGGCGGGTGGAGGCCGCCGACCAGCCCGTCGCGGCGTCCCCGAGGTCGATGCGGTAGATCATGGCGAGCCCGACGCCGGTGAGGATCGTGCCGATCGGCAGCAGGAACGGGTCGGCGGCGGGCGCGACGAAGCGCAGCACGACATGCATGGCGATGGCGAGCAGGGCCAGCACGCCGCAGTAGTAGAGGAAGCTCGGGTCGATCTCGGCCTCCACGCCCAGCTGCACGAGCGCGACGGCGACGCCGTTGATGACCAGGGCGAACAGCAGCAGTGCGAGCTCGCGGTTGCGCTGCTTCTGCGGCATCCGGATGCGCTTGAGCGCGCGCAGCACGGCCGTGTCGGTGGAGACCGGAGTCGATGCGGCGGTCATCCGGTGCTCTCCTCGGTGGTCAGTCGCGACACGATCTCCTCGGCGGCCTCGAGGGATCCCGCCGTGATCGGCCGCGTCTGCAGCGTCTGCAGCTCGAACGGGGTGAGGGAGCTGACGGCGACGTCGGTGACCTCGTACTCGCTGGAGAGCGATATCGGCCCGATGGTGGCCTGGATGCCGCGGTAGATGACCACGTACTCGTCGTTCACGCCGACGTAGTACTGCGTCTGGGTCCAGCTGTAGCCGGCGAACAGCGCGCCGCCGATCGCGGCGAGCACGAGGACGAGCCCCACGAGCCAGCCGACGCGGCGTCGTCGGGCTCGGCGACGGTCCTCCTCGATGAGCTCCTCGAGGAACTCGGGGGCGGGCTCGAAGTGCGTCGGCTCGTTCGCGGCCTGGCGATTGGGGTGCAGCCACGACGAGCGCCCGGCGCGCGCGGCCGGCACCTCGATCCCCGAGGGCGTGGACGCCGAGCCGACGATGGTCGGCGTGCCGGAGAAGACCGGGTGGTGGCCGCCGACGTCGACGATCACGATCGTGACGTTGTCGGGCGCCCCGGCGTCCAGCGCCAGCTTCAGCAGATGGTCGGCCGCGCGGGCGGGGGCGATGCCCCCGCCGAGCGCCTTCGCGGTGTGCGCGTCGTCGATGACGCCGCACAGGCCGTCGGAGCACAGCAGCCATCGGTCGCCGGGGCGGGTCGGCATGATGAACGTGTCGACCTCGGGGTCGGGGTCCATGTCGCCGAGCACCCGCATGAGCACCGAGCGGCGCGGGTGGTAGCGGGCCTCTTCCGGCGTGATCCGCCCGGAGTCGACCAGGCGCTGCACGAACGTGTGGTCGGTGGTGATCTGGGTGAGGGCGCCGTCGCGGTACAGGTAGATGCGCGAGTCGCCGATGTGCGCGATCACGGCGTAGTCGTCGACCATCAGCAACGCGCTCACGGTCGTGCCCATGCCGGCGAGCTCGGGGCGCACGCGCACGGTGTCGATGATGTCGCCGGCGGTCTCGGTGACCGCGTGACGCAGGGCGTGCTCGGCCTCGGCGGTCGAGCCGAACGGCTCGTCGAGCGGGGCGATGCGCGCGATCGCGAGGCTGGAGGCGACGTCGCCCCCGGCGTGTCCGCCCATCCCGTCGGCCACGACGAACAGGTTGGAGCCGGCGTAGCCGGAGTCCTGGTTGTTCGAGCGCACCTTGCCGGTGTGCGAGAGCGCGGCGCTCGAGCCCTGGAAGACCATCGGCTGCCGTCAGCCCTGCAGCTCGAAGGTCGTGGCGCCGACCTTGATCGGTGCGCCGATGACGACGGGGACGGGCGCGGCGACCCGCTGCCCGTCGTGCCAGGTGCCGTTGGTCGAGTCGAGGTCCTGCAGCATCCACTGCTCGCCCCAGAGCATGAGACGGGCGTGATGGCTCGAGGTGTAGTCGTCGCGGATCACGAGGCCCGACTCGCTGGACCGGCCGATCGTGAGCGGCTCGGTGCCGAGCGGGATCTCCAGCCCCGCCTTCGGGCCGCTCGTGATGACGATGCGGTGCGCGGTCTCGGTCGTGGCCTTGGCGCCCTTGCCCGGCTTCGCCTTCGTGGCCGCGCGCGCGGGCGCCGGCGGGGCGAGCACCGGGGCGACCGGAGCGGTCGGGGCGGCGGGGGAC
>NZ_JASGEL010000009.1:0-30385 GCF_047606385.1 Microbacterium sp.
AGCTCGCCCACGCCGACGCCCAGGGCCGCGGCCGCCGCTCCCGCGGCCGCGGCGGCCCACCGTGCAGCGCCGATCATGCAGCGATCGTAGGCCCCTCGGCGATGCCCGAACCGGGAAACACCCACGCAACACGCCCATGGCTAGGGTTGTGCCATGGGTGACCTGTTCGACGGCTACGGCTCCACTCTCGCGCCGCGCAAGACCGCCCAGGGGCTCCCGCCGTTCGACGAGATGTTCGGTCTCCCGGCCCACCCCGGCGACAGCGCCGAGTCGCGCCAGGCCTACCGCGAGCTGTACCAGGCGCTGGCCCGCATGACTCAGGAGGAGCTGCGCGGACGCACCGATTCGCTGGCCAGCTCCTACCTCGCGCAGGGCGTCACGTTCGACTTCGCCGGCGAGGAACGCCCCTTCCCGCTGGATGCCGTCCCCCGCATCATCGACTACTCCGAGTGGAGCGAGGTCGAGGCCGGCATCAAGCAGCGGGTGCGCGCGCTCGAGGCGTTCCTCGACGACGCGTACGGCCGTCAGAACTGCGTGCGCGACGGGGTCATCCCGGCGGCGCTCATCGCGTCGAGCCAGTACTTCTACCGGCAGGCGTACGGCATCCACGCCGCCAACGGCGTGCGCATCCAGGTGTCCGGGATCGACCTCATCCGCGACGAGCACGGCAAGATGCGCGTGCTCGAGGACAACGTCCGCGTGCCCTCCGGCGTCAGCTACGTCATCTCCAACCGTCGCGTCATGGCGCAGACCCTGCCCGAGCTGTTCGTGTCGATGCGCGTGCGCCCGGTCGGCGACTACCCGAACAAGCTGCTCGCGGCGCTGCGCGCCTCCGCCCCGCCCGGCGTCGACGACCCGAACGTCGTGGTGCTCACCCCGGGCGTCTACAACTCCGCGTACTTCGAGCACACGCTGCTGGCCCGCCTCATGGGCGTGGAGCTGGTCGAGGGGCGCGACCTGCTGTGCATGGGCGGCAAGGTGTTCATGCGCACGACCCGCGGACCCCGCCGCGTCGACGTCATCTACCGCCGCGTCGACGACGACTTCCTCGACCCGCTGCAGTTCCGCGCCGACTCGATGCTGGGCTCGCCCGGCCTCATGCTGGCCGCGCGCATGGGCAACGTGACGATCGCCAACGCGGTCGGCAACGGCGTCGCCGACGACAAGCTGCTGTACACCTACACGCCCGACCTCATCCGCTACTACCTCTCCGAGGAGCCGATCCTGCCGATCGTCGACACCTGGCGGCTGGAGGAGCCGGCGGCGCTGGAGGAGGTGCTCGACCGCCTGCACGAGCTCGTCGTGAAGCCGGTCGACGGCTCCGGCGGCAAGGGCCTGGTCGTGGGGCCCGACGCCTCCAACGCGGAGTTGGAGAAGCTGCGCAAGAAGCTGCTGGCCGATCCGCGCGGCTGGATCGCGCAGCCGGTCGTGATGCTCTCCACGATCCCGACGCTCGTGGCGGACGGGATGCGGCCGCGCCACGCGGATCTGCGCCCGTTCGCCGTGAACGACGGCGACGACATCTGGGTGCTGCCCGGCGGGCTCACGCGCGTCGCCCTGCCGGAGGGACAGCTGGTCGTCAACTCCAGCCAGGGCGGCGGATCCAAGGACACCTGGGTCATCGGCGGCGCCGCGCCCGGCCACGTCGAGTACGGGCAGGGCCAGGGGCTGGCGGGCCTCGTCGCCGACCAGGCGTCGACCATCACCCAGGCCATCCCGATCATCACGGAGGCGGAGGCGAAGGCCGCCGCCGAAGCGTCCCGCTCGGCCCGCGAGGCGCGTGACCACCCGCAGGCGCAGGCCGAGCAGCAGACCCAGCAGGAGCAGCAGGAACAGCAGCAGCAGGGGGCGATGCATCCCTCTCCGCCTTCCCCCGCTGTGCATGTCCCACTTCGGCGCGGTATGGGCGCCCGATACAGCGCCGAACTGGGACATGAACCGCGCCGAACTGGGACATGCGACGGGGGTGAGGGCGCATGCTCCTGAGCCGCATCGCCGAGTCCCTGTTCTGGATCGGCCGCTACATCGAGCGCAGCGACGGCACCGCCCGCATCCTGGACGTGCACCTGCAGCTGCTGCTGGAGGACCCGTGGATCGACGAGGACACCGCATGCCGGTCGCTGCTGTCGGTCATGGGCTCGTTCCCGCCCGATGACGCCGAGCCGGTGGCGCGCGAGGACGTGCTGGCCCGCCTCGCCGTGGACCGCGGCAACCCGTCGAGCATCGTCTACTCGCTCGGACAGGCTCGCGAGAACGCCCGCCGGGCCCGCGAGATCGTCTCCACCGAGCTGTGGGAGTGCCTCAACACGACCAATGCGCGGATGCCGCGGCGCCTGACGACCGAGAAGGTGCACGAGTTCTTCCAGTGGGTGCGCGAGCGCTCCGCACTCGCGATCGGCATCGTCGACTCGTCGACCGCGCACGACGAGGCCTGGCAGTTCTTCACCCTGGGCCGCGCGATCGAGCGCGCCGACATGACCGCGCGGCTGCTGGCGACCCGCTCGTTGACCGAGGCCTCGGGCCCGAGCTGGACGACGATCCTGCGCTCCTGCGGCGCCTACGAGGCGTACCTGCGGACGTACCGGGGCATGCCCAGCGCCCGCAACGCGGCGGAGTTCCTGCTGCTGGACCGGCTGTTCCCGCGGTCGATCATCTTCTCCATCTCCCGTGCCGAGCAGTGCATCAGCGCGATCGACCCGCGCGAGGACCGGGTCGGGCACTCCAACCTGATCCTGCGCGCGCTCGGCCGCATCCGCAACGAGCTCGAGTACCGGCCGATCAGCGAGATCCTCGCCGAGCTGCCCATCCACATGGTCGGCGTGCAGAAGGTCACGCGCGAGGCGTCCGATGCGATCCGTCACCGGTTCTTCCCCACCGAGGCCTCGCCCAGCTGGATCGGAGAGATCTCATGAAGCGGCTGCGCATCGAGCACCAGACCGGGTTCGCGTACGAGGGCGCGGTCTCGGCGTCCTACAACGAGGCGCGGATGCTGCCCGGCACCACCGACAGCCAGTTCGTGCTCAGCTCGGCGCTGGAGATCGATCCGGCCACGGCCGTCAGCAGCTATGTCGACTACTTCGGCACGCGGGTGAGCTCGTTCGACATCCTCTCGCCCCACCAGGGGCTCACGATCGTCGCCCGCTCGCTGGTCGAGGTGCGCCCGCGGCCGATCGAGCACACCGGCATCACCTGGGACCGACTGGCGGCCGAGTCGTCGCGCGCGATCGAGACGGTCGAGCAGCTGTCGCAGTCGGATCGCACGACGCCGCACGCCGAGGTCGTCGAGATCGCGAGGAGCATCGCGGGCCGCCACGACGACCCGGGCCGGGCCGCGCACGACATCTGCATGGCGATCGGCGACGCGGTCGAGTACGTCTACGGCGTGACCGGCGTGCACTCGACGGCCGCCGACGCCTGGAAGGCCCGGAAGGGCGTGTGCCAGGACATGGCGCACATCGCGATCGGCGCGCTGCGGGCGGTCGGCATCCCGGCCCGGTACGTGTCGGGCTACCTGCATCCGCGGGCAGGCGCCGAGATCGGCGTGGCGGTGGCGGGCGAGTCGCACGCCTGGGTGGAGTGGTTCGCGGGCGAGTGGGCGGGTTTCGACCCCACCAACAACACCGAGATCGGCGACCGGCACGTGCTCGTGGGCCGCGGTCGCGACTACAACGACGTGCCGCCGCTGCGCGGCGTGTACGCCGGGCCGGACAAGTCGAAGCTGAACGTGAGGGTGACGATCACACGCGAGGCGTGAGCCGCGGCGCCTCGGCCGGTCGTCCGGGGTCGCATGCGCGCTGGCAGAATCGAGGGATGAGGAGATCATCCGATGGCGGTCTCTCGGCCTCCGATCTACGGACCCATAACCTCGGCCTCGTCCTCTCGCACGTCGACCGCGCCGGCGCGATCGCGCGCAGCGAGCTGGCGACCCTGACAGGCCTCGCTCCCGGGGCGATCACGCTGCTGGTCTCCGAGCTCAGCGACGCCGGTCTTCTGCGGGAGGCCGCGTCCGAGCGTTCCCGAGAGTTGCGTCCCGGCCGGCCTCGCCGCAGTCTCGAGATCGCCGGCGCCGCGATCGCGCTGCTCGGGCTGCAGTTCGCCGTCGACGAGGTGCGTCTGTCGGCCGTGGATCTCGCCGGACGCTCGCTGCTGCGCGACGTGCGTTCGGTACGTACCCCGATCGGAGATCCCGCGGCGGTCGCGGATCAGCTTGCCGCCCTCGTCGAGGAGATGCGGACCGGGCTCGCCGCGCGGGGAGTGACGGCGGTCTTCCTGGTCGTGGTGGTGCCGGCGCCCGTGCTGCAGCCGGACGAGTTCGTTCCGATGGCGATCGATCTGGGCTGGGTGGGCGTGGACCTGTCCGGTCTGCTGCGGGAACGGATCCCCGATCTTCCGCTCGGCACTCGCGTCGTCAACGATGCCAACGCGGCGGCGTACGCGGAATTCGCCGAGCTCCAGTCTCGAGGCGAACGAGTCTCCGACATGATCTATCTCAAGTCCGACACCGGCATCGGCGGCGGCGCGATCACAGCGGGCCGTCCTCTCGCCGGGGTCGATGGGATCGCCTTCGAGCCGGGGCACATCGTCGTCGTTCCCGACGGCATCGAGTGCGCCTGCGGGAAACGCGGATGCCTGGTGACGGTGGCGGGTCCGGATGTCGTGGTCGCGCAGGCCGGCCTCAGCCGGTTCCGCGACGAGCACGGACTGCCGCAGGCGCTGGCCGAACTGGCCAGACGCGATGAATCCGGAGACGCCGCAGCGGCGATGGCGTTGGCGGGCGCCCTCCGATGGATCGGCATCGCGCTGGCGAACTGCGTCGCGATCCTGCAGCCGCAGTTCGCGGTCGTCGGCGGGTACCTCGCTGATCACGTCGAACGGCTGCGGGAGCTTCCGATGGCGAGCGTGAGTTCTCTGGGCGGCTTTCCCGGTGACACGGCGGTGGGTATCGTCCCAGCCGCTCTCGGCCCGTTCTCCGGAGTGGACGGCGCACTGCTGCAGTGGCGGCGGGAGCTGCTGCGCGACCCACGCGGGTTGCAGGAGGCGGCCGGGGGGGTCTTCGGAGATTAGTTTCTTCAAAACTTGAAATAATTGGAGCGAAGGCTCTACCGTGGACTCTGCGGCGGCGACGGAACGCCGCAGAGCTCGAGGAGGAGCCATGTCCGAAGATCGAGAAGACATCGCCGCCGAGGCCGTGGCCGAGGCGGTACCCGGGCCGAGCGCCCGACTGCATGAGTCAGCAGCGCCCGGTGGGGGGATGGATGCTGCCGCGCTGACCAGCACGGTCCCGGTGGCCGGGGGAGCGCGCCAACGGCTCGTGGCGTCGCTGCTGGTCGCGAACCTGTTCCTGTTCGCGACGTACGCCGGCATCGTCGGCATCCTGCTGCCGCAGCAGCTGGCAGTGCTCGACGAGGCCAACAAGATCGCGAACCTCGCGATCGTCACCGGGACGTCGGCGGTGTTCACCCTGTTCGCGCAGCCGATCGTCGGGGCGTTCTCCGACCGCACGCGCAGCCGACTCGGGCGGCGGTCCCCCTGGCTGATCGTCGGCGGTGTCGGCGGCGGCGTGCTGGTGATCGTGCTGCAGTTCGCGCCCAGCGTGTTCTGGGTCACGGTGCTCTGGGTGGTCGCGCAGGTGCTGCTCAACGCCTTCCAGGGTCCGCTCTCGGCGATCGTCGCCGACCGCATCCCGCGCGACCGCCGTGCGACCGCGTCGGCCTTCGCCGGCGCCGGAACCTCGATCGGCGCGACCGCCGGAGTCGTGTTCGCGGGTCAGATGCTGGCCCAGCTCGGAGTCGCCTACGGCGTGTTCGGCATCGCCATGATCGTCGTCTCCCTGTTGTTCGTGCTCGTCAACCGGGACGGCGACTCGCGGTCTCTGCCCATCGGCCGCTTCAACTGGCTCACCTTCGTCAAGGGCTTCTGGGTCAGCCCGCGCAGACACCCCGACTTCGCCTGGGCGTTCGCCGGTCGCTTCGTGATGGTGCTCGGCTATCAGGGCGTGCAGAACTACCAGTTCTACATCCTCACCGACCGTCTCGGCCTCGACCCGGTGGCTGCGGGCGGCGTCGCCGGCATCCTCTCGCTGTGCTCGATGGTCACTCTGGTGCTGGGAACTCTCGTGTTCGGCCGGATCAGCGACAAGATCGGGCGGCGCAAGGTGTTCGTCTTCACCGCGAGCGTCGTGATGGCCCTGGGCATCGCGATTCCGCTGTTCGTTCCCACGGTGTCGGCGATGATCGTGTACTCGCTGATCGTCGGCCTCGGCTACGGCGCATATATGGCCGTCGACGTCGCGCTCATGATCGACGTGCTGCCGTCTCAAGGCGACGCGGGAAGGGACCTCGGCGTGCTGAACGTGGCGACCAACATCCCGCAGGCGATCACGCCGGTCGTCGCCGCGACGCTGCTGTCGGTCTTCGCGGGCGAGTACGCGTCGATCTTCGGGTTCGCGGTGCTCATGGTGCTGCTGTCGTCGGTCCTCGTGTTCCCGATCCGGTCCGTACGCTGAGACGCTGGATGAGCGATGACCGCCAGAACGAAGAGAACGGGGACCACCAGATGACGACTGTCGATGCGGCGACGACGCCCGAGGTGACCACGACCGCGGGTCGCGTGAGCGGAGTCCAGCGCGACGGCGGGGTGACGGCCTTCCTCGGCATCCCCTTCGCGGCGCCGCCCATCGGATCCCGACGGTTTCTCGCGCCGCAACGACCCGAGGCGTGGAGCGGGTCGCGGCCGTGCGATCGGTTCGGCCCGACACCGCAGCGGCGTCCCTTCGGCCCGGTCACGACGATCCCCGAGCCGAGCATCCCGGGCGATGACACGCTCAGCGTGAACGTGTTCACCCCGGCGCCCGGCGATGCGCGCGCCGCGCTCCCCGTGCTGGTGTGGGTGCACGGCGGAGGCTATTTCGCCGGTTCACCGGCCAGCCCCTGGTACGACGGGACGGCGTTCGCGCGCGACGGGGTGGTCGTGGTGACGCTGTCCTATCGGCTCGGCTTCGACGGGTTCGGCTGGATGTCGGATGCGCCGCTCAATCGCGGCATCCTGGACCAGATCGCGGCGCTGGAATGGGTGCAGGAGAATATCCGGGCGTTCGGCGGTGACCCGACGCGGGTGACGATCGCCGGGCAGTCCGCCGGCGGCGGGAGCGTGCTGACGCTGATGACCTCGCCCCGCGCACGCGGGCTGTTCCGTGCGGCGATCTCGCATTCGGGTGCGGCTGGGCACCTCGCGGTGGCGACGGTGGAACCGATCGGCCGGGCGTTCGCGGCGGCGATGGCCGTGCCGCCGACGCGGGCCGGATGGCTCGGCGTCCCCGAGGAGACGGTGCTCGATCACGAGCGCGAGTTCAACCGGGTGGACGGTGCCTGGGCGCCGGACGTGCCGACCGAGCGTGTGTTCGCGGCGACCGCGGCGGACCCGATGGCCACCAGCGGTCTCGCGTTCGCTCCGGTCGTGGACGGCGACAGCGTCGTGCCGGTCGCGGATGCCGCGGCCGCCGGCCGCGGCGCAGAGGTGAGCCTTCTGCTCGGAGCGACGCGCAACGAGTTCGCCTTCCCCGGAGGGACGCGCCTGGCCGAGGTCGTCGCCGCCGCGACCGCGGCGGGCATCGGCGACGACGCGATCTCTCGCTTCGCCGCGGAGGTGGAGCGCGTCGGCGAACAGTACACGGGCAGCCAGGTGGCGGTGCTCTCGATGTTCCGCGGTCCCGTCGTCCACATCGCCTCACAGCGCGTCGCGGGGCGCGCGGGTGAGCATACGTGGCTCTACGACTTCGCCTACCATTCGCCCGTGGACGGACTCTCGGCGCATTGCTACGACCTGCCGTTCGCGTGGGGGCTTCCGCACGCGGCGGGCGTGGATCGCGTGCTCGGCACCGCGATGCCCGCGGCGCTGACCGCGACGATGCACGGCCTCTGGGTCGAGTTCGTCACCACCGGGCGTCTGCCGTGGGCAGCGGCATCCGAGTCGATGCCCGGCGCCATGGTCTTCGACACGGAGTGCGGATTCGACCCCGGTGCATACGCTTTCGAGAGCGAGCTGCTGGCGCCGCGTTGACGCCCGCGCCCGCCCCGCCACCCGCCCGCGGGGCGGGGCCGGCGAGGCGGGACGAGGCGCGGGTCAGTGCGCGACGACCGGCTCGGAGTCGGCGGATGCCGCGCCCTCGCGCGCCGCGATGAGCGCTGCGACGGCGTAGTGCTTGCGGCGGAACAGGACCGCCGAGATGACCGCGCCGGCCAGGAAGAACCCCGCACTCCACACGTATGCGGTCTGGTAGCTGTGGATCAGGGCGTCCGAGGCCAGGGCCGTCATCGCGTCCGCGGTCGGCGTCGCCGGCGTGTTCGCCGCGATGTAGTCGGTCGCCGCGGTCGCCGCGAGCGTGTTCAGCAGGGCCGTGCCGATCGAGCCGCCGACCTGCTGGCTCGTGTTCACCATGGCCGAGGAGACGCCCGCGTAGCGGCGGTCGACGCCCAGCGTCGCGGTCTGGATCGCGGCGGGCATCATCGTGCCCATCGCCAGTCCGAGAAGCAGCAGCGCGGGCAGCGCGTCGAGGTAGATGCTCTGGGCGTCGAGCCGCACGAACAGCAGCATGGCCGTCGCCCCCAGGAGCATGCCGATCGGCACCAGCACCTTCGGACCCAGGCGCGGGAGGAGCACGTTCGTGCTCAGCTGCGCGGCGATCACGAGCATCACGATCATCGGCAGGAAGCCGACACCGGTCTGCTCCGGCGAGTAGCCGAGCGTCTTCTGGAAGTAGTACGTCACGAACAGGAACACGCCGAACATGCCGGCGCCCGTGACGAGCACGGAGAGGAAGGCCGCGGCACGGTTGCGGTCGACGAGCACGGGCAGCGGCAGCAGCGGATGCGAGGCCACGCGCTGCCACAGCACGAAGGCGATGAGCAGGACGCCGGATGCCACCAGCGAGCCCCAGGTGATCGGGGCGTCCCAGCCGTCGGACTCGGCGCGCGAGAAGCCGAACACGAGGGCGAACAGTCCGGCCGAGACGAGCAGGGTGCCGGGGACGTCGAGCTTCGGGCGTGCGCCCTCGCGGCTCGCGTGCGGCACGAAGACCACGGCGAGCACGAACGCGATCGCGGCGAAGAAGACGTTGACGGTGAGGTTCCAGCGCCAGTCGAACTGCTCGGTCAGGTAGCCGCCGAGCAGGAGCCCGACCGCGCCGCCGGCGCCGGCGATCGCCCCGAACACGCCGAAGGCGCGCGAGCGCTCCTTGGGGATGGTGAAGGTCGTGGTCAGCACGGCGAGCGCGGTGGGCGCCAGCAGCGCGCCGAACGCCCCCTGCAGCGCGCGGGCGGCCACCAGGATCTCGAAGGTGCCGGCGAGACCGCCCATGACGGATGCGGCGGCGAAGCCGACGAGGCCCACCAGGAACGCGATCTTGCGGCCGATCAGGTCGGAGATGCGGCCGCCGAACAGCAGCAGGCT
Organism: Microbacterium sp.; assembly: GCF_047606385.1. Classification (GTDB taxonomy): domain Bacteria; phylum Actinomycetota; class Actinomycetes; order Actinomycetales; family Microbacteriaceae; genus Microbacterium. The sequence goes on from NZ_JASGEL010000009.1 coordinate 9,448, forward strand.
GCCGAACGCGAGCGAGTACGCGGTGATGATCCACTGGCGGTCGCCGTCGGAGAAGCCGAGGTCGGTCTGCGCCGCGGGGAGGGCGATGTTCACGATGGTGGCGTCGAGCACCACCATGAGCTGGGCGATGCCCACGGTGCCGAGCGTCCACCAGCGGCGCGTGGTGGGGCGCACCTCGTGATGCGTCGCGGTCTGAGGAGAAGTCATGAGACTCAGCGTATCCGAAACTCAAAAGTTTCGGAACCAGTGAGTTTCTGAAGTATCATGAGAGTGCGCCGTTGCGGCGTGCATCGAAGGAGGGTCCGCAATGATGCGAGCCGACACCACTGTCGAGCCGGAGGCTGCCGTGAGGTCGCGGCTGGGACGCCCGCGCGACGCCTCGCGCGACGACGACATCCTCGACGCCACGATCGACATCCTCGCCGAGTGCGGGTACGACGGCATGACGATCGACGCGGTCGCGACCAGGGTCGGGGCCGGCAAGGCGACCGTGTACCGGCGCTGGCCGTCGAAGGCCGATCTGGTGCTGGACGCCGTGACCTGCCTGAAAGCGGGGCATGCGCAGACCGCGCTCCCCGACACCGGCACGTTGCGGGGCGATCTGCTCGCCATGGTCAAGCCGGTGCCGCTGAAGGACGCCGAGCGCAAGCTGCGCGTGATGGCCGGGGTCGCCTCGATGATGTCGCGCGAGCCGGAACTGGCGGAGGCGGCGTTCCGCGCCATCCTCGAGCCCCGCGTGATCGCCAACCGCACCCTGCTGCAGCGTGCCGTCGAGCGGGGCGAGATCCGGGCGGATGCCGACGTCGAGCGGCTCGCGGTGCTCGTGCCGTCGATGACCGCCTACCGGGCGCTCGTCGAGCACAAGCCCATGGACCGCGACTACGTCATCTCGCTCATCGACGGCATCCTGCTGCCCGCCGTCGGCATCCATCCTTCCCCCGCATCGCCCTGACCCCGCCCCGTGCCTCGTGCCTCGTGCCCCCGGCGAAGCACTGCGTCGCCGGGTCAGGCGCGCGGCTCGTGACGGCGCAGCGGCTGGGTCCGCGCGACCAGGTCCCGCAGCGCCGCCAGCGATCCGGTGACCAGGCCCGCGGCCCTCGCCTGCACGAGCACGTTCCCGAGCGCCGTGGCCTCGACCGGCCCGGCGACGACCGGGAGGCCCGCACGGTCGGCCGTGCGCTGGCACAGCAGCTCGTTGAGGGCGCCGCCGCCCACGATGTGGATGGTGCGCACCTCGACCGCGCCGATGCGGGCCGCCTGGTGGACGGCGTCCGCGAAGGCCTGCGCGAGCGACTCCACGATCGCGCGCACGTGGTCGACGCGGGTGCGCGGGGCGCGGAGGCCGTGCTCGGCGCACCAGGCGTCGATGCGCGCGGGCATGTCGCCGGGGGGCAGGAACCGCGGGTCGTCGACGTCGAACACCGGGACGCTGCGCGGATCGACGTCCGGCGCGGAGTCCAGGAGGGTGGGCAGATCGATGCGGTGGCCCTGCTCGCGCTCCCAGCCGCGCACGGCCTCGCTGAGGATCCACAGCCCCATGACGTTGTGCAGCAGGCGGATACGGCCGTCCACCCCGCCCTCGTTCGTGAAGTTCGCCTGCAGCGCCGCCGGGCTGCGCACCGGGCGGTCGACCTCCACGCCGACCAGCCCCCACGTGCCGCAGGAGATGTAGGCGGCGGCATCCGCCTGCATGGGGACGGCGACCACGGCGGAGGCGGTGTCGTGCGAGCCGACGGCGGTGACCGTCGTGCCGGCCGGGGCGTCCAGCCTCGCCGCGACCTCGGGACGCAGCGGACCGAGCGCCTCGCCGGGGGCGACGACCGGCGACAGGATGCGGCCGGGCAGGCCCAGGGCGGTCACGAGCTCGGCGTCCCAGTCCCGTCCGTCGCCGCGCAGCAGGCCCGTGGTGGAGGCGTTGGTGGCCTCCGCGCGCGCGACGCCGGTGAGCCAGCAGCCGATGAGGTCCGGCACGAGCAGCGCCGTGTCGGCGAACGCGAGGAGGTCGGCGGGCTCCGCGGCGAGCTGGTACAGGGTGTTGAACGGCAGGAACTGCAGTCCGTTGCGCGCGAACAGCTCGGCGTGCGGCATCCGCTCGTGCACCCGCTGGACGCCGATGGCGGTGCGGGCGTCGCGGTAGTGGAACGGCTCGCCCAGCATCCGTCCCTCGCGCAGCAGCGCGTAGTCGACCGCCCAGCTGTCCACCCCGATGCTCGCGATCGACGGCTCGGCGCGGAACGCCTTCCGCAATCCGTCGAGCGCCGCGCCGTAGAGTCCCAGCACGTTCCAGTGCAGCCCGTCGGCGAGGGCGACCGGATCGTTCGGGAACCGGGCGACGTGCTCCATCTCGAGCGTGTCGGCCCCGACGCGGCCGACGATCACCCGGCCGCTCGTGGCGCCCAGGTCGACCGCGGCGACGGCGCCGGGTGCTCGCGTGCTCATGCCGCGTCCCCCCGTCCCGCTGCGGCGCCTGCGGCATCCGTCACAGGCCTGCGACGATTTCGGGTAATTGCGCCACATATATGGGTGCGAGTTACACGAAATCGTCGCAGACGTGTGAACGTGTGCGCGGGCAGGGGGAGGGACGCCGGCCTCGGCGCCGCGCCGCTCATCGCAGGAACGCGGCGGCGACGCCGGAGTCGACGGGGATGTGCAGGCCCGTCGTGCGGGAGAGCTCGGGGCCGGTGAGCACGTACACGGCATCCGCGACGTTCTCGGGCACGACCTCGCGCTTGAGGATGGTGCGGTTCGCGTAGAACTGGCCCAGGTCCTCCTCCTTCACCCCGTACGTGGCGGCGCGGTTGGCGCCCCAGCCGGAGGCGAAGATGCCGGAGCCGCGCACGACGCCGTCGGGGTTGATGCCGTTCACGCGCACGCCGTGCTCGCCGAGCTCGACCGCGAGCAGCCGCACCTGGTGCGCCTGGTCGGCCTTGGTCGCCGAGTACGCGATGTTGTTCGGGCCGGCGAACACGCTGTTCTTCGACGAGATGTAGATGATGTCGCCGCCGAGCTTCTGCTCGATGAGGGCCGACGCTGCCGCCTTCGAGACGAGGAACGAGCCCTTCGCCATGACGTCGTGCTGCAGGTCCCAGTCCTTCTCGGTCGTCTCCAGCAGGGGCTTGGACAGCGACAGACCGGCGTTGTTGACGACCAGGTCGATGCCGCCGAACGCCAGCAGCGTGGCGTCGATCGCCGCCTGCACGCCGCCGGCATCCGCCACGTTCGCGGCCACGCCGATCGCGACGTCGGTGCCGCCCAGCTCGGCGGCGGCGGCCTGCGCCTTCTCCAGGTCGAGGTCGGCGACCACGACGCAGGCGCCCTCGGCGGCCAGGCGGGTGGCGATGGCCTTGCCGATCCCGGATGCCGCGCCGGTGACGAACGCGATGCGTCCCTGGTGCGTCTTCGGCTTCGGCAGCCGCTGCAGTTTCGCCTCCTCGAGCGCCCAGTACTCGATGCGGAACTTCTCGGCATCCGAGATGGGGGAGTAGGTCGACAGCGCCTCGGCCCCGCGCATGACATTGATCGCGTTGACGTAGAACTCGCCGGCCACGCGCGCGGTCTGCTTGTTGGCCCCGTAGCTGAACATGCCCACGCCGGGGATCAGGACGATGAGCGGGTCGGCGCCGCGGATGGCGGGGCTGGCCGCCGTCGCGTGGGCGTCGTAGTAGGCCTGGTAGTCGGCCCGGTACTCGGCGTGCAGCTCGTGCAGGCGTGCGACCTGCTCGTCGACGGACGCCGTGGCGGGCAGGTCGAGGATCAGCGGCTTGACCTTCGTGCGCAGGAAGTGGTCCGGGCAGCTCGTGCCCAGCGCTGCCAGCGCGGGCGCCTTCTCGGAGGCCAGGAAGTCGAGCACGGCGTCGCCGTCGGTGTAGTGGCCCACCATCGGCTTGTCGGTGGATGCCAGACCCCGGATGGTGGGGGCCAGGGCCGCGGCGCGGGCGCGGCGGTCGGCCTCCGGCAGTGCCTCGAACCCGGGTCGGATGCCGCCGAACGGCTCGGCCCTGCCGTGCTCGGCGATGTACGCGGCGGCGGTGTCGATGATCCACAGCGAGTTCGCCTCCGCCTCCTCGGAGGTGTCGCCCCAGGCGGTGATGCCGTGGCCGCCGAGGATCGTGCCGATCGCCTGCGGGTTCTGCTTCTTGATCTCGGCGATGTCCAGGCCCAGCTGGAACCCGGGGCGGCGCCAGGGCACCCACACGACCTTGTCGCCGAAGATGGTCGCCGTCAGCTCTGCGCCGTCGGCCGCGGTGGCGATCGCGATGCCGGAGTCGGGATGCAGGTGGTCGACGTGCGCCGCATCCACCAGGCCGTGCATGGCGGTGTCGATCGAGGGAGCCGCCCCGCCCTTGCCGTGCAGGCAGTAGTCGAACGCGGCCACCATCTCGTCCTCGCGGTCGACGCCCGGGTAGGCGCCGGCGAGCGCGCGCATGCGGTCGAGCCGCAGCACCGCGAGTCCCTTCTCGGTGAGGGTGCCGAGGTCGCCGCCCGAGCCCTTCACCCAGAGCAGCTCGACCGGCTCCCCGGTGACCGGGTCCGTCTCGGTGCCCTTGGCGGAGGTGTTGCCGCCGGCGTAGTTCGTGTTCTTGGGGTCGGCGCCCAGGCGATTGCTCCGCGCGATGAGGGCGGCGGCGGTCGGGTTGGTCATGGCGATGTCCTTCTGAGTGGGGCCCGCCGAGGCGGGGGAATGTCGTCGAGGCAGAGTGCGAGGCACCGTGGTCCGGGTGCGATCCCCGGTCTCGGCGGGGTTCGGGCTCAGGCGCCCCAGCCGGCCTGCGTCCCTCCGACGCGCTCGGCCTCGATCTTCTGCTGGTAGCCGGAGGCGAGGTACGCGGCCATCGGGTCGGTGGGAAGGCCGCGGCCGGCGCGCCACTCGGCGAGCGCCGGGCGCACATCGGTCTGGAACGCGTCCATGAAGATCGCGTTCGCCGCGAGCACGTCGTTCGCGGTCTGCGCGGCGGCGAGGGCCTCGCGGTCCAGCAGCAGCGCGCGGGCGGTCATCTCCTGCACGTTGAGCACCGAGCGGATCTGACCCGGGATCTTGGCCTCGATGTTGTGGCACTGGTCGAGCATGAACGCGACGTCCGGGTTGTTCAGCCCGCCGCCGCGGATGACCTCGACCAGGATGCGGAACAGCTGGAACGGGTCGGCGGCTCCCACGATCAGGTCGTCGTCGGCGTAGAAGCGGCTGTTGAAGTCGAACGAGCCGAGCTTGCCGAGCCGCAGCAGCTGCATGACGATGAACTCGATGTTCGTGCCCGGCGCGTGGTGGCCCGTGTCCAGGCACACCATCGCGCGGTCGCCGAGGGCCGCGACCTGCACGTACGAGGTGCCCCAGTCCGGGACGTCGGTGTGGTAGAACGCCGGCTCGAAGAACTTGTACTCCAGCACGAGGCGCTGCTCGTCGGACAGGCGGGCGTAGATCTCGCTCAGCGAGGAGTGCAGCCGGTCCTGTCGGGCGCGCATGTCGTTCTGCCCGGGGTAGTTGGAGCCCTCGGCGAGCCAGATCTTCAGGTCGCGCGACCCGGTCTGGTCCATGATGTCGATGCAGGCAAGATGGTGGTCGATCGCCTTGCGGCGGATGCGGTCGTCCTCGTGGGTGAGGGCGCCGAACTTGTAGTCCTCGTCCTGGAACGTGTTCGAGTTGATCGTGCCGAGCTCGACTCCGAGATCCTCGGCGTGCCGGCGCAGCGCGCCGAAGTCGTCGACGACGTCCCACGGGATGTGGAGCGCCACGGTGGGGGCGAGCGCGGTCACCCGGTTGACCTCGGCGGCATCCGCGATCTTCTCGAAGGGATCGCGCGCCGTGCCCGGCGTGGGGAACACGCGGAACCGCGTGCCGGAGTTGCCGAACGCCCAGCTGGGCAGCTCGATGGCCTGCCGGGCCAGGGCGTCGAGGTTCTGAGGGGACAGCGTCGTCATGATGCGGGGCTTTCGTCGGGGGTGCCGGCGGCGGATGCCGTCAGCTGGTCGTGCAGGTTGAAGACCTCGGTGAGGGGTGCGGCGGCCCGGTCGGCTCGCCCGTCGAGACCGACGAAGAACGGCGCCATCTCCTGCTCCCAGGCGGTCGCGACCGGAGAGGCGGCGAGGTAGGCCTGGGCCGCCTCGTCGTCGTCCGTCTCGTAGTAACCGATCAGACGCCCGCCCGCGCCGAGGAACAGCGAGTAGTTGCGGCGGCCGGCGGCCTCGATCTCGGCGAGCATCTCCGGCCGGACCGGGCTGTGGCGCGCGACGTACTCGTCGACCAGCTCGGGCCGGACGCGCAGCTCGAAGCACACGCGGACCGGCGTGCCGGGGGTGCTCGTCATCGAGGGCTCCTTGTCAAAATGAATCGTTTCAAGAGTAGCGGGGGCAACCTTGCGGCGCAACCGGCGGCGCAGGGCTCCCATCCGGCGTCGCCCGTCCGGGGGGCGCCGGCAGAAGGCCGACGGACGCCGGCAGAAGGCCGTCGGATGCCGGGAGAAGACGCCGGGATGCGGGGAGAACGCCGCTGACGGCGGACGTGCCGACGAGGAGCCGGACGGGGCGCGGCGACGACACCGGGCCGGGCCATCACCGCGATGCATGGTAGACATCTTTGTGAATCGATTCATTCCTTGCTAGCGTCCCCGCCAACACATTCGTCGTGTGAGCGCGTGCGACACCGTCGTCGTGCACCGATCGTTCGAAGGAGAACTCATGGCCATCACGACATCCAACTACCGGCAGGCGAATTCCTGGTGGGTCGGGGTGGTGTGCGGCATGGCGTCGTACATCGACTCGGCGACCATCGTCGCAACGGGCATCGCCCTCGTCATCTACCAGTACACGATCGGGGTCACCGAGACCGAGATCGGCATCATGAGCGGCTCGCTCACGCTGTGCATCGCGATCGGCGCCATCTTCGGCGGCCGGATCAGCGACCGCTTCGGACGCCGCTCGGTGTTCCTGGTCACGATGCTGATCATCGTGGCCGGAATCGCGCTGCTCGTGTTCAGCACGAGCTTCCCGCTGCTGCTGGCCGGCATCGTCCTCGCGGGCCTCGGCACCGGCGCCGACCTGCCGGTGTCGCTGTCGACGATCTCGGAGGCCGCCACGGACAGGAATCGCGGCGCCATCATCGGGCTGTCCAACATCCTGTGGACCGTCGGCATCCTCAGCGCCGTCCTCATCGCGACCTTCTTCGGCGACGCGGGGCGGCTCGGCGGCCAGCTGCTGTTCGCCCAGGTCGGCGTCGTCGCGCTCGTCGTCTTCTTCTGCCGGCTGTCGATCCCGGAGTCCGCGCGCTGGCGCGCCGCTCGCGCCGAGCGGGAGAAGGGCATCGAGACGATCCGCGCCGATCGGGTGCACATCCGTGACCTGCTGAAGGCGCCCTACCTCACCCCGTTCGTCGCGCTGCTGGTGTTCTACGCGCTCACCAACACGGCGGCCAACACCGGAGGTCAGTTCGGCACGTACCTCGCCGTGAACGTCGCCGGCATCTCGGTCGCCACGAACTCCGCCATCGGCCTGATCTCGTTCCCGGTGGGCATCGTGTTCGGGCTCTGGTTCATGAAGATCGTCGGCGGCCGCCATCGCATGACCTTCTTCGTCGTGGGCGCCGTCGTGCTGCTGCTCGGCTACCTCACCCCCGCCGTCTTCGGCTTCACGCTGGCGACGATCGTCGTGATGAACTTCGCGCTGGCGTTCGGCGGGGCGTTCGCGTTCGAGGGCATCATGAAGGTATGGACGCAGGAGTCGTTCCCGACCCTGCTGCGTTCCACGGCACAGGGCACGATCATCGCCGTCGCGCGCGTGGTGGCCGCCCTGCTCGCCTTCGTGACCCCCGCGCTGATCGCGGTCAGCCCGCAGGGTCTGTATCTCGCGCTGTCGGTGCTGGTCGCCGTCGGCCTGCTCGTGGCGTGGCTCACCTTCCGCGGCCGCCACGGCAACCAGTTCGACGAGGAGAAGCAGCTCGACCCCGAGGCGGCCGAGCACCCCATCGCCCACGCCTGACGATCCCGCGGCCCGGCATCGACCTCGCCGCGTCGCCCCCACGCCCCGACCAGAAAGGCCCCCCATGTCGGCTGAGCCGAGCACCGTCGTCTCCACCCCGATCACCGTCCTCGATCACGCCGCGTTCATCGCGGCGGACGCGCCGCGTGAGGCCGCGCCGCGCTTCCGATTCGCGGCCGAGCTCGACCAGGCCCGCACCGAGGTGGTCGGCGCCGTCCTCACCGCCACCGCGCACGGCGTCTACGAGGCCCGTGTCGACGGGCAGCCGGTCTCCGACTCCGTGCTGGACCCGGGCTGGACCTCCTACGAATGGCGCCTCAACGTGCAGCGCCACGATGTGACCGCGACGGTGCGCGCCGGCGAGGGGGCGCTGCGCATCGAGCTGCTGCTCGGCAACGGCTGGTATCGCGGCAGCCTCGGCTTCGAGGGCGCCGACGCGAACTACGGCGACGAGATCGCGGTGTGCGCGGCCGTCGAGGTCACGTTCGCGGACGGCTCCGTGCAGCGCGTGGTCACGTCCGGCGACTGGGAGGCGACGGCATCCGAGATCACGCGCAACTCGCTCTACAACGGCCAGACCATCGATGCCCGGCTGCGCGGGGCGGATGCCGAGCCGCTGGCGGTGCGCGAGGTCGAGGTCGATCGCCGCACGCTCGTCGTGCAGAGTGCGCCGCCGATCACGCGCCACGAGAGGCTGCGGCCGGTGCGGATCTGGACCTCGCCGTCCGGGAAGACCCTGGTCGACTTCGGCCAGAACCTCGTCGGGTGGATCCGCGTCACCGTGCAGGGGCCGGCCGGCACCGAGATCACGATCCGCCACGCCGAGGTGCTCGAGCACGACGAGCTGGGCACCCGGCCGCTGCGGGCCGCGCAGGCGACCGACGTGTTCGTGCTCTCCGGCGGCGAGGACGACCTCGAGCCGACGCTCACGTTCCACGGCTTCCGCTACGCCGAGGTCGAGGGCTGGCCGGGCGAGCTCACGGCCGACGGCCTCACCGCCGTCGTCGTGCACTCCGACATGGCGCGCACCGGCTTCTTCGAGTGCTCGGAGCCGCTGGTGAACCAGCTGGTGCACAACTCGGTGTGGGGGCAGAAGGGCAACTTCCTGAGCGTCCCCACCGACTGCCCGCAGCGCGACGAGCGGCTGGGTTGGACCGGCGACATCGCCGCGTACGCGGCATCCGCCTCGTTCCAGTTCGACACGGCCGGCTTCCTCGACGGCTGGCTGCGCGACCTGTACCAGGAGACCGCCCACTCGCCGGCGGGGATCGTGCCCATCGTCGTCCCGGACGTGCTCAAGTACGCGAACTTCGGCGAGGACTTCGCCTTCCCCGCCCTCGGCGCCACCGCCATCTGGGGCGACGCCGCGGTCTGGGTGCCGCAGGCGCTGTGGCAGGCGTACGGCGATCGGGACCGGCTCGCCGCGCACTACCCGGCCATGGTGCTGCACCTGGAGTCGGTCGAGCGGGTCCTCTCGCCGACCGGGCTGTGGGACCAGGGATTCCAGTTCGGCGACTGGCTCGACCCCGACGCCTCGCCGCACGATCCTGCCGCCGCGAAGGCCGACCCCGCCGTCGTGGCCACCGCGTGCCTGTTCCGCTCCGCGTCGTTCGCGGCGGAGGCGGCGCGGACCATCGGCCGGGACGAGGACGCGGAGCGGTGGAGCGCGCTCGCCGAGCGCACCCGCGAGGCATTCGTCGCGCACTATGTCGAGGCCGGCGGTCGCGTCCGCTCCGACTGCGCGACGGTCTACGCGCTCGCGATCTGCTTCGGGCTGCTCGACGAGCCGACGACCCGTGCCGCCGGCGACCGGCTCGCCGAGCTCGTGCGCGCCTCCGGCTTCCGGGTCACGACCGGGTTCGCCGGGACGCCGTTCGTGACCTGGGCGCTGTCCGGCACCGGCCACGTCGAGGAGGCGTACCGGCTGCTGCTGGAGCGCGAGTGCCCCTCGTGGCTGTACCCGGTGACGATGGGCGCCACCACCGTCTGGGAGCGCTGGGACTCGATGCTCCCCGACGGCACGATCAACCCGGGCGAGATGACGAGCTTCAACCACTACGCGCTCGGCGCGGTCGCCGACTGGATCTACCAGGTGGTCGGCGGCATCCGTCCCGCGGCGCCCGGGTACGAGCGGGTACGGATCGAGCCCGTGCCCGGACCCGGGATCGACTGGGCACGCACCTCGTACGACAGCGCGCACGGGCGGATCGAGACGTCGTGGCGCACCGCGGACGGCGTCTTCGACCTGGAGGTGCGGCTGCCGGACGGCCTGCCGGCGGAGATCGTGCTGCCCGACGGCGTCGTGCACGAGGTCGTCGGCGGCCGTCACGGCTTCCGTGCGGGATGACGCGACCGGTGCCCTAGGCTCGCTGCAGAAGGGGCGGGATATGGCGGCGAGCGTGCGGGATGTGGCGAACGCCGCCGGCGTCTCGGTGGGCACGGTCTCCAATGTGCTCAACCGCCCCGAGAAGGTCGCCGCCGCGACCGTGGAACGGGTGCTCGCCGTGATCGACGAGCTCGGCTTCGTCCGCAACGACGCCGCCCGGCAGCTGCGGGCCGGGCGCAGCCGTTCGATCGGACTGGTCGTCCTGGACCTGCGCAACCCGTTCTTCACCGACGTCGCCCGGGGCGCGGAGGAGCGCGCGGCCGAGCGCGGGATGACGGTGCTGGTCGCCAACAGCGACGAGCGCGCCGACCGCGAAGCCACGCACCTGGACATGTTCGAGGAGCAGCGCGTGTTCGGGGTGCTCCTCACGCCGGTCGCCGAGGCGCTGCCGCGGCTGCGGCGGCTGCGGCAGCGCGGCATCCCCGCCGTGCTCGTCGATCGTGAGACGCACGAGCCGGGGGTCTCCTCGGTGGCCGTCGACGACGTGGCCGGCGGCCGGCTGGCGGCGGAGCACCTGCTCCAGGTCGGACGCCGCAGGCTCGCGTTCGTGGGCGGCCCCGTCGCGATCCGCCAGGTCGCGGACCGGCTGGACGGCGCACAGCGCGCCGTCGCCGACGTGCCGGGCGCGACGCTGGAGCTCATCGACACCCCCGCCCTGACGGTGGCCGCGGGGCGCGCCGCGGGACACCGCATCCAGGAGCGGACCGCCCGCACGCGTCCCGACGCGATCTTCGCCGCGAACGACCTGCTCGCCCTCGGCGTGCTGCAGTCGCTCGTGATGACCGGCACGGTGCGGGTCCCGGACGACATCGCCCTGATCGGCTACGACGACATCGACTTCTCCTCGGCCGCCGTCGTCCCCCTGAGCTCGGTGCGACAGCCGGCTCATCTCATCGGCGCCACCGCGGTGGACCTGCTCGCCGAGATCGCCGACGGCGGCTCACCGCAGCACGAGCACGTCATGTTCCATCCCGAGCTGGTCGTGCGCGCCTCGACGACGGGGTCCGGAGCGGCCGTCGCGGCAGAGCAGGAGTGAGCGGATGGAACGCAACTGGGCGGGCACCTACGCGTACACGGCGCCCCGGATCGAGGCGGTCCGCAGCGTGGCGGAGGTGCGGACCGCCGTCGCCGGCGCCCGCCGCGCGCACGCGCTGGGGACGCGGCACTCCTTCACCGACCTGCCGGACACCGCCGGCACCCTCCTCGACGTCTCGGCGCTCGCGGGCGTGATCGGCGAGGTCGGCGAGCGGGTGTGGGCCTGGGCCGGCACCCGCTACGGCGTCCTCGCGCCGGCGCTGGAGGCGCGGGGCCGAGCCCTGTTCAACATGGGATCGCTGCCGCACATCGGCGTCGCCGGATCGACGGCGACCGGCACGCACGGCTCGGGCGACCGGAACGGCGTGCTGAGCACCGCCGTCACCGCGCTGCGGGTCGTCGACGCCGACGGCGAGGTGCGCGAGGTGCGGCGGGACGATCCCGACTTCCCCGCGCTCGTGGTGGGAGTCGGCGCGTTCGGGGTGGTCGTGGCGGTCGAGCTCGAGACCGTGCCCTCGTACCGGGTGCGGCAGGACCTCTACCGCGGCGTCCGCTGGGAGACGGCGCTGGCCGACCTCGGCGCGCTGACCGGAGCGGGCTACAGCGTGTCGATCTTCACCCGATGGGAGCCGGAGGACCTCGGCTGGGTCTGGGTCAAGACCCGGGTGGCCGGAGACGACCAGGTCGTCGCGGACACACTGCAGGGCGGGCGGCTCACCCTCGAAGGCTCGCCGCTGGGCAGCGGCGACAACATCACCGGGCTGGGCGGCGTCCCCGGGCCCTGGATGCATCGGCTGCCGCACTTCCGGCTCGATCGCGAGCCCTCCTTCGGGGCGGAGATCCAGACCGAGTACTTCGTCCCGCGCGCCCAGGGCGCGGCGGCGCTGGATGCCGTCCTCGCGCTGGGCGACGCCATCCGGCCGGTCCTGGTGTGGAGCGAGATCCGCACGGCCGCCGCCGACGACCTGTGGCTGAGCCCCGCCTACGAGCGCGATGTGGTCGTCATCCACTTCACGTGGCTGGACCGGCCGGACGAGGTCGCCGCGCTCGTCCCGCTGATCGAGGCGGCGCTCGAGCCCTTCTCCGCACGTCCGCACTGGGGCAAGGTGCACGGATTCGACGCCGCGCGCCTCGCCGCCGTCCACCCGCGCCTGGCCGACGCCCGCGCCGTGTTCGAGCGGTGGGATCCGGCGGGGAAGTTCGTCAACGAGCACCTCGTGCGCGTCGGCGTGCGCGCGGCACGCTGACGCGCCCGCGCTGCTCGGACGGTCGGCGTGCTGTCGCCGGGGCGTGGGAACGCCGGAGATCGCGCGCCCTAAGCTGGGCGACGATCGGAGGTGCCATGGCTCGGCAGAACGAGGGGTGGGCGACGTCGGCCTCGACGACCCTGCGCACGATCCTCACCGAGTTCGCCCTGCCGCGCACCGGGGGGCTGCCGCACGCGGCCGTCGTCCGCGTCATGGAGATCGTGGGCTTCGAGCCCGCCGCGGCCCGGCAGGCGCTCTCGCGCGCGGCACGGGCCGGTGCGCTCGAGCGTCCGCCGGTCGCCCGCCGCGGCGAGGTGCTGCTGTCGGATGACGGCCGTGCGCTGCTGCAGCGGATGCTCGGCGACGCCGATCAGCGGGACGCCGCCGCCGACTGGGACGGGACCTGGACGCTCGTCGCGATCCGGGGACGTGTGGACCGCGATCCCGAGCACGCCACTCGCAACCGTCTGCTGCTGGAGACGTTCGGCTCGCTCGGTGGCGGGATGTGGATCGCTCCTCACGGCCCGCGCGCGCAGGCGGCGGTCGAGGTGCTGGCCGGCGACTCCTCCTTCCAGCTGCTGTCCGGCTCGGTCACCTTCGACCGCCCGTCGCTGCCCGAGCTCGTCGCGACCGCATGGGACCTGACGGCGGCGCGCACGGTGTACGAGGAGTTCCTCGAGGTCGCCTCGTCACTGTCGCCCTCCGATCCGGAGCAGACGCTCGCGGCCTGGATCGTGATGCGACGGCAGTGGTACGCGGTGACCCACGCCGACCCCGAGCTTCCCCCCGCCGGACTGCCGGACGACTGGCCGGGGCTGGAAGTCCGCGTGCTCCTGGAGCGGCGACGCGCGCAATGGTGGCCGATCGCGGAGGAGGCCTTCCGCGCGCTCTTGTGACAGATTCTCGAATAAATGTAGACAGACTGTCACAAAGTCGTCCATGATGTCGTCATGGCAACGACGCACGAGCCGGACGTCCCGGCATCCATCCGCACCTGGCTGGCGGCGAGCACCGACCCGGACCAGTCCGAGCGGCTCCGCGAGAGCTTCGCGAGCGACGTGGAATACGACTTCGACGGCAGGCGGCGCCTCGGCGTCGATGCCGTGGTGGCGCAGCTGGGGACGATGCCGCGAGGCCGGTTCAGCGAGACGGCGGTGCGGCTCATCGATCGGGGCGGCGACCGGTACACGGTCCGCTTCGCCAATGCGGACGGCGCGCCGATGCCGAGTCCCGGGGGACCGATGGCCGCCATGGACTTCGAGCTCGGACTCGATGCGGACGGGCTGATCGCCACCATCTCGCCCCGTCCCCGGCACGCCGAGCCGAGCGACCTGCAGCCGGCGCCGGCGATCGGGACGCCGGTGCCGGTCTTCGCGCTGCCCGACACGGACGGCACGGCGACGACATGGTTCGATCCGGAGGCCGCGGCATCCGTCATCGTCTTCACCTGCAACGCCTGCCCGTGGGCGCTGGGATGGCAGGAACGGCTGCAGGCGGTCGCGCGCGACTATGCGCCATGCGGCGTGCGCATGGTGCAGATCAATGCGAACGACCCCGCCGTCAACGCGGCGGACGCCCTGACGGTGTCCCGCGCGCGGGTCGCGACGGGAGACTTCGCCACGCCCTACCTCGTCGACGCCGGGCAAGCCGTCGCGCGACGCCTGGGCGCCCGACACACGCCCGACGTGTACGTCGTGGACCGGGACCGCCGGCTCGTCTACCATGGCGCCCCGGACGCCGACTCGGAGCGACCCGAGCTGCGCGCGCAGTGGCTTCGCGACGCCCTCGACGACGTCCTCGCCGGCGAGCCGGTGCGGCTCGCGCAGACCCGTCTCATGGGCTGCACGATCAAGTGGACGCTCTGATGCCGACCGCCGAGGCGGGGCCGGTCGTCGGGCTGGCCAATATCGTCGTGCACGTCGCGGACATCGATCGGGCGGCGTCCTTCTTCCGCGCGGGGCTGGGACTGGAGACCGCGTTCGACTCGGGGTGGGGCAGTCCCGCCGAGATGCTCGCGCTCACCGCGACACCGGCGCAGGCGCGCATGCGGGTCGTCGCCCTGCGCGTTCCCGGCGGCACCGGTCTCTCGCTCGTGTCGTTCGATCGGCCCGCGGCGGGCGCCCGCGCCTTCGAGGCCGCCGGGCAGGTCCACGTCGGGATCGCGGTGCGGGACCTGGATGCCGCGCTCGCGCGACTGATCGCGAACGGGGCCGAGCCGTTCGGGGCTCCCGGCGAGGTCGGCCCCGCCGACCACCGGGCGCGCCTGGCCTTCCTGCGCGGCCCGGACGGGGTCGTGCTGGAGCTCGTGCAGCGGGCGGGGGCGGCCTGATGGATCTCGGGATCGACGGGCGCGTCGCGCTGGTCACCGGCGCCTCCCGCGGGATCGGACGCGCGGTCGCCGCCCGGCTCGCCGCCGAGGGCGCGTGCGTGCTCGTGGGCTACCGCACCGGTCGTGACGCAGCCGAGTCCGTCGTGGCGGCGATCGCCGGCGCCGGCGGGCGGGCGATCGCCGTCGGGTTCGACCACACGGAGCCCGCCGGCGTCCGCGACGCGCTCGCGACGCTGCCGGAGGAGTGGTCGCCGGTGCGGATCCTGGTCGCCAACGCCGGCTCGTTCCCACGCCCCGGTCCCTTCTCCGGCCTCGACGACGACGGCTGGCGGTCCGCTCTGCGCGAGCAGCTGGAGGGCCCGGGCAACGTCGTGCGGGCGGTGCTGCCCGGCATGCTCGCGACCGGTTGGGGACGGATCGTCCTCGTCTCGACGGTGCACGCCGCGGTCGGCAACCCCGGCGTCGTCGCCCACACCGCGGCCAAGTCGGGCCTGCACGGCCTGACGCGCTCCCTCGCACGCGAGGTGGGCGCTCAGGGCGTTCTCGTCAACGCCGTGCTGCCCGGTCTCACCCTCACCGAGGAGGCGGTCGCCCGCTTCCCCGCCGAGCGGATCGCGGCCTCGGAGGCGGTCATCCCGACCGGCCACGCCTCACGGCCGGAGGACGTCGCCGCCCTGATCGCCTTCCTCGCCTCCGCACGCAACGGCAACGTCACGGGCGAGCTCGTCCGTTCCGCGGGCGGCATCTGAGCCGTCCCTCCGACCCCTGCACGACCCATCCCTGACGACACCACGACTCGAAGAGGAGTTCACATGTCCTTCACCACCCGGCGCACCGCGCCGCTGATCCTCGTCGCCACCGCGACGATCCTCGCCGCCGGCCTGTCCGGATGCGGCTCGGCGTCCGGCACCGACACGAGCGGCAGGACGCTGCACATCGGCATCCCGATCGCCGACAGCTCCTCGCTCGTGAAGGCGGGAGTCGCCTCGCCCGACGCGTTGACCGCCGACCAGATCGAGCAGATGTACACGATCGCGCTCGACGCCATCTCGGGCACCGACGCGGCCGGCGGCTACACGCTGGTCCCCGACTACGCCACCTTCGACCTCGTCGACTCGGGGGCGCCGCAGACGGCCTGCGCCCACTTCGTGCAGGACAGCCGGGACGACCTGGTCCTCAGCGGTCAGTTCGTCAACGGCGGCGACCAGTGCGTCGCGCAGCAGGGCGGGGTCCTGCTGCAGGACGTCGCCGCGCCGGAGGCCGCCTATTCGATCGACACCGGCACGGTGCTCACGCTGGATCAGCTGCCCTCGACCGCCGCCGAGCGCTTCGCGGACTACCTCATCTCGTCGGGGGTCCTCGACGGCAAGACCGTCGGCGTGCTGACCGACGCGCTGGGCGGGGACGCGACGCCGGTGACCGACGTTCTGGTGCCCGCGCTGGAGGACGCCGGCGTCGAGGTGGCGCATGTGACGACCCTGACGTCCGACCTGCAGGCGGTGGCCCAGCAGATCCCGACGGAGATCACACAGATGAAGGAGGCGGGAGTCGACGTCATCGTCGACGCCACGCCGTCGGCGAACCTGATGCAGTTCCTCGGCGGCGAGTCCAGCGCGGGCTGGAGCGCGCCGGTGATCGCGAGCGACCTGAACTACGCGGTGGCCGAGACGTTCGCCGCCGCCTATCCGGCAGACCTCGAGGCGTCCGCCCTCACCCAGCGCACGTTCGGCGCCGACGCGGGCGGCGACGCGGCATCCACCTGCGCCGATCGATACGAGACGCAAGGAGGCGAGACGCTCGTGGCCGGGTCCACGAACTACCAGACCCTGCTGCAGGCCTGCGACCTGGTCACCGTGCTCGGCAAGGCGTTGACGGCACTGGGCGACACCGCGTTCAGCGGCGCGGCGTTCGCGACCGCCGTCGAAGGACTCGGGCATGTCGACGGGATCGCCAGCTACGGCGACCTCACCTTCGAGGCCGGCACGCCGGCGGGCGTCTCGGGCCTGCAGGTGGTCACGTGGTCGGACGGCGGCTGGGAGCCCACCGACGGCGTGTGGTCGGGCCGATGAGCGCCACGGTGCTCGAGGTCGACGAGCTCGAGGTCGCGTACGGCCCGATCCAGGTGCTGCACGGCGTGTCGATGGCGGTGCGGGAGGGCGAGACGCTCGCCCTGCTCGGCACCAACGGCGCAGGCAAGTCGACGCTCCTGAAGGCCATCGTCGGTCTCGCCGCCGCCACCGCCGGCACCATCCGCTGGCGCGGCGAAGCGCTGGGCGCCGTGCCGTGCGAGCGTCGCGCGAGGGCGGGCATCATGCTCGTCGACGGCGGTCACGCCGTCTTCCCCGAGCTGACCGTCGCCGACAACCTGCGGGCCGGGTGCTTCTCGTTCGGGCGCGACCGCCGGCGGGTCGCGGCGCGCACCGACCACGTGCTCGAGCTGTTCCCGGTGCTCCGGGAGCTGCGGTCCCGCCGTGCGGGCTCCCTCTCCGGCGGCGAGCAGCAGATGCTGGCGCTCGCGAAAGGGCTGCTGCCCGAGCCCCGGCTGCTGCTGATCGACGAGCTCTCGCTCGGGCTCGCGCCCGTCGTGGTCGGACAGCTCATGCAGGTGGTCGAGCAGCTCGCCGGCGCCGGGATGACGATCGTCGTCGTGGAGCAGTCCCTCAACGTCGCCCTCCACCTCGCGCAGCGGGCGATCTTCATGGAGAAGGGGCGTGTGCGCTTCGAGGGCGCCAGCGCGGACCTGCTGCGCCGCGACGATCTCGCGCGCGCCGTCTTCCTGGGGGCTCCGGCATGAGCCTCGATCTGCTCGGCGTCCATCTGTCGCTGGCCACCGCCCTGACGGGCGCCATCGAGGGCACCGGCTACGCCCTCATGGCCGTCGGTCTGCTGCTGGTCTACCGATCCACGCGCGTGCTCAACTTCGCCCATGCGCAGGTCGGCGTGTTCGGCGCGCTGGTCACCGCGTGGCTGATCCTGGAGTGGCAGCTGCCGTACTGGGTCGGCGTGGTCGCCGGCGTCGCGGTCGGGGCGGCGGTCTCGTACCTGTTCCAGCGGATCGTCATGCGGCCGCTGGCGTCGCGCCCCAAGGTGGTGCTCCTGATCGCGACGCTCGGCCTGTCCCAGCTCGTGTCCGCGGCGGGGAACCTCTTCCCGCCGCTGAGCCATCCCGGCGCGTACCCGGCGGTCTCCGACGCCGTGTTCACGTTCGGGGACGTGACGGTGTCGGCCGCGGCCGTGACCATGCTCGCGGTCGTCGCCGTCGTCACCGCGGCGCTCGGGATCTTCCTGGCCCGCAGCCGCTACGGACTCGCGCTGCTGGCCTCGTCGGACAACGCCGAGGCGGCCCGGCTCGCCGGCATCCCCGTCCATCGCGTCGGCGCCGTCGTCTTCAGCCTGGTCGGAGGCCTCGCCGCGCTCACCGTCGTGCTCTACAACCCGGTGCAGGGCGTCGCCGCCGGCACGGGCCTGGCGTCGCAGGGCACCTCGATGCTCCTCATGGCCTTCACGGCCGCGCTCGCCGGCGGCTTCTGGTCGCTGAGCCGCGCCGCGATGGCGGGCGTGCTCCTCGGCATCCTGCAGGCGTTCCTCTACGCGAACGTGTCCGACCCGGGGACCGTCTCGGCGCTCCTGTTCGTCGTGCTCGTCATCGTGGTCGTCGCCACCGCACGGCGCTCCCGCATGGGCGCGGAGGACGCGGGCGCCGTGGTGCCCGCCACGGCGCCGCTGCCGCGCGCGCTGGACCTGACCCGCTGGTCCACGCGGGTGAGGACCGCCACGGTCGTGCTGATCGTCGCGGTCGGGGTCGCGGCGCCGTTCGCCATCGGGACCTCCGCGGGCCAGCTCACGCTCATCCAGATCATCTGCTACGCCCTGGCCGCGCTGTCGGTCTGCGTGATCACCGGCTGGACCGGCCAGATCGCGCTCGGCCAGTTCGCCTTCGTCGGCATCGGCGCCTATCTCGTCGCCCTGCTGGTCAACCACGGATGGGACGTCTCGCTGGCGCTCGTCGCGGCCGCCGTGGCGGGCGGCGTGGTCGCGGGGCTGCTCGGCATCCCCGCGCTGCGCGCCCGCGGCATGTATCTCGCGGTGCTGACGCTCGGGTTCGTGACCGCGGTGCAGGCGTGGCTGCTGCCCAGCGCCCTGCTCAACCCCGCCGGCCAGACGCTGATCTCGGTGTTCGGCCCGCACCTGCTCGGCCTGTCGCTGCTGGACCGCCGGACGTACTACTTCGTCTGCCTGGCGGTGCTGATCCTGGTCGTGCTGCTCCTGGCCGGCGTGGCGCGCGGCGCCTCCGGCCGTCGCCTCCGAGCCGTTCGCGACAACGAGGTGGCCGCCGCGGCGACCGGCATCTCCCCGGCGGTGCAGAAGGTGAAGGCCTTCGCCCTCTCCGGCGCGGTCGCCACGGTGGCGGGCGGCCTGTGGGGGGTGGGGCTCGGCACGTTCCAGGCGAGCCAGTTCTCCGCCGACGCGTCGATCACCCTCGTGTTCATGGTGGTCATCGGCGGGGTGGCGACCCTCGCCGGACCCGTGCTGGCCGGCGTGGGCGTCATCGGGTTCCCCGTCGTGCTGGGCATGTTCGTCAACGGTCTCGCGGGCAGCATCCAGAATCTCATCACGCTCCTGGGGGCGATCGGCGTGCTCCTCGCGATCAAGGCGGACCCGGAGGGGATCGGGGCGGGGCTGCGTAGGCTGCGCGGCCGGGTCCTGCGACGGCTCGAGGCGTGGCGTCCGAGTCCGGCCCGGCCGGAGCCCGCCGCGCCGATCGGGCGCGTCGCCCCGCGGCCCAGCGGGGACCAGACCCTCGCCGTGACCGGGCTCAGCGTGCGATTCGGGGGCATCGTGGCCAACGACGACGTCAGCTTCACGATGGCAGGCGCGACGATCACGGGCCTGATCGGGACGAACGGGGCCGGCAAGTCGACCCTCGTGAATGCGATCAGCGGCGCCGAGCGCCGTGCGAGCGGACGCATCACGCTGGGCGGCGTGCGGCTCGATCGGCTTCCCGCGCACCGTCGCGCGCGCCTCGGCGTCGCGCGGACGTTCCAGAACGCCCGGCTGTTCGAGGGCCTCACGGTCTCGGAGACCCTCGCGCTCGCCAGGGAGGCCGACGCGCCGGTCTCCCTGGCGGGCGACATGCTGTGGTGGCCGCGCGGGCTGCGACGGGACGCCCGCCTGCGCGCCGAGTCGGACGCGCTGGCGCGGTCGCTCGGGCTGGAGGCGTGGCTCGACAGTCTCATCGCGGACCTGTCGACCGGCACCCGGCGCGTGGTCGAGCTGGCGTGCGTGCTCAGCCGGAGGCCGTCGGTGATCCTCCTCGACGAGCCGGCGGCAGGCCTCGCCCAGCGCGAGGTGGAGAGCCTCGGGGCGCTGGTGCGGCGGATCGTCCACGACACGCGGGCGGCGACGCTGCTCGTCGAGCACGATCTGCCGTTCGTCATGGGAGCCAGCGACGAGGTCGTCGCGATGGCGCAGGGCAGGGTGATCGCGCGGGGCGAGCCGGAGGCGGTGCGCACAGACCCCGCCGTCGTCGCGAGCTATCTCGGCACCGACGAGCGCGCGGTGCTGCGCAGCGGCGGAGCCGCCTCGTGAGCGCGTCGCGCTACGAGCTGCTGTGGTGGAGCGGCTGCCCGTCGCACGGGGACGCCTATGAGTTGTTCGCGTCGGTGCTGCACGAGGCGGGGGAGGACCCGGCGCGCATCGTGCGGCTGCAGATGGTCACCATGGAGGATGCGGCGGACGAGGGCTTCGTCGGGTCGCCGACCATCCGGGTCGACGGCCGCGACGTCGACCCGCCCGACGAGGTGGTCCCGGCCCTCACCTGCCGGGTCTACTTCTCGGCCGACGGCCGGCCGCGGCCGCTGCCCGACCGCGAGAAGATCGTGGCGGCCGTGCGGCGCGCCCGAGCCTGAGGCGGGCGGCGCGACCGGCGCGGTCGGGGCCGGGTGATGCCGTCCGCACGACGCGCGGGCGACC
>NZ_JASGEL010000010.1:0-3891 GCF_047606385.1 Microbacterium sp.
CGCCGGTCTGCGCCTGCGCGGCGTGCGCGCGCGCTGGCCGGCATGCGGTGGCCGGGGCGACGCGGGCCGGTTGCACGACGTCGATCTGTCCGTGTCTCCCGGCGAGCGGGTGCTCGTGACCGGCCCGAGCGGGGCGGGCAAGACGATGCTCGCGCACGTGCTCGTGCGGTTCCTCGACTACGACGGGTCGTTCGAGATCGGCGGCAGGCAGGCTCGCGACGTAGGCGGCGACGATCTGCGTCGCACGATCGGGCTCGTCGAGCAGTCGCCCTACCTGTTCGACGAGTCGCTGCGCCAGAACCTGCTGTTCGCGCGCGACACCGCATCCGACGACGAGCTGTGGGTCGCACTCGAGCGTGTGGGACTGGCCGGCTGGGCGCACGAACGGGGAGGTCTGGACGCCTCCCTGGGCGAGCGCGGCGCGCTCGTGTCCGGCGGTCAGGCGCAGCGCATCGCGCTGGCCCGGGCGCTGTTGACCGGATTCCCGGTGCTCGTGCTCGACGAGCCGACCGCGGGCGTCGACCCGGCCGCATCCGACGCCCTGCTCACGGACCTGCTGGGCGCGGTGGACGCCGGCCGCGCCGTCGTGCTCATCTCCCACGTCGCGGTGCCTCCCGGGCTGGTGGACCGCGAGGTGCGGATCGAGGACGGGCGGACGGTCTGAGGGAGCGGGGCGCGCCATGGGCGCCGACGCCGCGCCCGGCGCACGACACAGGACGCCCCGGCCGACACGCCGCACGAAGCGCCTTCGGCGACCGCATCCGCGCGTTCGTCCTGTGTTTTGCGCGCCGTCCGGGCTGCTTCGCGCCCGCGTCCGGACGCTCAGAGCGCGGCGCGCACGTTGACGATCGCCTCGAGGTCCGCCGGGATGTCGCCGACGAGTGCCGCCCAGACGACCTCCCAGTCGATGCTGTCGCCGTAGATGTGCCCGACCTCGTCGCGGACGTACGTCAGCGCACGCCAGCGCACCCGCGGATGCGCAGCGCGGAAGCCGTTCGGAAGGTCCTTCACGGCGTTTCCCACTTGGATGAGCGCGGCGTAAGCGGCGTACCGGTTCACGAAGTCCGGACCGAAGAACGCGTCGTGCCCGCGTTCGACGATGTCGACGCACTCGCGGAGATGCACCTCGATCGCGGCGAGATTCCGCGGTAACCGCGCCTCCCGCTCCCCGTCCCGCGGGTCCGTGTCGGCCATCAAGCGACCTGATCCGCCAGCGGCAGATCGAACGCGCTCCGCACCATCTCCGGCGTCGCGGTGCGCGCGGAGACCACCTCGACCTCGACGCCGAGGAGTGCAGCGATCTCGTCCTCCATGGCGACGATCTCGTAGAACGAGGTAGCAGGGGCGAGATCCACGAGCAGGTCGAGGTCGGACCCGGGGGCATCCCGCTCCTTCGCGGTCGAGCCGAACACGCGGACACGTGTGGCACCGTGCGCACGGGCGATCCGGGCGACGCGGGCCTCCTTTCCCGCCAACGCCTCCGACGGCCTCGGACGCATCGCCGCGATCAGACGCGCCCGCAGTTCCGGCGAGAGCGCTTTCGCGCCCGACTCGTATGCCGCGATGTTCGGGCGCGCGGTGCCGGCGCGTGCAGCGAGCGCGGCCTGCGTCAGTCCGGCCGTGAGACGCATCGTCCGGAGATCGTCCATGTATCCGAGTATACGTGGAGCGGCCATCGCGGGGCAGACACGCCTACCTGCGCGCCGGGCGTCGCAGGATCACGCGACGGTCGCAGGATTCCCGCGAGATGCTGCGACATCGGCGTGATCCTGCGACGGTGAGTGGATGACGGTGGGTGGATCCCGTGTTCTGGTCCGCCCCGCGGCTGCGGCTTCCGCGGGGAATATTGCCCATGTCGCCCGACATGCTGCGTGGTTACTGTGGGTTGCCAGCGGGGGCATCCACCGAGCGGCGAGGGCCGTGGCGGCGGCGACGGCCGCGGTCAGAGTGCCCGCTCCGCGCATTGCGCTCGACCGCAGACCACTGTCGAGGGGGAACGGCATGCGATGGACGCGGCGTCTGACCGCAGCGCTCGCGGGCGCGGCGATGGTGGTCGCGGGGCTGACTGCCGGCCTTGCGCCCGCCGCCCCAGCCAGGGCCGAGGAGGGCATCGCCCCGGTCGTGTTCATCCTGGACGCATCGGGGTCGATGGTGCGCGAGACCAGTCCGGGGTGACCCGCATGAATGTCGCCAAACAGGCGCTGCCCCAGACCATGGAGGTGGGCCTTCTCGCCTTCGGCACCGGAACCGGAAACGACCCCGTCGGAGCAGGCGGCGGGATGCTCCGACATAACCGCACTGCAACAGCTCGCGCCGCTCGAGCGCGCCGCACCGGGCTCGGCGATCGCCGGCATCTAACCGTCCGGATACACCTCAATCAGCGAAGCACTGCGTCAGGCGTATGCGATGCTGCCGTCGGGAGAGGCCGGGCATATCGTGCTCATCTCCGACGGCGTGGACACCTGCGCGCCCCCTTCCTCATGCGAGGTGGTCGCCGACCTTCATGCGCAGCACCCGTCGGTCGACATCGATGTCGTCGCGTTCGGGGTGGACGACGACGAAGCCACGCAGCAGCAGATGACCTGCATCGGCGGGGTCGGCGGCGGAGTCACCTCCTCGGCGACGGACACGACGCAGCTCGCGGCGCAGCTGCGGGCGGCCACCAGCGACGGTCCGTCCTCAGTGCGTCGGGAATGAACGGCGTGCGGCTCGGGATAACCCTCGATGAGGTGCGCCACGCGATCGACGGCGCGCAGGTCGGCGATCCCACCACGACGAACGGCGTCGAGATCGTCTACGTCGACTGCCCGGGGGGTCGCATCGAGCTGCACGACGATCGGGTGTACTCGATCGCCCCGATCGACACCAGCGCGGCGACCGCGGACGGGATCGCTCCGGGGAACGACAAGAGGCGACCGAGCACGACGTGCAGGGCGCCTACACGACGCTGCTCGTCCGCCCGAGCCCCGACACCCTGATCTGCGCCGAGGGCAGCTTCACGGTCGACGGCGAACGGATAGACCTCGGCGATCCGCTCTGCATCTGACCCCCGGCGGGCACCGCATCGGCCCTCGGGCCCGACCCCGGCGCAAAACACAGGACACTCGCGTCGACACGCCGCGCCAAGCGCCTTCAGCGGTGGCATCCGCGCGTTCGTCCTGTGTCTTGCGCCGAGCGGCTGACCTTCCGGGCGGGCGGGGCGCGCCGCGGGCACCCCCTCAGCTCGCGAACACCCTCACCGCGGCCGGATCCAGCGACAGCTCGATCTCGTCGCCGGGGGCGAGGGGATGCTGCGCCCACTCCGCGAGCGGCACGTCGACGGCCAGCGGCGGCACCGCGGCGTGCACCCGCGCGCCGCCGATCGTCTGCTCGACACGGGTGACGCGCGCCCGCCAGCGCACGGCGCCGTCGACCGCGGCGACGGCGACCGCGCTCGGCGCGAAGACCGCCGCGGCGGGTCCGTCGGCGACGCCGGGGACGGGGATCCGCAGCCCCTCCGCCCGCCACACCCCGTCCGCGACGACCCCGATCACCCGGTTGCGCCCGGCCTGCTCGGCGACGAACGCCGTCGCCGGCTCGGCGAACACGTCGCGCACCGCGCCGACCTGGGTCACGCGGCCGTCCTCCAGCACGCACACGCGGGCGGCCAGCGCCACGGCGTCCACGGCGTCGTGCGTCACGAGCACGCACGTGAGATCCGCGAGCAGCTCGGCCAGCAGCGCCCGGATCTCCCCCGCCGTGCCGGTGTCGAGCGAGGTCAGCGGCTCGTCGAGCAGCACGAGCGACGGGGATGCCGCGAGCGCGCGAGCGACCGCCACCCGCTGCTGCTGGCCGCCGGACAGGTCCGCGGGCCGGTGCGGGCCGGCATCCGGCAGCCCGACCCGGGCGAGC
>NZ_JASGEL010000011.1:0-8715 GCF_047606385.1 Microbacterium sp.
CGGCAGCAGCACGCCGACCGCGCCCGCGGCCTCGCACACGCCGGTCGCCCACACCACCAGGTCGGGTCGGGGCAGGCCGGCGGGCACCATCGCCACCAGCGCGGCGCGGCGCGGCGGCAGGAGGCGCGCGATCACCCCCATCGCGCACATCGCGACGACGGCGGCGATCGGCACGGCCACCGGCGCGCCGAAGCCCGGCGCGCCGAGCAGGTGAAGCAGCATGCCGATCGCGCCGACCACGACGGTGACGACGAAGATCATGATCCCTCCATGATTGGATAGTGGCGATGTCCAATATAGATACTGATACTATCCATTACGGATCAGGGAGGGAAGTTGCGGATCTCCGAGCTCGCGTCCGCCACCGGCGTCGGCATCCCGACGTTGAAGTTCTACCTGCGCGAGGGGCTGCTGCCCCGCGGCCGGGCGACGGCCGCGACGCAGGCCGAGTACGAGGACGCCCACGCCGAGCGGGTGCGGCTGATCGATGCGCTCACGCGCGTCGCCGGCCTGCCGCTGGCGAAGGTGCGCGAGGTGCTCGGCGCGATCGACATGCCGGACGACGACCCGGTGCGTGCCATCGGCGCCGCCGTGGCCGCGCTGCCTCCGTACGTGGACGCCGAGAGCGTGGACCTGGGACCCGCCTACGAGGCCGCCGGGTGGCTCGGACTCGAGCTCGACCCGATGTTCCCGGCCGCCGCGCAGCTCGCGGTCGCGATCGACGGCGTGCGCGCGGCGGGGCTGACGTGGGATGCGGCGACCGCCCGCAGGTACGCCGACGCGATCGCCGCGCTGGCACGTGCCGAGGTGGCTCCCACCCGCACGCTGCCTGCCGGGGACGCCGTCAGCTATGCCGTCCTCGGGACGGCGCTCTACGAGCCGGTGCTGCTCGCGATGCGGCGGCTGATGCACCAGCAGCTCGCCACCGGGCGGATCGCCGGCGAGGCGTAGCCGGTCGCCCGCGGAGGCGCCGTTCGCGCGCCTAGGCTGAGCGGGTGCCTCCGGACCTCGCCGCTCCCCTGCTGGCGTGGTACCGGACCGCCGCGCGCGACCTGCCGTGGCGGGCCCCCGGATACGGCGCCTGGGGCGTGCTGGTCAGCGAGTTCATGCTGCAGCAGACCCCGGTGACGCGGGTGATCCCGCGCCTGGCGGAGTGGCTGACCGCCTGGCCGGAGCCTGCCGACCTCGCCGCCGCTCCCCCGGCCGACGCTGTGCGCCGCTGGGCGAACCTCGGCTATCCGCGGCGGGCCCTGTGGCTGCATCGGGCGGCGGTGGAGATCCGCGACCGGCACGGCGGCGTGGTGCCGCGCGATGTGGACGCGCTGCTGGCGCTGACGGGGATCGGCGACTACACCGCCCGCGCGGTGGCGGTGTTCGCCTACGGCGACCGGCATCCCGTGGTCGACACCAACACGCGGCGGGTCATCGCCCGCGCCGTCGAGGGACGGTCGCAGCCCGGTCCGGCGTCGCGACGCGATCTCGACGCGATGGCCGCGCTGCTGCCGGCGGCCGACGCGGATGCCGCGTCGTTCAACGCCGCGACGATGGAGCTCGGGGCCCTCGTGTGCACGGCCCGGGCGCCGCGCTGCGAGGCATGCCCGATCGCGCACCTGTGCGCCTGGCGGGCAGCCGGCTACCCCGACACCGGCGACGAGCGGCGCCGGCAGGCGCGCTACGAGGGCAGCGACCGGCAGGCGCGCGGCGCCGTCCTCCGGGCGCTGCGCGAGGCGCCCGGACATGCGCTGCCGGCCGTGGCGGCGGCATCCGACTGGCCCGATCCGCGTCAGCGGGACCGCGCGATCGATTCGCTCATCGCCGACGGTCTCGCCGAGGCCATCGGCGGCGAGCTGCGTCTGCCGCGCTGAGCCCGCGCCACGGGAGGCCGACGGCGGCTCAGGCGTCGAAGGGGCCGTAGACCTCGAGCGTGTTGGCCGCCAACTGCGCGCACAGCTCGTCGACCTCCACGCCGAGCTCGGCGGCCATGAACCGCACCGTCAGCGGCACCAGGTAGGGGGCGTTGGGGCGGCCGCGCAGCGGCACGGGGGTGAGGAACGGGGCGTCCGTCTCGACCAGGATGCGGCCTCGCGGCGTGACCGCGAGCGCGTCGCGCAGGTTCTGCGCGTTCTTGAAGGTGACGTTGCCGGCGAAGGAGAGCCAGTATCCGCGGTCGGCGGCGACACGGGCCATGTCGGCGTCCCCGGAGAAGCAGTGGAACACCGTGCGGTCGGGGGCGCCGACTCGTCGCAGGGTGTCGAGCACGGCGTCGTGGGCGTCCCGGTCGTGGATCTGCATGGCCACGCCGTGCTTCTTCGCCAGCGCGATGTGCGCCTCGAAGCTCTCGAACTGCGCGGGGCGGCCGTCCTCCCCGGTGCGGAAGAAGTCCAGCCCGGTCTCGCCGACGGCCCGCACCCGCGGCTGCGCGGCGAGCTCGTCGATGACGTCGATCGCCGCGTCGAGACGCCCGGTCGCGGCGAGGGCCGGGGCGTCGTTCGGGTGGATCGCGACCGCCGCCAGCACCCGCGGGTCGGACGCCGCCGCCTGCGCGCTCCAGCGGCTGGACTCGACGTCGCATCCCACCTGCACGACCCCGGCGATGCCGACGGATGCGGCGAGCTCGAGCTGCTCGCCCAGCGACATCCCGGTCTCGCCGTCCGCGATGTCGAGGTGCGTGTGGTTGTCGTACACCGCGACCGCGAGCGGCTCCGGCGGCTGCGGATAGGCGGGCTGGCGCGCAGCATCCTTACGCTGCCGGGTATGCGCCGACGGATCGGTCACGACCGGCTCCTCCGCCCGCCCCGCCGGCGCCCATGTCCCAGTTCGGCGCGGTCTGGGACTGCGATACCGCGCCGAACTGGGACATGACCCGCACCGAACTGGGACATGGGCGATGTCACGCGTTCTCGACGCGCGGGAACAGCGGTGCCAGGCCGTTGACCGAGGTGCCGGGGCGCAGCTGGCCCCACCGACCGGCGTCGCGCAGCGGCTGGTCGTGCAGGCGTCCGAGGCTCTCGGCGGCGCCGAGCGCGATCCACAGCCGTTCGGTCGAGACGGGCATGACCGGCGACAGCAGCGCGGCGAGCGCGCGCAGGCCCTCGGCCGCGGTGTACAGCACGGTGCCGAGCCGCTCGCGCTGCGCGTCGTCCTTCGCGAGCGCCCACGGCTCGTTCAGCGTGATGTAGCCGTTCAGCTCGTCGACGATGGTCCAGATCGCGGCGATCGCCTCGTCGATGCGGAACCGTTCGATCGCGGCATCGGCCGTGGATGCCGCATCCGCCACCGTCCGCTGCACCGCGAGGTCGGCGTCGGCGTACGGTCCCGCCGGCGGCACGATCCCCTCGAAGTACCGCTCGATCATCGCGACGGTGCGCGAGGCGAGGTTGCCGAAGCCGTTGGCCAGCTCGGCCTGATACCGGGCGGCGAGGTCCTCCCAGGAGAAGGAGCCGTCCTGGCCGAACGCGATCGCCGAGAGGAAGTAGAACCGGTAGGCGTCGGAGCCGAACACGTCGGTGATCTCGGTGGGGGCGATGCCGGTCAGCTTCGACTTGGACATCTTCTCGCCGCCGACCAGCAGCCAGCCGTGCGCGAACACGCCGGCCGGCACCTCCAGCCCGGCGGCCATGAGCATCGCCGGCCAGATCACCGCGTGGAAGCGGAGGATGTCCTTGCCGACCACGTGGTGCGCGGGCCAGCGGCGCTCGAACTGCGCCGCGTCCTCGCCGTAGCCGATCGCGGTGACGTAGTTGAGCAGCGCGTCGACCCAGACGTAGATGACGTGCGTCTGGTCCCACGGCACCTTGATGCCCCAGTCGAAGGCGCTGCGCGAGATCGACAGGTCCTTCAACCCGGACCGGACGAAGGACATGACCTCGTTGCGCGCCGACTCCGGCCGGATGAAGTCGGGGCGTTCCCGGTAGAGCCTGAGGAGGGGCTCGGCGAACTCGCTGAGCTTGAAGAAGTAGTTCTTCTCCTGCAGCAGCTCGAGCGGTTTGGAGTGGATGGCGCAGACCTTGAGCCCTTCGAACTCGCCCGTGCCGTCGACGATCTCCGACTCGGGCTTGAACTCCTCGCAGCCCACGCAGTACAGCGCCTCGTACTCGCCGGCGTAGATGTAGCCGCGGTCGTAGACGGCCTGCACGAAGCGCTTCACGCCTTCCTCGTGCCGGGTCTGGGTGGTGCGGATGAAGTCGTCGTTGGCCACGTCGAGGCTGGTCAGCAGCGGGAACCACGCCTCGCCGACGAGCTTGTCGACCCACTCCTGCGGGGTGACGCCGTTCGCGGCGGCGGCGCGCAGCATCTTCTGCCCGTGCTCGTCGGTGCCGGTGAGCATCCAAGTGTCGTCGCCCGCCTGCCGGTGCCAGCGCGCGAGCGTGTCCACGGCGACCGTCGTGTACCCGTGTCCGATGTGGGGAACATCGGAGGGGTAGTAGATCGGCGTCGTGATGTAGAAGGAACTGCCGTTGCTCACCCGACGATTCTAGGTGGGGCGGATGCCGCGGCCGCCGCCTGTGACGGCGGCTCGGGCGCGGAGCTCAATACATGCCGAGGTCCGATTCCGGCGGCGTGGGCGGCACGGTCTGGTGACCGCGCCGGCCCGGGGTGAATGCGCGACCCGGGCCTTTTCGACGCACGGCGTGGTCGAAGACGCGCGGGTCGCCCAGCGGGTCCCGCATCCGGCCGAGCCCGGTGTCCCAGCCGAGCCCGCCTTCGAACTTCGCACGCAGGTCGGCGACGGCATCCTCGAGGCGGCGGAGGCCCTCTTCGGTGAGGTAGTACCAGCGCCACTGGTAGTCGGCATGGACGTCGACCATTCCGCTGTCGCGGAGGATGCGGAGGTGCTTCGAGACCGCGGTGCGACTGATCTTGAACTCGCCGCCTGCGGCGGCGGCGATCGCGCCGGCCGTGTGCTCGCCACTGGCCAGGATGTCGACGATGCGGCGTCGCACCGGGTCGGCCATCGCCTGGAACGCGTCGATGAACAGCGGCGGGAAATCGCCGCCGTGCGTGGTCCGGTGTGCCATGGTTTGACGCTACCTCCGGGGTTCGACACCGAACCCGACCGCGTTGTCGGCCACCCGCTCGAGCGGCACGGTCTGGCGCGGCACGGCCTGGCGCGACACGGTCAGGTGCGACACGGTCTGGCGCGGCGCGGTCAGGTGCTACACATCGCGGATTCCGCATTGAACTTCCTGCTCACACACGCCGGCTCCGCGTTCCGGGCGCGACAGGGCGACAGCCGCAGCGCCATTGAACTTCCTGCTCACACAGCATCTGCTGTCGACCGCGCGGCGCAAAGCGCTCGAGCACGAGGACGCAACGGTCGCCGACACGACCCACTGTGTGAACGGGAAGTTCAATGACCACACCGGCGCCGTGTGAGCAGGAAGTTCAATGCGGAATCTGGGTGTGTGAGACGCGCCCGGGATCGTGACGGACCGGGCGAGAGATCGGGACGAGGATCGGGACGCGACGCGGATCGAGACGGGACGTGGATCGAGACGGGACGCGGACCGGGGCTCGCGAGCGCTCAGCCGCGGACGGCGAGTGCGGCCTGGTACAGCTCGCGCGAGGAGTGACCGGTGTGCGCGGCGACCTCGCCGGCGGCGTCCTTCAGTCGCATCCCGTCGCGGGTGAGCTCCAGCACCTGGGTCACGGCGTCCGGAAAGGCGACCGTCCGCGCCGCGGCGCCGGACACGACCACGACGATCTCGCCCCGCACGCCGCCCTCCGCCCACGCGGCGAGCTCGGCGAGCGTGCCGCGGCGCACCTCCTCGTGCAGTTTGGTGAGCTCCCGGCACACCACCGCACGGCGCGAATCGCCGAACGACGCGGCCAGGTCGGCGAGGGACACCGCGAGCCGCGCCGGGCTCTCGAAGAACACGAGCGTGCGCCGCTCGGCCGCCAGCTCCGCCAACAGCGCACGCCGCTCGGCGGCCTTGCGCGGGAGGAACCCCTCGAAGCAGAACCGATCCGTCGGCAGCCCGGACACGGCCAGCGCGGTGAGCACCGCCGAGGGACCGGGGATCGCCGTGACCGCGACCCCTGCCGCGGCCGCCGCGGCGACGAGGGAGTAACCGGGGTCGCTGACCGTCGGCATCCCGGCGTCGCTGACGACCAGGACGTCCTCGGCGGCGGCCAGGGCCACGAGCTCGGCGGCCTTCTGCTTCTCGTTGTGGTCGTGCAGCGCCACCAGGCGCGGGCGGTTCGCGATGCCCAGCCCGGCCAGCAGCCGCTGCGCGGTGCGGGTGTCCTCCGCGGCGAGCACCGTGGCGGCCTCCAGCGCCGCCACGAGCCTCGTCGACGCGTCCCCCAGGTTCCCGATCGGAGTCGCCGCGAGGATGATCACCGGGCCAGCATAGGCTGGGCGCGTGACCGCCAGCACCGACCCTCTGCTGATCGACGAGGTCCGGCCCTCACGGTACGACCGCGTGATGGAGCGTATCCGCACCAGTCCTCTGGCCTCTCGGCGGCTCGACATCTGGGCGCCCGTCGCGGTGACGCTGCTGGCCGGCGTCCTGCGGTTCTGGAATCTCGGCCATCCCGACGCGATCGTCTTCGACGAGACGTACTACGTCAAGGACGCCTGGTCGCAGTGGAACCTCGGCTACACCGCCAACTGGCCGAACGGCGCGGACGAGGCGTTCGTCGCCGGCGACACGGACATCTACCTCACCGGCGGCAGCTTCTCGGTGCACCCGCCGCTCGGCAAGTGGATCATCGGCCTCGGGATGTGGCTGTTCGGCGCGAGCGACCCGTTCGGCTGGCGCGTCGCCGGCGCCGTGTTCGGCACCGCCCTGGTGCTGCTGGTCTATCTCGTGACGAGGACCCTCACGCGCTCGACCCCGGTCGCTGTGCTCGCCGGGTTCCTGATGGCGATCGACGGCCTGGCCATCGTGCTCAGCCGGGTCGCGCTGCTGGACGGGTTCCTCGCGTTCTTCATCCTGCTCTCGTTCTGGTTCGTGCTGTTCGACCAGCGGTGGCACACCGCGCGGCTCGAACGCGCCCTGGCGGGACGCGCCGACGAGCCGTGGTGGGGCCCGATGCTGTGGAACCGGCCGTGGCTCGTCGCGGCGGGCGCGGCGGCGGGCGCGGCGACCGCCGTGAAGTGGTCGGGCCTGTACGCCCTGGCCGCGCTGGGCGTCTACGTCGTCGTGACCGACATGGTCGCCCGGTGCCGGCTGCGTGTGACGATGTGGCCGATCGACTCTCTGCGGCAGGGCGTCGTCGCGTTCCTGTACCTCGTGCCCGTCGCGTTCGTGGTCTACCTCTCCTCTTGGACCGGCTGGCTGGCCACCGAGGGCGGCTACGACCGGCAGAGCGCGGTGAGCGATCCGGCGACCGGGTTCTGGTCGTGGGTGCCGCTGCCGCTGCAGAGCCTCTGGAAGTTCCACGTCGCGATGTACAACTTCCATGTCAACCTCACGACGCCGCACAGCTATGCGAGCCCGGCGATCCAGTGGCCGGCGCTGCTGCGCCCCACGTCGATGTACTGGAACATGGATGGCGACACGGTGCAGGCGATCTCCAGCATCCCGAACCCGCTCATCTGGTGGGCCGGAGGCGCCGCCGCGCTGTTCCTGCTGTACCTGTTCGTCCGCACCCGCAGGGCGATGTACGCGTTCGTGCTCACCGGCATCGCGGCGACCTACGTGCCCTGGCTGTTCTACCCGGAGCGGACGATCTTCCAGTTCTACACGATCGCGATCCTGCCGTTCATGGTCGTCGGCGTCGCGCTGGCCGCACGTGCGATCGCCGGCTCCGCCCTGCCGGAACGTCGCCTCGCGGGTCAGCGCGTGGTCTGGGTGTTCGTGATCGTCGCGACCCTCGTCTCGGCGTTCTGGTACCCGGTGTGGACCGCCATCGAAGTGCCGTACGAGTTCTGGCGGCTGCACAACTGGATCCCCGGCTGGATCTAACGCGTCCGGTCCAGCACCGCCTGCAGCCGGTCGAGGCAGTCGCGCACCGCCCGGTTCTGCTCCGGCGTCAGATCGACGACCGCGTCCAGCATCGCCTGGTGCATGTCGCCGAGGGTCTCCCGCACCTCACGGTCGGCCGCCTCGGTCGGCACCACGTAGATGCTGCGCCGGTCGGTGACGTGCCGTTCCCGGCGGACGTGCCCGGAGCGCTCCAGGCGTCTCACGCTGGCCGTCATGGATGCCGTGGACACCCCGAGATAACGGGCGAGCTCGACGGGGGACACCGACCGGCCCTCGCGCTGCGCGCGCAGCAGATACCGCAGCGAGAGCAGGTCGTTCTCACCCATCGCCATCTTCAGACGGGTGCGGCGGCGCATCGCGGACTCCGCGGCGCGGTACGCACGGAACGCCTGCAGCAGCTCGACCGCCCGCCGGCGGCGCGCGTCGGACGCGTCGGCGAACCAGTAGCCGGCGCCGGGCTCGATCCCCTCGGACATGGCTCGATGATAGAGCGCGGGCTCAGCGCGCTCGCGGCAGCTCGGCCGCCTCGGTCACCGGCAGGCGGCACGTGAAGCCGTGGCAGTCGTAGACGGCGGCGCGGCCGGCGTGCAGTCCACGATCCTCGAACAGGGTGAACCCGGATGCCGCGAACGCGGCCGCCTGCGCCGGGCTCACGAACGCGACGATGTCCGCGTCGGCGTGCGCGGCCGCCGCCCGCAGCGGGTCGTCGGCCCCGGCTGCGACCACCACGAGCTGCCGAGGCGGCGCCGCGAGCTGCGCGCACACCCGCAGCAGCGCGCCG
>NZ_JASGEL010000012.1:0-11834 GCF_047606385.1 Microbacterium sp.
GCCGCGCATCGCGGCCGCGGTCGTCGCAGCACGGGCCGCGGGGGCGCCCCGCGTGCTCGCGGCGAGCTATCTGCTCGCGCCCGGCCACTTCGCCGGCATCGTCGCCGCCGCCGGCGCCGACCGGACGACCTCCCCGCTGGCGCCGGACCCGCGGATCGGCCGTGTCGTCGCCGCCCGCTACCGGCGGGCGTGCGCCGAGCTGGCCGCGACGCAGCCTCGGCGCTGAGCTGTTTCGCGCGTGTGACGGCCGGCTCACCGGGCCGCACGCGCGCACGTGACCGGACCGTGACGGACAGGTAATCGTCCCGGCAGGCGGGTGGAAACACGTGGTTCCTAGCGTGGGAGGCGACCGTCCCACCCGTGCACCGCCTGCGTCAGGAGAGAACATGACGACGACCACGCCCCTCCCCGAGCCGATCGAGCAGACCTCCCCGCCGGTGCGCCTCGTCCGTCGCCGCGGACGATGGATCGACGGCTGGGACCCGGAGGACGTCGCGTTCTGGGCCGAGCAGGGGCGCCGGATCGCGCGCCGCAACCTGGGCTGGTCGATCTTCGCCGAGTTCCTCGGCTTCATCGTCTGGCAGCTCTGGAGCATCGTCGTGGTCATGCTGCCCGCGGCCGGCTTCGACCTCGACACGTCGCAGGCGTTCTGGCTCATCTCGGTGCCGAGCCTGGTGGGAGCGACCCTCCGCTTCCCGTACACGTTCATGGTGGCGCGCTTCGGCGGCCGGAACTGGA
Organism: Microbacterium sp.; assembly: GCF_047606385.1. GTDB lineage: Bacteria > Actinomycetota > Actinomycetes > Actinomycetales > Microbacteriaceae > Microbacterium. Next base: position 739 of record NZ_JASGEL010000012.1, read on the forward strand.
CGATCGTGTCCGCCGCCCTGCTGCTGATCCCGGCCGTCCTGCTCGGCATCGTGGCGCAGCATCCCGAGACCCCGTTCGGCGTGCTGCTCGTCGTCGCCGGCCTCGCCGGGTTCGGCGGCGGCAACTTCGCCAGCTCCATGGCCAACATCACCTACTTCTTCCCGCAGCGGGAGAAGGGGTGGGCGCTGGGCCTGAACGCCGCGGGCGGCAACATCGGCACGGCGGTGGCCCAGTTCGCCGTGCCGATCGTGGTGACCATCGGCGCCGCCGGCACCGTGAACATCGCCCTGGCCGGCTGGGTGTGGATCCCGTTGATCCTCGTCGCCGTCTGGGGCGCCTGGCGGTTCATGGACAACCTGTCGTCGGCGAAGTCCGATCCCGGCGCCGCGGCCGCGGCGCTGCGCGAGCCGCACCTGTGGCTGCTGGCGCTGCTGTACATCGGCACGTTCGGCTCGTTCATCGGCTTCGCCGGCGTGTTCCCGAAGCTCATGGCGGACCAGTTCCCCGAGCTCTCGACGTTCCAGGTCGGCACCGCCTCCGTCTCGCTGGCGTTCCTCGGCGCCCTGGTCGGCTCGCTCGCGCGCCCCTACGGCGGCCGGCTCGCCGACCGGTGGGGCGGCGCCCGCATGACGGTGGCGGCGTTCGCAGCGATGGCGCTGGGGGCGCTGGCCCTCATCGCCGTCCTGCCGCTGCACAGCTTCCCGCTCTTCCTCGGCTGCTTCCTGGTCCTGTTCGCGGCGACCGGGATGGGCAACGGGTCGACCTATCGGATGATCCCGCACGTGTTCGCCGCGCGCGCCGCCGACGGCGGCCTGGCCATGCGCCGCAAGGGCGCCGCGGCGCTCGGGCTGATCGCGGCGATCGGCGCGTACGGCGGCTTCCTGGTCCCGCAGGCGCTCAGCGCGTCGCAGACGGCGACGGGAGGCTACACCGCCGCGTTCGCCGGATTCGTCGCCGCCTACGCCGTGCTGCTCGTGCTGACCGCGGTCGTCTACGCGGTCCCGCGGCGCGGCCTCGCCGGGCAGCGCATCTGAGCGGCGCCGGCGCTTCCTACGCCGGACGCTCGGCGTCCAGCAGCTCGGGACGCCGAGCCCGGGTGCGCTCCAGCTGCTGCTCGCGGCGCCATTCGGCGACCCGCCCGTGGTGGCCGCTCAGGAGCACCTCCGGCACGTCGTGCCCGCGCCAGGAAGCCGGCTTCGTGTACGACGGGTACTCCAGCAGGCCGTCCTCGTGCGACTCCTCGACGAGGCTCTCGGGGTTGCCGACCACGCCGGGGAGCAGACGCCCGACCGCCTCGATCATCGCCATGGCGGCGACCTCGCCGCCGTTGAGCACGTAGTCGCCGAGGCTCACGAGCCGCACGTCGCCGAGGGTGGCCGCGTACGCGAACACGCGCTCGTCGATCCCCTCGTACCGGCCGCAGCCGATCACGATGTGGTCGCGATGGGACCACGCGCGGGCCGCCTCCTGCCGGAACAGGGCGCCGGCCGGCGACGGGAAGACGAACAGCGGGGCGGACGCCGCGTCCGCCACGATCGCGTCGAGCGCCTCGCCCCACGGCTCCGGTTTCATGACCATGCCGGCCCCGCCGCCGTAGGGGGTGTCGTCCACGGTGCGGTGGCGGTCATGCGTCCAGTCGCGCAGGTCGTGGACGCGGACGTCGAGGATCCCGCGCTCGCGCGCCTTGCCGAGCAGCGAGACCTCCAGGACGTCGAAGAACTCCGGGAAGATCGTGACGACGTCGATGCGCATGCTCTCGAGTGTAGGGATCAGTACACGTCGCGCACGTACCGCCCGTCGGCGACGAGCGCCTGCTTGTACGCGGCGGCGTCCGCCTCGTCGAGGCCGCCGTGACGGCGGATGATCGTGGCGAGCGTGTCGTCCACGTCGGTCGCCATCCGCGCCGCGTCCCCGCACACGTAGAGGCGGGCGCCCTCCTCCAGCCAGCGCCAGAGCTCGAGGCCGTGCTCCTCCATCCGGTCCTGCACGTAGACCTTCTGCCGCTGGTCGCGTGAGAAGGCGACGTCGAGCCGGGTGAGGAACCCGTCGTCGCGCATGCCCACGAGCTCGTCGCGGTAGTAGAAGTCGGTGGCCTCGTGCTGTTCCCCGAAGAAGAGCCAGTTGGGCCCGCGATGGCCGTCGGCGCGCCGGTCGTGGAGGAAGGCGCGGAACGGCGCGACGCCGGTCCCGGGCCCGACCATGATCATGCGCGCGTCGGGGTCCGCCGGCGGCCGGAAGTGCGCGGACCGCTGCAGGAACACCGGCACCGCCGTCCCGGGAGGCGCATCGGCGAGGAACGAGGACCCGACCCCGCCGCGACGGCGCCCGGTCTCGGTCTCGAAGCGCACGACGGACACGGTCAGCTCGACCTCGTCCGGGCTCGCCTTGGGGCTCGAGGAGATGGAGTACTGACGCGGCTGCAGTCGGCCGAGCACCGTCATCCATTCGCCGGCATCGGCGTGCACCGGGTGGTCCCGCAGCAGGTCGACGGCCTGCATGCACCACAGGTGCTGCGCCAGCCGGCTCCTCGCGTCCGGACGCAGCATGGCGCCCAGAGCGGGGTCGGCGGTGCGCTCCGCCACGAAGGCGAGCAGGTCCGGGCCGATGCGGGTGATGTCCAGCCGGGTGGCCAGCGCGTCCGCGAGGAAGCACTCCTCGCCGTCCACCGCCACGACGGTGCGCGGTGCGAGGCCCGTCAGCTCCAGCCATTCCGCCACGAGGGCGGGCGGGTTCGGGCAGAAGACCCCGAGTGAGTCGCCGGCCTCGTAGGCGGCGCCGACGTCCCGCAGGTCGAAGCCGAACCTGCGCACCTCCTTCGCCGATCCCGGCGCGCTGAGCGGGACGTTGGTCACGAGCGGGACGGGGACCGGGTTCGCACGTGTGAACAGCCGGCGGGTCGCGGGCACGGACGGCGCCGGCACGGCCGTCGCGCCCGGTGCGAGCGCGGTCAGCACCCGGGCGGTCCAGGCGGCGGCCTGTTCCTCGTACTCGGGCTCGCAGTCCACGCGCGACAGCAGCGCGGTCGCGCCGAGCGCCTGCAGTCGCGTGTCCAGCTCCCGGCCGTGCCCGCAGAAGTCGTCGTAGCTCGGGTCGCCGATCGCGAGCACCGCGTACTCGAGCCCGGTCAGCCGTGGCGCGTCCTCGGCGCGCAGCCGGTCCCACAGGCCGGCGGCGTTGTCGGGCGGCCCGCCGTCGCCGAAGGTCGAGGTCACCACCAGCATCCGGCGGGCGCCGGCCAGGTCGGCGGGCGCGACCTCGGCCATGCTCATCGTCCGCGTCGCCACACCGGCGGCGGACAGCGTCGCCGCGCAGCGCTCGGCGATCTCCTGCGCGTTGCCGGTCTGCGAGCCCCAGAGCAGCAGGACCTCCTCCGCCGTGGGGCCGGGAGCCGCCGGGCCGGCCACCGGCACGGCGGCACGCGAGTACCGGCCGGCCAGCACGCCCTCGAACCAGACGCGCGGAACGTCGCGCAGCGGTGCCGACCCGGGCAGCACCGGGAGCGAGCCGGCGCCGGGCGGCTCCGCCTCCAGCGCGGCGAGGAAGCCGCCCACGTAGACGCGCTCGAGCTCCGTGAGCTCGGGTGCCGTGCCCGACGCCGCCGCCTTCGGTCCGACCCGCCGCAGCGCGACCGCGGCGTACTTGAACTCCGGCTGCAGCGAGTCGGCGTCGACGGCGTCGTTGGTGACCGCGTTGACGGTGAGGTATTCACCGTGCTCGTCGTTCCAGTGGAACGGCGCGAAGCAGTTCCCGGGTCGCACCCGGTCGCTGATCACCGCCGGCAGCACCGCCCGGCCCCGGCGGGAGGCCAGCTCGACCTGATCGCCCGCCGCGATGCCGTGCCGCTCGGCGTCCAGCGGGTGGATCTCGACGAACGGGTCCGGGTTCAGCCGCATGAGCTTGGCGATCCTGCCGGTCTTGGTCATGGTGTGCCACTGGTGCTGCAGCCGGCCGGTGTTCAGCACCATCGGGTAGTCGTCGTCGGGCAGCTCCGCAGGCCCCAGGTGCGGTCGTGCCAGGAACTGGGCGCGACGGCTCGGCGTCGCGAACGCGAGGCGAGGGACGCCGCCGTCGGCCTCGCGGTGCAGGCTCTGGCTCACCCCGTCGTTGCGGTAGCGGATCGGATGCCGGTCGGCGGTGTCGCCGGGCGGCGCCGGCCACTGCACGGGGCCGCGGCGCAGCCGCTCGTAGTCGACGCCGCGGACGTCCCATCCGGTCTGCGGGTTCCAGAACCGCCGGATCTCGTCGAACACCTCCGAGGCGGACGTGAAGTCGAAGCCCCGGTCATAGCCCATCGCCCGGGCGAGGTCGCAGATCGTCATCCAGTCCGGCTGCGCCTCGCCGGGCGGGTCGATCGCGCGCTGCACCAGCGTCATGGTGCGGTCGCTCGACACGCTGACGCCCTCCGCCTCGACCCACAGGGACGCCGGCAGGAGGATGTCGGCGTAGGCGCCGGTCGCCGTCGCCTCGAACACGTCCTGCACGATCACCAGCTCGGCGGCCTCCAGCGCCTCGATGACCGTGCGCCGGTTGGCCACCGAGGCCACCGGGTTGGTGCAGATGATCCAGGCGGCCCTGATCTCCCCCGCCGCCATCGCGCGGTACATATCGATCGTGCCGGTGCCGGACTCGGCCCGGATGGTCCCCGGCGCCAGCTGCCACACCTCCTCGGCGAAAGCGCGGTCGGCCGCGCTGAACACGGCCCGCTGTCCGGGCAGTCCCGGGCCCATGTAGCCCATCTCGCGCCCGCCCATGGCGTTGGGCTGGCCGGTCAGCGAGAAGGGACCGCTGCCGGGACGGCAGATCGCGCCGGTGGCCAGGTGCAGGTTGCAGATCGCGTTCGTGTTCCAGGTGCCCTGCGTGGACTGGTTCAGCCCCATCGTCCACAGGGTCATCCACTCCCCCGCCTCGCCGATCCAGCGGGCCGCGGTGCGGATGTCGGCCTCGGGCAGCCCGGTGATCCCCGCGACCCGTTCCGGCGGATAGTCCGCCAGCAGCGCCGCCAGCTGGTCCCAGCCCTCGGTGTGCGCGGCGATGAACTCCTCGTCGATGCGCCCGTCGGCCACGAGCAGATGCAGCAGGCCGTTCAGCAGCGCCAGGTCGGTGCCGGGGGCGATCGGCAGGTACAGGTCGGCGCGGTCGGCGGTCGCGCTGCGGCGCGGGTCGACCACGATGAGCCTCGCGCCCCGCTTCAGCCGGTCCGCCATCCGCAGGAACAGGATGGGGTGGCAGTCGGCCATGTTGGAGCCGATCACGAGGAACAGGTCGGCGTGATCGAGGTCCTCGTAGGAGCCGGGCGGCCCGTCCGCGCCGAGGGACTGCTTGTAGCCGGTGCCGGCGGAGGCCATGCACAGCCGGGAGTTGGACTCGATGTGCCGGCTGCGCAGGTATCCCTTCACGAGCTTGTTCGCCAGGTACTGCGCCTCCGTCGACATCTGACCGGACACGTAGACCGCCACCGCGTCCGGTCCGTGCTCGTCGACGATCTCCCGCAGCCGTCTGCCCGCCTCCGCGATCGCGACATGCCGCGGCGTGGGCACGGTCGTCTCGCCGCGCGCGGGACGCACGTGGGCGGTGGTCATCCGGCCGGGCGCCGCCATCAGCTCGACATGGGTGGCGCCCTTGGTGCAGAGGCGGCCCGCGTTGGTCGGATGCCGGGTGTCCCCGACGGCCTTGCCCAGCGCCCTCCCGCCGGCGTGCGTCGTCGTGGTGACGGTGATGCCGCATCCCACGCCGCAATAGGAGCAGACGGTGCGCACCGCGCCGGAGGGCGCGCCGGTCGTGTCCGCTGCGGGAGGCATGTCCCGATGATCGCGAACGGATGTTCCGCAGCGTGTGCCGGGGTGTTACCGCACGGTCTCCGTGATCTCACCGCGCGCCCGCACGGATGTGAGATCTGCTCAGTCGGCGGCCTCCGGCGCCTCGTCGTCGGGCTCCGCCGGGAGGTCCTCGAACAACCCCGCGGGCGGCGTGACGACGACACGCCCGGCGGCGATGTCGACCTCCGGCACGATCGCCGAGACGAACGGCACGAGCACCTCGCGCTCACCGTGCCGGACGATCAGGAGGTCCTGCGCCGGGAGGTGGTCGACGCGGACGACCCGGCCGACGCCGACGCCGTCCCGGATCACCTCCAGGCCGACGAGCTGGTGGTCGTACCAGGCGTCGTCCTCGCCGGTGCCGGCGTCCGGGTCCTCGTCGATCCAGAGGATCGCCCGCACGAGCCCTTCGGCGGCGGTGCGGTCGTCGATGCCCTCGAGGAAGACCACCGGGTGCGTGTTCATCCACCGGAACTCGCGGATCGTCACGGTCTTGCCGAACCACGGCGACGAGTCCGGCACCTGGAGGGTGAACACCGCGCCGGGGACGAACCGTCCGTCGGGGTCGTCGGTGTAGAGCTCGAGCTTGAAGGCGCCCTTCAGCCCGTGCGCCTTGACCAGCCGGCCGACACGCAGCTGGTTCTTCTCCGGCCGCGGCGGGCGTGCCGCGGCCTTGCCCTGCGGGGCTCGGGCGGAGCTCGCCATCAGTCGTCGGCGACGTCGACGCGCACCCGACCGGGGGCGGCGAGCGCGCCGGTCACGGTGCGAAGCGCCTTGGCGGTGCGACCGCCACGCCCGATCACGCGACCCCGGTCCTCCGGGTGCACGTGCACCTCGAGCACCTCGCCGCGCGGCGAGGTGGACGAGTCGATGCGCACGTCGTCCGGGTGATCGACGATCCCCTTGACGACGTGTTCGAGCGCGGCGGCCAGCACGACGACTACGCCTCTTCGGTCTCGTCGCCCGCGGCGGCCTCGGCGGGCTCCGGGGCGGCGACCGGCGCGTCGGCCTTCTTCTCGGCCTTCGGCTTGATGACGGACTTCTTGGCCGTGTCGGCCTCGAACGCCGCCTTGGACTCCTTGGTCTTGACCGTGGAGACGGCGTCGGCGTCGCCCTGGTGACGACCCCAGTCGCCGGTGAGCTTGAGGATGGCCAGCACCTGCTCGGTCGGCTGCGCGCCGACACCGAGCCAGTACTGCGCACGCTCCGAGTCGACCTCGATGAACGAGGGCTCCTCGGTGGGGTGGTACTTGCCGATCTCCTCGATCACGCGACCGTCGCGCTTGGTGCGCGAGTCGGCGACGACGATGCGGTAGTAGGGCGCCCGGATCTTGCCGAGACGCTTGAGACGGATCTTGACTGCCACGATTCTCCTGAACGTGTGGAAGGTGGACGAACTGGTCGCCTTGGAGCGTGGGGTGCACACCCGGCGGAAGCTCTGGGGGCGGACGCGGCCGGATAGAGGGTCGGGCAGCAGTCCAAGGATCCATTTTGCCAGATGATGACGGATGCCGCGAACCCGCGACACGCCCGTGTCAGACTGAGCGCGTGACGGTGCCATTCGCGACATCTCCCCGCTCCACGGTCGGCATCGAATGGGAGCTGATGCTCGCCGACGGCGCGTCCGGTGATCTGGTGCCTCGCGCCCCCGAGGTGATCGAGGCGCTCGCAGAGGTGACGGCGCCGGAGCGCTTCACCGTGACCGGGGAGCTGCTGACGAACACGGTGGAGGTGACCAGCGGGGTCGGCGACACCGTGGAGGTCGCCGTCGACGACATCGCCGACGCGATCGCCGCGGTGCGGTCGGTCACCGACCCGGGCGGCATCGAGCTGCTGTGCGCCGGCAGCCACCCGTTCGCGCAGTGGTACGACCAGCAGGTCACCGACAAGACGCGATACCACACGCTCATCGAGCGCACGCAGTGGTGGGGCCGCAACATGATGATCTGGGGCGTGCACGTCCACGTCGGCGTGGACGACGTGGACAAGGTCATGCCGATCGTGGGGGCGCTGGCCTCCTATCTCCCGCACCTGCAGGCGCTGTCGGCGTCCAGCCCCTTCTGGGCGGGCGAGCGCACCGGGTACGCCTCGAACCGGGCGCTCGTGTTCCAGCAGCTCCCCACGGCGGGCCTGCCCTGGCCGCTGCCGGACTGGGCGGCGTACGAGTCGTACCTCGACGACATGGTCACCACGGGGGTCATGGCCGACGCGACCGAGGTGCGGTGGGACGTGCGGCCGGCTCCCCGCTGGGGAACGGTCGAGGTGAGGGCGTGCGACGGCATGTCGACCCTGCCCGAGCTGGCGGCCGTCGCCGCGCTCACGCAGGTGCTCGTGGAGGACTTCTCCCGCCGTCTCGACCGCGGCGAGGAGCTCGAGATCCTGCAGCCCTGGTTCGTCCGCGAGAACAAGTGGCGCGCCGCCCGTTACGGGCTCGACGCGGAGGTGATCGTCGACCGGCACGGCCGCGCCGCGCCGGTCACCGATCATCTCCGCGAGACCATCGCGCGGTTGAGCGACACCGCGGACGAGCTCTCCTGCGCGCGCGAGTTCGCCGGGGTGTCCTCGATCCTGTCGCAGGGCGCGAGCTACGAGCGCCAGCTCGCCGTGGCCGACGCCGCCGACGGAGACCTGCGCCAGGTGGTCCAGCACCTCATCCGCGAGTTCCGCGCCGGCCCTGCCCGCCGGGAGCCGTTGCGCGAGCTCTGACGCTCACGGCGGATGCCGAGCAAGCCCGCGATAGCGTGCGGGCATGATCTCTCTGCGTGCGCGACGGACGCTCGGCGTCCTCGCCGCCGGCCTGACGGCCGTCGTGCTCGCAGCCTGCGCCCCGGTCGAGGCGGAGACGACGGACCCGATCGCGACGACGACGCCGCTCGCGTCGCCGACCGCGACGACGCAGCTGACGACGACCACGGTCATGATCGGGGACTCGATCATGTCGGGGTACGGGCTGGAGACGTCGCAGGCGTGGCCGGCTCTGCTGGCCGACACGGAGCCGCTGCAGCTCACCAACCTCGCGTGCGGCGGCACCGGGTTCGTCGCCGTCGGCGACTGCGGCACCGACTATGCCGGGTTCATCCCGGCCGTCGCCGCGCTCGCCCCCCAGCTGGTCGTCATCGAGTCCTCCAGCAACGACTTCGACCTGCCGGCCGACCAGATCGCGGTGGCGACGGAGGACACCGTCCAGCAGCTCCACGACGCCGCGCCGTATGCGCTGATCGTCGGGCTGAGCACGATCTGGAACGACGACACCGATGTGCCCGGCGACGTGGACGTCACCTCCGCCGCCCTCGAGCAGGCCCTCGACGAGGTGGACGGCGTGTTCATCGACGTCGGCCAGCCGCTCGCCGGTCACCCGGAGTGGATGCAGGACGACGACGTGCATCCGACGGCCGCGGGTCAGCGCGTCATCGCCGCCGTCGTGGCGGCGAAGCTGAAAGCGGCGGGGGTGCTGGGCTAGGCGCGACGTCAGCGGTTGCCGAGGAGCTTCTGCAGCTCGGCGAGGTCGGCCGCATCCGGCGCCTTGCCGCCGCCGAGCCCGAACCCGGAGCCGGTCGGCGTCTGCGGCTGCGCCGCGATCCCCGCGTTCTCGGCCGCGCGCTTCGCGGGGTTGCCGGAACGGGATCCCTTCGCCTTGGCCTGCTTGCCGCGCTTGCTGGACGCGCCGGGCTTGCCCATCGGCCCCATGCCCGGCATGCTCGGCACGCCGCCGCGGGCGACCGTCTTCATCATCTTCGCCGCCTGCTCGAATCGCTGCACGAGCTGGTTGACGTCGGTGACGGTCATGCCCGAGCCGCGCGCGATCCGCAGCCGTCGGGAGCCGTTGAGCACCTTCGGGTTGCGACGCTCGCCCGGCGTCATCGAGCGGATGATCGCCTCGGTGCGGTCGATCTCCCGCTCGTCGAAATCCTCGAGCTGCTGCTTCATCTGGCCCATGCCCGGGAGCATCCCGAGCATCTTCTTCATCGAGCCCATCTTCTTCATCTGCTGCAGCTGCTCGAGGAAGTCCTCGAGGGTGAACTGCTCGGTCGCGAGCTTCTCGGCGACCTTCATCGCCTCGGCCTCGTCGAAGGCCTGCTGCGCCTGCTCGATGAGGGTGAGGATGTCGCCGAGGTCGAGGATGCGGCTGGCCATGCGGTCGGGGTGGAACGCCTCGAGGTCGTCGAGTCCTTCGCCGGTGGACGCGAAGATGATGGGACGGCCGGTGATGCTGGCGACGCTCAGCGCGGCCCCGCCGCGGGCGTCGCCGTCGAGCTTGGAGAGGACGACACCGGTGAAGTCGACGCCCTCCTGGAACGCTCTGGCGGTGTTGACGGCGTCCTGGCCGATCATCGCGTCGATGACGAACAGCACCTCGTCGGGGTCTGTCGCACGGCGGATGTCGGCGGCCTGCTTCATGAGCTCGGCGTCCACGCCGAGCCGCCCCGCGGTGTCGATGATGACGACGTCGTGCTGCTTCTGCCTGGCGTGCTCGACGCCGGCGCGGGACACCTTCACCGGGTCGCCCACCCCGTTGCCGGGCTCGGGCGCGTAGATCGCGGCGCCGGCGCGCTCGGCGACGACCTGCAGCTGGTTCACGGCGTTGGGCCGCTGCAGGTCGGCGGCGACCAGCAGCGGCGTGTGGCCGTCCTTCTCCAGCTGCTTCGCGAGCTTTCCCGCGAACGTCGTCTTGCCGGAGCCCTGGAGGCCGGCGAGCATGATGACCGTCGGCGGGTTCTTCGCGAACTGCAGACGGCGCTGCTGCCCGCCGAGGATCGCGACGAGCTCCTCGTTGACGATCTGCACGACCTGCTGCGCCGGGTTGAGAGCGCGGTTGACCTCGTCGCCGAGCGCGCGCTCGCGCACCTTTGCCGTGAAGTCCTTGACGACCGGCAGCGCGACGTCCGCGTCCAGCAGCGCGCGCCGGATCTCGCGGACGGTGCCGTCGACGTCGGCGGGGCTGAGCTTGCCCTTCGTGCGCAGGTTGCGGAAGGTCTCGGTGAGCCGGTCGGAGAGGGTGCCGAAAGTCGCCATGATGCATCGAGTTTACGCGCAGGCTTGGCGACGGTCCGTCCTCCTCCCCGCGCGCGTCCACCCGCATCCGTCTCTCGTTTCCTCAGCGATTCGCGCAGACTCAGCCCGGGGTGCTGCAGAGCGTGTGAGATTGTGCGAATCGCTGAGGAACGGCGAGGCTCACACCGCGGCGAGCGCCTCGGCGAGCAGCGCGGCCAGGGCCGTGCGGCCGGGCCCCGACTCCGCCCACGCCCACACCGCTGCCAGCACCGCGGCGGCGTGGGCGCC
>NZ_JASGEL010000013.1:0-16158 GCF_047606385.1 Microbacterium sp.
GCCCGGCGAACCGCCGGCAGCGCCCGGGCCGCCGCGGCATCCCGCAGCGCCCGCTCACGCTCGGCGGCCGCCTGCGCACGCGCGGCCTCGCGTGCGGCCCGCGCCTGCGCGAGCTCCACCCGTGCCTGCGCGAGCTCGGCCTGCTGCTTCTCCTCCAGCGCTCGACGCGCGAGCCTCTGCTGCGCCATGGCGGTGCGGGCGTTGAGCTCGAGCTGCACCTCCGCGGGCGTCTCGCTGGTCTCGGCGAGCACGCGCAGCGCCTGGTTCAGCCGCACCGCGTTGCGCTCGGCCGCGTTGTACTGATGGCGGCTGTGCCACGACGGCAGCAGATACAGCAGCCACAGGGCGACCGCGACGAGGACGATCACGCCGCCGCCCCAGATCTGCCCGCCCATGGGCACCACGGTAGAGGACGGCTCCCTCCCGCCCGCGACATCCGCGCGCGTGTCGCCGGTCCGCGCGTCTCGCGAGACGAAAGTCGGGGCTTAGTCCGGCAGCCGATCGCCCTCGGGGATGTCGGCGGCGTGCCGCGGCGCCTGGCCCGCGACCCACCGGGCGAGCACGCCCTGCGGCACCTCCTCCCGCACGAGCGCGAACGCGTAGTGATCCCGCCAGTCGCCGTCGATGTGGATGTAGCGCCGCCGCAGCCCCTCGTAGCGGAAGCCGAGCTTCTGCACGACGCGCAGGCTCGCGTGGTTCTCGGGGCGGATGCAGATCTCCATCCGGTGCAGGCGGAGCTGGGTGAAGCAGATGTCCGTGGCCATGGCGACCGAGGTGGGCGTGATGTCGCGCCCGGCGAACTCCTTCGCGACCCAGTACCCGATCGTCGCCGAGGCGAGCGACCCGCGCGCGATGCCCCACACGTTCAGCTGTCCGGCGACCCGCCCGTCGTACTCCATCACGAAGGGCACGCCGCTGCCATCGCGGTACTGCTGCAGCAGGCGACGGATGCCGAGTCGCATGTCGAGCGAGACCGGCCCATCGGGACTCGTGGCCTCCCAGCGCCGCAACCAGGACCGGTTGGCCATGAGGTGGTCCTGCAGCACCCGCGCGTCCTTCGCACGGACCAGCCGGATGCCGACCGGGCCGTGCTCCGCTGCGACGCCGACTTCGATCACCTGCGCGTCAGAGCCCCGCCGCGAAGTCCTTGATCCAGGGGCGCAGGTCGGGACCGAGGTCGTCGCGGTCGGCGGCGAGCTGCACGATCGCCTTGATGTAGTCGAGCTTGTCGCCGGTGTCGTAGCGGCGGCCGCGGAACACGACCCCGTACACACCCTTGTCGGGCTCGGCCGCCAGCTCCTGCAGCGCGTCCGTCAGCTGGATCTCGCCGCCCTTGCCGGGCTCGGTGCGCTCGAGCACCTCGAACACGTCCGGGCCGAGCACATAGCGCCCGATCACCGCGAGGTTCGACGGCGCGTCCTCGCGGGCCGGCTTCTCGACCAGGCCGGTGACCTTCACGACGCCGTCGTCATCGGTGGCCTCGACGGCGGCCACGCCGTACAGGTGGATGTGGTCGGGCTCGACCTCCATCAGCGCGATCACCGCGGCGCCGCGCTTGTCGTACTCGGCCAGCATCTTCGGCAGGAGCGGATCACGCTCGTCGATCAGGTCGTCGCCCAGCAGCACCGCGAACGGGTGGTCTCCGACGTGGCCTTCGGCCCGCAGCACGGCGTGACCGAGCCCCTTCGGCTCGCCCTGACGCACCATGTGGATGTCCGCGAGGTCCGAGGAGTGCTCGACCTTGGACAGCTTGTCCGCATCGCCCTTCTCGCGCAGCTTCTGCTCGAGCTCGGGCATGGCGTCGAAGTGGTTCGCGATGTTGTTCTTGTTGCGGCCGAGGATGATCAGCACGTCCTCGATGCCGGCACCCACCGCCTCCTCCACCACGTACTGGATGGCGGGCTTGTCGACGACCGGCAGCATCTCCTTCGGCATCGCCTTGGTCGCAGGCAGGAAGCGGGTGCCCAGACCCGCGGCAGGGATGACGGCCTTGAACGGCTTGTGCGGCATGCGCCGATCCTATCTGCACGCGGAAACTACAATCATCCATGTGCCAGCCCCCGTCGTCCCCGCCAAACGCGCGTTGCGCGCGGAGATCCGGGCACGACGGACGGGCCTGCCGGCCAGCGCGCGAGAGGCGGCCGCCGCCGGCATCCGCGCGCAGCTGGACGAGGTCGTCGCCCAGGCCGGCGCCCGCGTGATCTCCTGCTACCTGTCCAGCGGCACCGAGCCCGGCACGCGCGCATTCGTCGCCGGCGCCGTCGCCCGCGGCATCCGGGTGCTGCTGCCGAGCAGCCGCCCCGACGGCACGCTCGACTGGATCGCGGCCGGCGACGAGGTCACGACCGGCCTGTTCGGACTGCCGGAGCCGGTCGGCATCCCGGTCGCCGACGCGGAGCTCGCCGGACTCGACCTCATGGTGATCCCCGCGGCCGCCGTCGACCGGACCGGGATGCGGCTGGGCTGGGGCCGCGGCTACTTCGACCGCGCCCTGGCCGCTCTTCCGGCGTCCCCGCCCGTCTACGCCGTCGTCTACGACGACGAGGTGCTCGCGGACGTGCCCACCGAGCCCCACGACCGTCCGGTCACCGGCGTCGTGACCCCCACCCAGACGATCGTGCTGCAGGCCGCAGCACGCTGACCACCGGAGACCCATGCCCACCTACGCCTACGCCTGCCGCCAGTGCGGGCACGCCTTCGACGCCGTCCAGTCGTTCTCCGACGACGCGCTGACCGTCTGCCCGGTCTGCGGCGGCGAGCTGCGCAAGCAGTATGGATCCATCGGGGTGACCTTCAACGGCTCCGGCTTCTACCGCACCGACTCGCGCAGCGGAACGACCGCGGCGTCCACCGAGTCGACGAGCAGTGGCGCGACCACTCCGACTCCGACATCATCGAAGTCGGAGTCCACGAGTTCGGCGACGCCCGCGGCGTCCTGAACCTCCGCCGGGTAGGAGCGAAGGAGCAAGACATGATCAAGGGTTTCAAAGAGTTCATCACGCGCGGCAACGTCATCGACCTGGCGGTCGCGGTCGTGGTCGGCGCGGCATTCACGGCGATCATCAACGCCGCCGTCTCGAGCATCATCACGCCGCTGATCGCGATCTTCTGGAAGGCGGACGAGAGCGGCATCTCCGGCATCACGGTGCCCGATCTCTACGGCGGCAGCGTCACCTTCCCCATCGGCGACCTCGTCAGCGCGATCATCAGCTTCCTCGCGGTGGCGCTGGTCGTCTACTTCGTGCTGGTGTACCCGATGAACATCTGGAAGGAGCGGCAGGCGCGTAAGGCCGGCGTGGCGGAGCCGGAGCCCGAGCTGCCCACGGAGCAGGAGCTGCTCATCCAGATCCGCGACCTGCTGGAGAAGACTCAGACGAAGCCCTGAGCGTCAGTAGTGCGGCGGCACGTCGCGCCGCATCCGCTCATCGTTCGGACCCTCCGCCTCGGCGGACGGTGCGTCATCGTCCTCGGCGTCGGGATGCGGCTCCCCCGTCGTCCCGGGGGCGGGGGTCAGCTTCGCGCGCCGGGCGCCCGGGACGCGCTCGACGTGCTGCCGGTCAGCCGACATCGAGCGGCTGGGTCGCGACCAGGCCGGCTCCGGCGGCGCCCTCGACACCCAGCATCGCCGCCACCCGCGCCGCCACCGCCGCCGGATCGCTGTACAGGTCGAAGGCGTGGACGCGCAGGTAGTGCCAGCCGAGGCGTCGCAGGATCTGCGGTCGCAGGCGCAACGACTCGCGCAGCGACTCGTGCCGGGTCTCCGGGTCGCTCTCGACGACCACGGCCTTGCCCTCATGGCGCGCCACCAGCGGCAGCAGGCCCCGGTAGTCGACGTCGACGCTCACACCGGCACGACGCAGCTCGCGGGCGAGGGCACGCGTGAGCGGGTCGGCGAGGTCCTCGAGACGGGACTCGCGCTCCCGCGCCGCGACGCCGCCGAGGATGCCCATCAGGGTCGCGGCGCCGTGCTCGAGCCGGCCGTCCTCGAACGCCGTCGGGCGGATCGAGGAGACGATCACCATCGAGCGACGCGCGCGGGTCATGCCGACCGTCAGCAGCCGCTCGCCGTCCACGGTCGACAGGTCGCCGAAGTCGCTGAGGACGCGGCCGTGCTTGGTCAGGCCGAAGCCGAGCGAGAAGATCACCCGGTCGCGGCTCTCGGCCACCGACTCCTCGAGGGTCAGCACGGCGAACGGCTCGGCGGTGTGGCGCGAGACGAAATCGGCGACGTCCGACCGGCCGGCGAACGCGGCGTTGACGGCAGCCCGGATGCGCTCGGCGTGACGGGCGCTCGCGGTCACGACCATGAGCGACTCGCCGCTGCGCCCCGTCGCATGCTCCGTGACGAGGGTGACGACACGGGCCAGCTCGGTGTCGGGGCTCTCGACGGCGCCGGTGACCGGGTCGGGCGTGCCGTGGCCGCCCTCGACGTAGTCGACGCTGAGGCTCCCCCGGCCGAGGTAGGAGCCGGCCCAGGGCAGCGAGACGAGCTCGCCGCCGTAGAACGCGTCGTTGACGAGCTCGGCGAGGTCCTCGCCGCCGGCGCGGTAGCTGCGGGTGAGGGTCGCGACGTCGAGCAGGTCGCGCGCGCGCTCGAAGACGCTCGTGCTGTCGAACGGCTCCTCGAACTCATCCGCGACGGGCGCGTCGCCGGCGCCCACGGCGAACGGCGTCGGCCGCTGTGTGACCGGGTCGCCGAACAGCACCACCTGGCGGGCGCGGCGCAGCGCGGGGGCGACCTCCGCCACGTCGAGGGCGGCGGCGTCCGCGACGATCACGACGTCGAACGGCGGCTGGTCGGGGATGTCGGGCACCTCGTACGGCGACGCGAGCCACACCGGCGCGAGCACGCCCATCAGCCGCGGGGCGGCGCGCACGAGCTGCGCCGGGCTGTCGGTCCCGGCGCGCAGCGCCTGCTTGAGGGCGTCGGACTCGGCGGCGTGGTCGACGATCGCGATGCGCCACCGCGTCGCGAGCTGATGGGCCAGCATCGGACCGGATGCCGCGGCGTGCGCCTCGTCGACGAGACGGAAATCGCGCTCCAGCCGGTCCAGCACCGCGGTGTTCGCGCCCAGCAGCGCACGATCCGTTCGCAGCAGGTGCTCCAGGGCCGACTGCCACCACGCGAACTCGAGCTCGGCGGCCACCTGCGACTCGGGCGCGTGGCGCACCGACAGCTCGGTCAGCAGCGGTTCGAGGCCCAGCTGCGCGAGCTCGGTGCGCAGGGCGGTGCGTTCGACGAGGTTGTCGAAGAACGTGGACTCCGCCGCGAGCGCGGCGAGCGTGCGCACGAGGTGCGGGATGGGCATCGCGGCCAGCCGGGCGCCGCTGGCCCGCCCGAGCACCGCGTCGAGCTCGCCGAGACGGGCGTGCACCCGCTGCCAGGCGACGTGCACGTCCGCGAGGCCCACGGGCACCTCGGGGATGACGCCGGCCTCGACCAGCTGCTGCCAGTCGGACCGCTGCTGGTGGATGCGCACGAGCGACTCGTACATGTCGGCGACGTGCACGCCCGGACGGACGTATTCGCGTGACAGCTGCTTGAGCCGTCGACGGTTGGCCGAGGACATGCCGGCCCCGTCGCGCTTGGGCGCGTGAGCCTGGATGAGCTCGACCAGGGGCCGCTCGAAGACCGAGGGGCTGAACCGGTCGAGGGTCTCGCGGATGCCCTGCAGCAGCCGCAGGTACTCGCCGAGCTCGTCGATCGTGCGGAACGGACGCATCCGCGTCCGTGCGATCAGCTCGTAGCCGCGCTCGAGCAGGCTCGGCACGTCCTTCGCGCTCAGGGCGCCGGCGAGCGCGTGCGCGGAGCGCGCGGCGTCCGTCGTCTCGAAGGCGACGCCGTACCAGGGCGAGTCGTCCGGGCCGAAGCGGAACTCGCCGAGACGGGCTGCGTCGACCAGCCGCTTCGCCGCCTCCGGCCGGCGGTCGCGCAGCCGTTCGAGCGTCGCGACGTCGAAACGCGCCGACGTGACAGGTGCCGGGGCGTGCGACGCCAGCTCGGTCAGCCGACGGACGACGTCCAGCGCGGTCGTGCCGAGTGCCGGATGCGGCACCGTCAGCGCGCCGCGATAGTCGCGCAGCACGGTGCGCAGGCGCACCAGCGCGTCGTCGATGTCGGCGACGGCGGGCGCGGCGGCCTTCTCGTTTCGACCGATGGCGCGGATGAGGTCGCGACGCAGGTTCCGCGGCGACACCGCCAGCGCGTCCAGGCCGATGCCGGTCAGGCGATGACGGATGCCGTCGAGGGTCGAGCGCCGCGCGCTGACCACGAGCACCCGCTTGCCGTCGGCGACGAGCGCGCCGACCGCGTTGATGACGGTCTGCGTGCCGCCGGTGCCGGGCAGCGTGTGCACGGCGAGCGAGTGGCCGGCGGCGATGCGGGCCAGGACGGCCTCCTGCTCCTCGTCGGCGTCCAGCAGGAGCAGGTCGGCGGCGGGAGTGCGGTCGTCGGGGCTCGTGACCACCGGCAGCGCCGGGCGCACCGCGACGCGCTCCCGGTCGGCGGGATGCCCGGCCAGCGCGTTCAGGAAGGGGTGATCGAGGTCGGCCAGGTCGCGGGCCATGCCCGATCCCACGTCGACGAAGGTGGAGACGACCAGCCGCGGGGTCACCGTGAAGGTGGGGATGTGCGTGGTGAGGGCCCGCAGATGGTCGATGACCGGCTGTGGCTTGAACACCTTGCCGTCGTAGGCGAGCGAGGCCAGGGCGGCGCTGTCGAGGCTGATGCCGAAGTGGGTGCCGAGCGCCCGGATGAGCTCGGGGTTGACCCGGAACCCGCCGTGCAGCGTCAGCTCGAAGTCGGTGTGGTGACGGCGGATGCCGAGCGGTCGCAGCAGGACCGGCGCCGTGTACGCGACACCGCCGATCTTCCAGCCCGCCATGCCGACGGCCAGGTTCACCGACTCCAGCCCGCGCGCCGTGCGCAGCTCGACGTTCTTCGCGGCGATGCGCTCGGCCGCGGTGCGCGCGGTGCGCAGCGCGACCTCGTCGCGGTACAGGTTCGACAGCAGCGTGGAACGTCCGGTGAGGAACTGGGGCAGGCTGCCCGGGTGCGCCTTGTTGATGTCGATGCCGTGCTCGGGCGTGTCCTCGTAGGCGAGGAGCGTGGATCGACCGCCCAGGAGCGTCGCCTGGGCCCGGATCCGGGTGCGCTCGGCGTCGGCGACATGCGCCACCTCGACCTCGGGCTCGGCGACGTTCAGATCGCCGGGTCGCACGTCCGCTCCGGCCACCGCCGCCCCTTCTCCTCGCCACACAGCAGTCACCCTAAGTGGGGGGCGGCGCAAACCCCGGGAGGTGCGCCGAGTTTCGCCGGATCGGCGACACGCGCTGTGATCGGCCTTTCCTCCCCAGGGGGTCTGCGGGCCTCCGTCCTCCACCGTTCGCGGCCGGCGGCGGACGCCGGCCGCGACGGACGGAAGAATGGAGGCCATGACCCCCACTCGGTTCCAGGTGCATCCCTCGCCGGTCGGCGAGCTGCTGCTCGTGCAGTCGGTCGTCGGCCTGATCGGCCTGGAGGTGCTGCACGATCCGCTCGGCCCCGCACTGGAGCGGTGGAGCAGACGCCTGGGCGCTGTGCCCGAGCCCGACGACGCGGCAGCGGCGCCGACCGCCGCGCAGCTCGACGAGTACTTCGACGGGGGCCGCACCGCGTTCGACGCGCCGATCGACTGGAGTCCGCTGACCGGGTTCACCCGGGCCGCGCTGCAGGCCGTGACGACGATCCCCTACGCGGAGACGGCCTCGTACGGCGAGGTCGCCGCCCTCGCCGGGAGCCCGGGCGCCCACCGCGCCGCGGGCACGGCGTGCGGTCTCACCACGATATCGATCGTCGTCCCGGTGCACCGGGTCGTGCGCGCCGACGGGTCGATCGGCGAGTACGGCGGGCACCCCGAGGTCAAACGCTTCCTGCTCGAGCTCGAGACGGGCCGGAGCGCCGGCGAGTAGGCCGCCGGCCCGGGCCGCTCCGCCGCGGGCGGGGCGGCCCGCACCCCGCTCGCGGATGCGTGTTGGCCAACCGTTCTCCTCCGCCCTGTACCCTGTCGCCGCCCTGACCGGGATGCGCCCCCGCATCACGGCGCGGCGGGAACACGGAGGGCGCCAGCGTGCAGGAATATCTCGATCGTCGGGAGGACGCCGCCTCCCCCCGGACGCTGATCGACATCCTCCAGGACACCACGGCACGGTTCCGGGAGGCGTCCGCGATCGAGGACGCCGACGGCGCACTCAGCTACGGCGAGCTGTCGGCGCTCGTGTGGCAGACCGCGGCGAGGCTGCAGGAGCAGGGCGTCGGGCCGGGCGACCGGGTGGGCATCCGGATGCCCTCCGGCGACCGCGCGCTCTACGTCGCGATCCTCGGCACGCTGGCGGCGGGCGCCGCGTACGTCCCGGTGGACGCGGACGATCCGCAGGAGCGCGCGGACCTCGTGTTCGGCGAGGCGGGAGTCGCAGGCGTGATCGGTGCCGGCGGCGCGTACACGCCGGCAGGCGGCACGGCTCGTGCGCTGTTCGACGGGGAGCAGCCGCATCCGAACACCCAGGCGCTGCGCGCGATCCGTCCGCCCGAGCCGGCCGACGACGCGTGGATCATCTTCACGTCGGGCTCCACGGGCACGCCGAAGGGCGTGGCCGTCACGCACCGCTCGGCCGCGGCGTTCGTGGACGCGGAGGCGCGCCTGTTCCTTCGGGCGACGCCGCTGGGCCCGGGAGACCGTGTGCTGGCCGGCCTGTCGGTGGCGTTCGACGCGTCGTGCGAGGAGATGTGGCTGGCGTGGCGACACGGCGCCTGCCTCGTGCCGGCGCCCCGCGCCCTCGTACGCTCCGGCGCCGATCTCGGGCCCTGGCTCGTCGGCCACGGCATCACCGTCGTGTCCACCGTGCCGACCCTCGCGGCCCTCTGGCCGCAGGACGCGATCGAGAACGTCCGCCTGCTCATCTTCGGCGGCGAGGCCTGTCCGCCCGAGCTCGCTGCCCGTCTCGTCGCCGAGGAGCGCGAGGTGTGGAACACGTACGGGCCGACCGAGGCCACGGTGGTGGCGTGCGCCTCGCTCATGAGCGGCGAGGGACCGATCCGCATCGGGCTGCCGCTGGACGGCTGGGCCTTGGCGGTCGTGGACGCCGAGGGGCGACGCGTCCCGGACGGCGAGACCGGCGAGCTCATCATCGGCGGCGTCGGCCTGGCCCGCTACCTCGACCCGGCCAAGGACGCGGAGAGATACGCGCCGATGCCGGCCCTCGGATGGGACCGTGCCTACCGTTCCGGCGACCTGGTGCGCACCGACCCGGCGGGGCTGCTGTTCCAGGGACGCGCCGACGACCAGGTCAAGATCGGCGGACGGCGCATCGAGCTGGGCGAGGTCGAGGCCGCGCTGCAGAACCTGTCCGCCGTCTCGGCTGCCACGGTCGTCGTGCAGCGGTCGGGTGCCGGCGTGCCGCTGCTGGTCGGATACGTCGTCCCCGCCGAGGGATTCGATCGCCGGGCGGCCGTCGCAGAACTCGGCAGGACGCTGCCGGCACCGCTCATCCCGCTGCTCGCCCTCATGGACGACCTGCCGGTGCGCACCTCGGGCAAGGTCGACAAGGCGGCCCTCCCCTGGCCGCTCGACGACGTCGGCGACGGGGTGTCGACCGCATGGAGCGACACCGAGGCGTGGCTCGCCGAGCAGTGGACCCAGGTCCTGGGCATCCGTCCCGCCGACGAGGACGCCGATTTCTTCCAGCTCGGCGGCGGTTCGCTCGCCGCCGCGCAGCTCGTCTCGCGGATCCGCGCTCGGGCGCCCGAGTTCACGATGGCCGACGTCTACGACCTGCCGCGGCTGCGGCAGATGGCGGATGCCGTCGAGGCCGAGCACAGCGAGACCCCGGCGCACTTCAGCCATCCGCGGCCGACGCCCCCGATCATGCAATGGCTGCAGAGCCTCGCGGGCATCCCGCTGTTCGTGCTCAGCGGCGTGCGCTGGATCATGTGGCTGCTGGCCGCCTGCGCGGTGCTGCGCCTGTTCCCCGGATTCGAGGTGCTCCCCGCGTCGCCCTGGTGGCTGCTGGTGCCGGGGCTGGTGCTGTTCGCGACACCGTTCGGGCGGATGGCGATCGCTGCGCTGTTCGCGCGGGCGCTGCTGGCCGGCGTCGCCCCCGGCGACTACCCGCGCGGCGGCGGCATGCATCTGCGCCTCTGGCTCGCCGAGCAGATCAGCGGGCAGATCGATCCGATCGGTCTGGCCGGCGCACCGTGGGTCACGTACTATGCACGGGCGCTCGGCGCCCGCATCGGCGCCGACGTCCAGCTGCACACGATGCCACCGGTGACCGGCATGCTCGAGATCGCGGCGGGAGCGGCGATCGAGCCGGAGGTCGACCTGTCGGGCTACTGGATCGACGGGGACACCGTGCGCATCGGCGCGATCCGGATCGGCGCCGACGCCACGGTGGGCGCCCGCAGCACGCTCGCCCCGGGCACCAAGATCGGGCGCGGAGCCGAGATCGCCCCGGGCTCGGCGGTGTTCGGACGCGTCCGCGCGTACCAGCGCTGGGCGGGCTCCCCGGCCGTGCGCGTCAGCGGATCGCATGCCGCATCCCGCGAACGTCCCCCCGCTGGCCGCCGGTGGCTCTGGGCGTACGCGACCTCGTCGATGCTGCTCGGGCTGCTGCCGTTCGCCGCGTTCGCGCTCGGCGGCGTGGTGCTCGCCGGCGGGGTCGCCGGCGCGGTGTCGCTCGTCGATGCGGCGGCCCGTGCGTTCGCCTGGCTCGTGCCGGCGGTGCTGGTGACCGGCCTCGTCTATGCTCTCGCGGTGATCGTGCTCGTACGGCTGCTGTCGATCGGGCTGACGGAGGGCTCGCATCCGGTGCGCAGCCGTGTCGCCTGGCAGGCGTGGACGACCGAGCGCCTGCTGGACTCGGCGCGCACCGTGCTGTTCCCGATCTATTCGAGCCTGTTCACGCCGGTATGGCTGCGGCTGCTCGGCGCGCGGGTCGGCACGGGCGTCGAGGCGTCGACCGTGCTGCTGCTGCCGAGTCTGACCACGATCGACGACGGCGCATTCCTCGCCGACGACACGATGGTGGCCGGCTACGAGCTGGAGGGCGGCTGGATGCGGCTGGCCAGGGCGCGCATCGGCAAGCGTGCGTTCCTCGGCAACTCCGGGATCGCCGGCGCCGGGCATCGGGTGCCGCGCGACGGCCTCGTGGCCGTGCTGTCCGTGGCCCCGCCGAAGGCGAAGCCGGGCTCGTCGTGGCTCGGCTCACCGCCGGTGCGACTGCGACGCATCGTGAACGACGCGGATGTGGAACGCACCTATCGGCCGCGGCCGGCGCTGAAGATCGCGCGCTCGCTGTGGGAGCTGTGCCGGTTCGTGCCGGTCGTCGTCACCTGCGGGCTGGGGCTCGGCGTGCTGCTCACCCTCGCCGCGCTCATCCAGCTGTGGGGCGTCGCCGCGGCGATCGCGGCATCCGGTCTCGTGCTGATGGTCGCGGGCGCGGTGGCGGCGGGGATCACCACGGTCGCGAAGTGGTCGTTCGTCGGCGCGATCCGGCCCGGCGAGCATCCGCTGTGGTCGAGCTTCATCTGGCGCACCGAGGTGTCCGACACGTTCACCGAGATGCTGGCCGCCCCCTGGTTCGCGAACTCCGCGGCGGGCACGCCTGCGCTCGCGATCTGGCTCCGCACCCTCGGCGCCAAGATCGGACGCGGCGTGTGGACGGACAGCTACTGGCTCCCCGAGCCCGACCTGGTCACACTCGGCGACGGCGCCACGGTCAACCGCGGATGTGTGGTTCAGACGCATCTGTTCCATGATCGGGTGATGAGCATCGACACCGTGAGCCTGGAGCCGGGCGCCACGCTCGGCCCGCACAGCGTCATCCTCCCCGCCGCGACCATCGGCGCCGACGCGACCGTCGGCCCCGCGTCCCTCGTGATGCGGGGCGAGAGCGTCCCGGTGGGGTCCCGATGGAGCGGCAACCCCATCGGGCCGTGGCGGGCGGTCAAGGTCCGCTCCTACCAGTCGACCGGCGTATGAGCGGAGATCGGTACACCCCCGACAGCGGCGATCCGCACATCGGCGTCCGGCACTACGACCTCACCCTGACCTACAAGCCGGCGACGAACCGGCTGGACGGGACGGCCGTGATCCGCGGCGTCGCCCGCATGGCCACCCGCTCCCTCGCCTTCGACCTCGTCGGCCTCCGCGCCTCCCGGGTGCGTGTCGCCGGCGACCGCACGGCGGCGTTCCGGCAGAGCAACCGCAAGCTCACCGTGCGGCTCGGGGCACCGCTGGCCGCCGGCGACGAGTTCGCCGTCACCGTGACCTATGGCGGCGCGCCGCTGCCGCGGCGCACCCGGTGGGGCGCCATCGGGTGGGAGGAGCTCGCGGACGGGGTGCTCGTCGCATCGCAGCCGACCGGCGCGGCCACCTGGTTCCCCTGCAACGACGTCCCCCGCGACAAGGCGACGTACCGCATCGCGCTGACCACGGACTCCGGCTACGCGGCGCACGGCGGGAGCCTCGTGTCCGCCGCCACCCGCGGCGGCAAGACCACGTGGGCCTTCGCCCTCGACGCGCCCACGCCCTCATACCTCGTGGCGCTGCACATCGGCCGCTACGCGACCGAACGGCTCGAGGGCGGTCCGGTGCCGGTGCGGCTGCTGTATCCGCGCCCGCTCGCCCGCCGTGCCCGCCACGACCTCGCCGACCTGCCCGGCATGATCACTGCCTTCCAGGACGCCTTCGGCCCGTATCCGTTCGACGAGTACACCGTCGTCGTCACCGCCGACGAGTTGGAGATCCCGCTGGAGGCGCAGGGATCGGCGACCTTCGGCGCGAATCACATCGACGGTGCCGGATCGATCGAGCGGCTCGTCGCCCACGAGCTCGCCCATCAGTGGTTCGGCAACAGCGTGGGGCTGGCGCAGTGGTGCGACATCTGGCTGAACGAGGGCTTCGCCTGCTACGCCGAGTGGGTGTGGTCGGAGCGATCGGGCGGACCGTCGGCGCAGCAGAAGGCGCTCGCCCATCACCAGAGCCTGCGCGGGCAGCCGCAGGACCTGCTGCTCGCGGACCCGGGCCCCGACCTGATGTTCGACGACCGCGTCTACAAGCGTGGGGCGCTCACCCTGCACGCGCTGCGGCTCACGGTCGGCGACGACACGTTCTTCGACGTCCTGCGCGCCTGGACCGGACGGTACGGCGGCGCGACGGCGACGACGGCCGACTTCGTGGAGCTGGCGGCACAGGTCGCCGTCCGGCCGCTCGGCGACCTCTTCGACGCGTGGCTGCATCGTCTGCCCCTCCCGGCGCTCCCCGCCCGGCAGGAGCAGGAGCCCGCACCGCTCACGACCCCGATCGCGCACGTGCGACGACGGCCAGACTGACCACGTGCCCCGCCGGCCCCCGGACGGCGACGGTCTGGATGGGCTGGGCTCGTCCCGGCAATCGGACCTCGACCGCGCGGGTCCGCGACGCCCCGGTCAGCCGCACCCCGGCGGGCGGGATCCGCATCCCGCGCCCGTCGGCCTTCACCGCGGCCTCGATGAGCGTCCACTCCCGCAGGGTGGGCGGCGGGGCGGGCGCGAACAGCGCCGCCAGGTCGTCGAGCCGGCGGTCCGGGTCGTCCCCCGCCTCGACGTCGACGCCGAGGGCCGTGACCTCCGCCGAGGGAGCCGCGACCGCGACCACCAGGCCGTCGGCGTAGCTGACGCCGACCACCGCCGGAGCGTCCACCGCGGCGGGTCGACCGTGGTTCCCGCCGCAGCGCTCGCAGCGACTCGTGATCACCGCCGGCGGCCTGCCCGCGACCTCGCCGGCGAGGCGCGCCATCAGCATCCGCCCCCGCACGAACCGGGTCGCGTCCGCGGGCGGCATGCCGGCGGCTCGTGCGGCCTGATCCGGCGCCAGCCGTGCGATCTCGACCGGGTCAGGTACGGCCCCCGCGGCCACGTGGGCCCACGCGATGCGGACCGGTCCTCGCGTCGTCCCGTCCGCCGTCACACCTCCACGGTAGGGCCGCAGCGATCAGCGTGTCGCCTGGTCGCGGTAGGAGCCGGCACGGAGGTCATCGAGCCAGCCCGGTCCTGCGGGCGTCCAGCCGAGCGCGGCGCGCGTCGCCTCGGCGGACGCCGGACCGTCGAGGCCCCAGAAGCCCGCGAGGAAGCCGAGATGTGCGCGGGCGTCGGCCGCGTCGACCGACACCACGGGCAGGCCCAGCCCCGCTCCGATGGCCTGCGCGACGAGCCGGATCGCGACGCCCTCCTCGGCGACCGCATGGAACACCGAGCCCGGGGCGCCCTGCTCCACGGCGAGCCGGAAGACGGCGGCCGCGTCATCGCGATGCACCGCGGGCCACCGGTTGCCGCCATCACCGATGTAGGCGGCGACTCCGGCCGCGCGCGCCGCGGCGACGGCCGTCGCCGTGAAGCCGTTGTCGCCCGCGCCGTGCGTGGCCGGCGGGAGCCGGACGACCGAGGTGCGGATGCCGCGCTGCGCCAGGGTCAGCACGTGGCGGGCGGTGGCCGCTCGGTCGCCGCCGCCGCTGATCGGCCCCGACTGGTCGTGCGCCGCACGTCCGTCTTCCTCTCTCGCCACGACACCGGGCGCGAGCCCCAGCACGCCGAGGATCCCCGACGCGACCACGAGGGCCTTCCGAGTGCCCGCCAGGCTGTCGGCGAGCACGTCGATCGCCGTCCTGTCGTCCCGCGCCGCGCGGTCGTACTGGCCGCCGAAGGCGATGTCGTGCTTGAAGCCGAGGTGGACGACGGCATCCGCCGTCGTCGCCGCGGTGGCCAGGGTGCCGAGGTCGTCGAGCGATCCCGGCACCGGGAGCGCGCCGGCGGCACGCAGGCGCACCGCCGACGTCTCGCTGCGTGCGAGGGCCGTCACCTCGTGGCCGTGCGCGACGAGATCGGGCACGAGAGCCGAGCCGACCCATCCCGAACCGCCCGTCACGAATACCCGCATCGCGCCTCCTCCGCCGCTATTATTGTCACGTTCGTTCTATTAATTCAAGGGGAGAGACCATGGCCGGCCGACCTGTCGACGAAGCGCGCCGGGACGAGCTCCTCGACGCCGTCGTGGGCTATGCGCTCGCGCACGGGCTGGGGGCGATGACGTGGCGTCCCGTCGCGCTCGCCCTCGGCGTCTCGACGACCTCGCTCGTGCACCGGTTCGGCAGCAAGGAGGGGATGGTCCAGGCCGTGCAGGCGCGGCTGCGCGAGCGGATCCTGGTCGAGACGAGCGCAGAGGCGCCGGGCGAGGTGGTCGAGCTCACCCGACGCGTCTGGGCGCGCGTCTCACATCCCTCGCGCGCGCAGGAGTTCCGGCTGTTCTTCGAGGTGTACGGGCAGGCCCTCGCCGATCCCGCCCGGTTCGAGGAGTTCCTCGGCCACGTCGTCGCCGATCCGCTGCAGAGCTTCGGCGCGGATGCGACCGGCACGCTCGTCCTCGCCGCGCTCCGGGGGCTCGTGCTCGACCTGCTCGCCACCGGCGACCGCGCGCGCGTCGACGCCGCGGCGGCCGAGCTGCTCCGCCGGCTGGGATCCCCGTCGGGCTGAACGTCCGGAGGCGAGGTCCGGCGCAGGTGAGCACCGCGCGTCGTTCACGGCGACGCCCGCCCCAGGATCTCGACGACCTCGTCGTCGGTGGTCTGCGGGAACTCGCGGTAGAAGCGTCCGACGGCGCCGAACGGCTCGGGGGTCTCGAGCGCCAGCGCGCGGTCGGCGACGGTGCCGATCCGTCGCAGCGCGGATGCCGACGCGACGGGTGCGACCACCGTGACGCGCGTCGCGCCGAACGCGCGGGCCGACGCGGACGCCGCCATCGCCGTGGATCCGGTCGCGATCCCGTCGTCGACGATCACCGCCTCCCGTCCGGTCAGGTCGGGATGCGGCCTCCCCCGCCGGAACAGCCCGACCCGACGCGCGAGCTCACGCCGTTCCCGGTCCTCGACGGCGGCGAGATCGGCGGGCGTGACACCCCAGGCCTGCATCGCGTCGGCGTCGAGGACGCGGGCGCCGCCCTCGCCGATCGCACCCACGGCGTATTCGGGATCTCCCGGCGCCCCGAGCTTGCGCACCACGATGACATCGAGCGGGGCCGGGATGCGCGCCGCGAGCGCCGCCGCGACCGGCACCCCGCCGCGCGGCAGCCCGAGCACGACGGCGTCCGC
>NZ_JASGEL010000014.1:0-4460 GCF_047606385.1 Microbacterium sp.
CCGCCGCGGCCGCCGCCTCGCGGCGTGCGGCGTCGCCCGGCGCCGCACGCCAGGCGAGCGCCGCCTGACACGCGTCCTGGAGAGCGTCGGCCGAGGCGAGGACGGTGGCCTCGACGGCGTACGCGAGCGCGGCCTGCTCGCCGATCAGCGCCTGGATCTGCGCGTCGTCGCGCGCCAGCGGCGCGGTGCCGTGGCTGAACACGCGCGTGCGCTCGCGCACGGCGCGGGCGAAGTCGTCCACCGCGGCGTGCGCGGTGCCGGCCAGCACCGCCAGCAGCAGGTACTGGTACACACCGGTCTGGTACGCGAACCGGTCGGCCACCGGCAGCACGTCGACGGGCTCGACCACGGCGCCGTCGAAGACGATCGTGCCGGTGCCGGTCAGGCGCTGGCCGAAGCCGTCCCAGTCGTCGTGCACCTCGACGCCGGGCTGGTCGAGGCGCACGAGGGCCGCGACCTCGGTGTCGTCGCTCAGGCGGTGCGCGACGGTGTCGGTCCACTCGGCGAAGATGCTGCCGGTCGAGTAGTACTTGCGCCCGGTCACGCGCAGGATGCCGTCGGCGTCCTCGATCAGCTCGGTCGCCGAACGCGCCGTCGTGGAGCCGGCCTTCTCGCTCCAGGAGTTCCCGGCGATCTCGCCCGCGACGATCAGGTCGGTCCAGCGGCGGCGGAACGCGGCATCCGGCGCCGTGAGCACCTGCTCGACCAGGGCGATGTGGCCGCGCAGGATCTGCGGCAGGTTCGAGTCGGCGGCGGCGACGGCGATCAGCAGCCGCCCGAAGTCGTGCCAGTCCAGGCCCAGACCGCCCTCGGACACCGGCAGGCGCGCGACGGCGAGCCCCGCCTCACGCAGCTGCGCGAGCTCGTCGTAGGGCAGGGCGCGCTCCCGCTCGCGCTCCAGCGCGCCGAGCGCGATGCGCTCGAGGACCGGGCGGAAGCGGGCGGCGATCTCGGCGGGCAGCCGGCGGTACAGCTCGTCGGCGTAAGCGGTCATGGCGTGCCTTCCGGGTTCACGTGTAGAGGGAGATCGGCTGGACGACGCCGGTGAGGAAGTTCGCCCCGACCTCCAGCTTCTTGTAGTCGACGGGGTCGTGCAGCGAGTGCGTCCGCGCGTTGCGCCAGTGCAGGTCCAACCCCACCCGGGAGGCGGTCGAGCTCGACCCCGTCGCCTCGAACACCCGGTTCACGACGTCCAGCGCGGTGTCGCTGGACACCACCTTCAGCTCGGCGACGCGGATCGCGATCTCGGCGCGGTCGTCGGCGGTGACCGCGGCGCCGCGGTCGAGGACCCGGTCGAAGGCGCGGTTCACCCGGTCGGCGAGCGCCTCGACGGCGGCCACGCGGCTGACGAGCTCGCCGTAGAGGCGGCGCACGAACGGGTCGTCGCGGTAGGCGCCGGCGTCGCTGAGGAACCAGGAGTTCGGGCGGGCGACGGTCAGCTCCCGCGCCTGTGCCAGCGCGCCCTGCGCGATCCCGAGGTAGAGGTTGCCGAACACGAGCTGGATCGCCGGGGTCACCAGCGACTGGAACGGCTCGTCCGTGCCCCACCCCAGCACGTGCACGGGGTCGACACGGACGTCGTGGTAGCGCACGGTGTTGCTGGCCGACAGGCGCTGTCCCAGGTTGTCCCAGTCGTCGACGAGCTCGACGCCGGGGTGCCCGTAGGGCAGCACCAGGTACGCGAGCCGACCGTCGTTCCCGCCGCCGTCGACGACGGCGTTGACCAGCAGCGCCTCGCCGACGCCGGAGCCGGTCGAGAAGCGTTTGAAGCCGTTCAGCCGGTAGCCGTCGGCATCCGGGGTCAGCGTCAGGCTCGGGTCGACGGGGTTGACGGAGTCGCCCCACACCCAGCGGCCGCCGATCGTCGCGCGGAACCAGCGCTCGCGCTGGTCGGCCGGGGCGACGAGGGCGATGTTCGCCTCGTTGACGTAGTGGTAGCCGAGCAGCTGCGCGATCGACGCGTCGGTGCGGGCGAGGATGCGGACCGCACGCAGCGCGGACTCCCAGTGCGCTCCGCCGCCGCCGTACTCCGCCGGGTCGAGCAGCGTGACAAGGCCCGCCTCCTGCAGCAGCCTCGCCTCGGCGAACGGCGGGGCGCCGGCACGGTCGCGGGCGAGGGCGTCGAGGCCGAGGGCGTCGCCGACGCCGGCGGCGACGCCGTCCCAGCGCTCGAGCTCGTCGTCGGTGGCGGTGCCCGCCCAGTGGCTGCGGGCGGCGCCTGTGGTGGTCATGGGGCGCTCCTTGGATCAGGTGGTCGTCACGAACGAGGCGTTGCCGTCGGCGGCGCTGCGGGCGCCGACGTAGGCCCCTCGGTACCGGTGGGCGGGATGCCACTCGGGCACGACGGCGCTGCCGCTCAGGCGTTCGCGCAGGGTCGTCCCCTCGTAGTCGTCCCACACGCGCCCGCGCCGGCGCAGCTCGGGCACGAGGTGCTCGACGACGTCCGCGAACGTGCCGGGGGTGACGACGTAGGCGAGGTTGAATCCGTCGACGCCGCCGACGTCGATCCAGCGCTCGAGCTCGTCGGCGACCGTTCCCGGGCTGCCGACGATGACGGCGCCGATGCCGCCGATGCCGACGTACTCGGCGATGTCGCGCGGCGTCCAGCGCCGGGTCGGGTCGGCCCTGGTGAAGATCGACAGCGCGGAGCGGGCAGCGTCCGTGTCGACGTATTCGAGCGGCTCGTCGGGGTCGAGCGCGGCGAGGTCGACGCCCGACCAGCCGCCGTACAGCGCCAGCGCCCCCTCCACGGACACGTACCTCCGGTAGTCGGCGTACTTCGCCTGGGCCTGCTCGTCGGTCTCGGCGACGATGACGGTGGCGAGCGTGAGGATCTTCACGGACGCGCGGGGTCGTCCGAGCGCCTCCGCCTTCGCCCGGATGGCGTCGGCCACGGGCCGGGTCAGCTCCGGGGTGAGCCCGTTGATGAAGATCGCCTCGCCGTGGCGAGCGGCGAACTCCTGCCCGCGGGGCGAGGCGCCCGCCTGGAAGATCACCGGGGTGCGCTGCGGCGACGGCTCCGAGAGGTGGATGCCGGGCACGTCGAAGTGCGCGCCGTGATGCGCGATCGGATGCACCCGCTCCGGGTCGGTGAACACGCCCGCCTCGCGGTCGCGGCGCACCGCGGCATCCTCCCACGACCCTTCCCACAGCTTGTAGGTCACGTCGAGGAACTCGTCGGCGATGCCGTAGCGGTCGTCGTGGGCGATCTGGTCGCCGAGGCCGAGGTTGCGCGCGGCGCTGTTCAGGTACGACGTGACGACGTTCCAGCCGACACGGCCGCCGGTGAAGTGGTCGAGTGTCGAGAGGGTGCGCGCCAGCGTGTACGGCTGCGAGTAGGTCGAGGCGATCGTGACCCCGAAGCCGAGGTGCGTCGTGGCCGCCGCCATCGCCGGGATCTGCAGCAGCGGATCGCCCACCGGGATCTGCGCGGCGTCGCGGAGGGCGGGCGCGGCGGAATCGCGGTACACGTCGTACACCCCGACGACGTCGGCGAGGAAGAGCGCGTCGAACGTGCCCCGTTCGAGCAGCCGCGCGAGCTCGATCCAGTACTCGAGCCGGTTGTACTCGTCGGCCCGGTTCTCCGGGTGCCGCCACAGGCCGGGCGCCTGGTGCGTCACGCAGCTCATCTCGAACGCGTTGAGGATGATCCGCTGTGCCATCCCGGCTCCTTCCGCGGCGGGCGCCGCTCCGGAACGCTAACAAGCGGACGCGAGCTGGCCCAGCCGGGCGACACACGGCGTCACCGCGGCACGGGCTCAGCCGGCGATGAAGGCGGCGTAGCGGTCGAGCGCGGCATCGACGTCCGCGGCCGGCACCCGCGGAGTGCCGAACATGTCGGCGCGGGCGGCCTCGCGACGGCCGAGCGCGCGTGAGTGCGTCCAGCGTCCGGCGACGACTCCCCCGGCGAGGATCAGCGGGCTGATCATGCCGTTCGCCCCGGGTCCGACGAGCAGCTGATGCGGCAGGGCGCACACCCGCTGCCGGTCGAGGTAGGAGAGGTAGTACTCGTCGAACGCGGGCAGGGCGACGACCGCAGGCGCCGCGGGTGAGCTGCGCGGCGCCCGGCGGGCCACGTACTGCGGGTCGGGCTCGTCGGCGACGACCCGGACCCGGTCGGATGCCGCCTCGGCGGCGGCACGGCAGGCCGTGAGGGTCAGCCCGCTCCACCACGCGAAGTCGCCCGCGGTGGCGGGCCCGTGACCGTCGATGAAGCGCACGAACAGCTCGGCCGCGGGATCGGCGGGCGCGGGCGCCTCCGGCAGCCACTCCTCGCTGAGCACGAAGAACTGCTCCCGGCTGATGCCGCTCTCGCGCGGCACGACCGGCCCCTGACAGATCACCCCGCGCACGCTCAGCGCCAGCAGCAGATGGATGCCGCGCTGCCCGTCGGTCGCGACCCCCGCCGCAGCGATGCGGTCGGCGGCCTCGGCGCGCGTGAGCCGGCCGCCGCCGCGCAG
>NZ_JASGEL010000015.1:0-42716 GCF_047606385.1 Microbacterium sp.
CACGACGGCGCGCGGCTCGCCCGCGAGCAGGCCCGGCGCGAGCGCGACGCGGCGAGCGCCGCATTCGCCGCCGAGGCCGCGGAACGCCGCCGCATCCGTCGCACATCGCATCCGCGCACGAGCTTCGCATACGTGGTGGCGGCCTTGGGCGCTGCGCTGGTGATCGGCGCGATCGCGACGCTGTCGAGCGGCGCCGGGGTCTTCGCCGGCGCGGTCGGGCTGTTCGCGGCCGCGCTGGTGCTGGCGCTGGCCATGGTCGTCGCCGGCGCGTCGCGGCGACGGAGCGGCTTCCTCTCCTTCATGGCGCTGCTCACGGTGCTCGGCGGGACGGCGGCCGCCGTCATCCCGCCGATCGTGACCGAGGTGGCGTCGTGGGACCAGTCGGTGAGCAACCTCCGCGACAACGGCACGGTGACGCAGGAACGCGGCAGCCTGTACGTCGACCTGGCCGTCGTCGACGGCTCCCCCGCGCCGGTCGTGATCGAGAAGGGATCCGGCAGCACCGTCATCGCCGTGCAGCCGGGGGTCGAGCTCGACCTCGACGGCGCGGTGGGCACCGCGGCCGTCTACGTGCAGGAGTGGGGCGACAACACCCTGCTCCTCGATGCCGCCGACCTCGGATCAGCCGCCGACGGCACCGTGCACGCCCGGTTCTCCGCCCCGGAGACGACCGTCGTGACGTACCAGACGGTGTCGATCCGGCAGGCCAGCGGCAGCGTGGTCATCCAGCTCCTGCCCGACACCGAGCCCGGCCGCATCACGTCGACCCCGACCACGATCCCCGTCCCGTCCCCGACATCGACCCCGGAGGTGACGCCGTGAGCGAGCCCGCAGAGAACCCGGCACCGGAATCCGAACCCGTGCCCGACACCCGCAGGCTCCCGACGGGGACGGACACGGCAGAGCCCACGGTGCCGGCGGAGCCGCCGATGCTCAAGGCCGCCGCGCAGGATCCGCCCGAGGCGCGCCTCACGCCGCCACGGACGCGGTGGGCGGCGATCGTGTGGGGCCTCTTCTTCACCGGGGTGTCGGCGATCATGCTGTGGATCCTCACCGGCGCGGACCGCCGCGAGGCCGTCACCGCGTGGGCCCGGGCGACCGACGCGCCGACCGCCGTCGCGATCGGCCTTCTCGCCGTGGGCGTGCTGCTCCTCGTGGCCGGGGTCGCGGCGCTGCTGCGCCGGATGCAGCGACGCGGCACACGGTGAGCCGGGCGTCTTTCTCGGTAACACGTGGATACGGAACGCAACGGAGGCTGCGGCGTCGTGGCCGAACCGTTACCTTGGACCCATCGCGGCGATCCGGGCGGTTCCCGGACACCGGCTCATACCCGGTAGCGCAGCGGGTTCGACTCCCGCCGTCGCGTCTGATCCCTGATGCCCGCCCGCTCCGTCAGTCGAACTCGGCGCGGTGCTGCTGTGCCCACTGACGGAAGGTGCGGGGCGCGGTGCCGGTGAGGTTCTGCACATCGTCGGTGAGGATCCCGGACCGGCCGGCGCGGAACAGCTCCTGCAGGTCCTGCAGGCCGCGTGCCTGCGGTTCCGGCGTGCCGCGCTGGATGCTGACCTCGGCGAACTGCTCGGGAGTCACGGACACGCACTCGATCTGCCGGCCGAGGACGTCGGCGAGGATCTCGACCTGCGCCTTCGCGCTGAGCGCCTCGGGGCCGTTGAGGATGTACCCGTGCCCCTCGTGGCCGGACTCGGTCAGCACGGTCGCGGCGACGCGGGCGATGTCGTAGGCGTCGATCGGTCCGGTCAGACCCGGGCCGGTCGGGTCGTAGACCCTTCCCTCCGACGCGATGCCGTCCTTCCACCACAGCGCATTGGAGGCGAGGGTGTTCGGGCGCAGGTAGGTGATCGCCAGGCCCGAGTCGCGGAGCACGTCGTCGCGCTCGTCGATCGCGGCGCCGATGATCGGCCGCGGATGCAGGACCGTGCCGATGGAGGACAGGACCACGATCCGGTTCACGCCGGCGGCCTTGGCGGCGTCGACGACACGCTGCGCCTGGGAGGGGATCGGAGCGGCCTGCATGAAGAAGATCGCCGCCACCCCGTCGACCGCCGCGCGCAGCGCGGCGGCGTCGTCGAGGTCGCCGGTCGCGAGCTCGACCGCGTCCGGCAGCCGCCGGCGAGCCTTGTCGGGGTCGCGGACGTAGGCGCGCACGTCGTGGCCGGCCGCGACGAGCTGGGTGACGAGCTCGCCGCCGACGTTGCCGGTGGCTCCGGTGATGAGAAACATGGTGCTCCTTACGGGATTCGATGGGTGTGACAGCGGGCGTGATCGGCCGTCACCAGGGGACGTCGCCGTCGCGGTCGCGGTAACGACCGGTGAGGTCCCGGTCCTCGCCGATGGCGAAGCGGATGATCGCGTCGGTGCCGTCGGCGACCGAGTGGCCCACGCCGCCGGTGAACGCGGTGGCGGTCAGTCCGGGGTCGGCGGCGTTGATCCGGATGCCGGGCAGCAGGCGCGCGTAGCGGGCGGTGAGCATGTTGATCGCCGCCTTGGACGCCGCGTAGAACGGGCTGCCCGCCCGTGACTCGATCGTGGACGGATCGTGGAACCGCGCCAGCGATCCCAGGCCGCTGCTGACGTTGACGACACGCGGCGAGGCGGCACGCTCCAGCAGCGGCAGGAACGCGTGGATGACGCGGACGTATCCGGCCACGTTGGTCGCCAGGACCTGCTCGATGCCGGCGCCGGTGAGGTCGCGGACCTCGTCCTGCGGGCCGGTGATGCCGGCGTTGTTCACGAGGACGTCCAGGTGTCCCGCCTGCGCACCGACCTGGGCGGCGGCGGCCGTCACGGACGCGTCCGAGGTGACGTCGAGCAGCACGAACCGCGCGCCGACCTCCGCCGCCGCGGCCGCGCCCCGCTCGGCGTCGCGTGCAGCGACATAGACGGTGTGGCCCGCCTCGACGAGGCGCCTGGCCGTCTCCCGCCCGATGCCCTGGCTCGATCCGGTGACCAGCGCCACCGGATCCGCTCCATGCGGTGATGTCATGCCAGGGCTCCTTCCGATCCGGGCGGCAGATTCGCGCCGAGGACAAGCCTGTGACCGCGCAGGCACGACAGCGTGGCCCGCCCTGTCCCACCCTGATGACGCGAGCGCGAGGACAATCGAAGGCATGGAAGCCCTCCTCGAGCTCGGCCCGCTGCTGCGCACCTGGCGTGGACGCCTGCAGCCGGGCGACGTCGGCTCGCCCTTCGGGTCCGCGTCGACCCGCACCGCGGGGCTCCGCCGGGAAGAGGTCGCCTGGCTCGCCGGCGTCTCCCCCGACTACGTCAAACGTCTCGAGCAGGGACGCGCGCACCCGACCGCGAGCGTGGTGCACGCACTCGCCCGAGCCCTCCGGCTCTCCGAGGCCGAGACCGCCACCGCACTGCGTCTCGCCGGGCACGCCGACGACCTGCGGGCTCTCATGCCGCGCCGGATCACACCGAGCGTGCGACGCCTTCTCGACCGCTTCCCCGACACCCCGGTGGCCGTGTTCGACGCGGCGTGGACCCGTCTCGACCAGAACCCGCTCTGGACCGCCCTCACCGGCGATCCCCGCGGGCGCGGGGACCGCGAGGACAACCTCGTGTGGCGGGGCTTCCTGGGCGAACCCGGACGCGTCCGGCACCCGCAGCCCGACCAGTACCGGGCGTCGATCGTCGCCGACCTCCACCGGGTCCACGCCCGGTACCCCGCCGACCCCGACCTCGTCTCCCTCGTCACGACGCTGCGTCGGCGCAGCGAGGACTTCGCACGTCTGTGGGGCGCCTCGGACCTCGGCGAGCACGGCAACGAACGCAAGACCATCGACCATCCCGAGCTCGGCGCCATCGAGCTCGACTGCGACATCGTGACCGTCCAGGGAGCCGGGCTGCGGCTCATCATCTTCACCGCCGAGCCCGGGACGGCCGCCGCCGACCAGCTCCGGCTGCTCAGCGTCATCGGCTCCGAGCGCGTCAGCGCGCGCGGAGGGAGCACGACCGGATCTCCGCCGACGTCGTGAGCGGGCTCACCGCCCGTCGCGGACGTCGCGGACGAAGGCCTCGACGCGCTCGCGCATGGCCGCGACCCGCGTGGCGCGGGCGGCCTCGACGTCGAAGCCCTCGTAGGCCAGCGGGGGCCGCCGGCGTGCGTTGCCGTTGCACTGGAATCGCTCGCACACCAGGGTGCCGACCGCATCGCCGCGGCGTCCGGCCGGCCCGGTCCGTCGCGCGGTGAACAGGACGACGTCATTGGGCAGGTGCGTGTCCGCGCACCAGGCACATTGGGCGCGCGCCCGCGGACGGGCCTCCGCCTGGCGCAGGAGGACGGCGGTGGGCTCGCCGTCCAGCTCGACCACGACGTATCCGACGAGGGCGAGCTTCCGGTCTCGGGCGCCGTAGAACTCGAGCGACTCCCACGCGGTGTCGGCGATGTCCGACGGCAGGATGACGCTCTTGCGTTCCGACTGCGAGACGTTGATGAGCGCCGAGCGCAGCTGCGCCTCGGTGAGAGCGTGCATGAGGGTGCCTTTCGCGAGAGTGAGAGGCGGATGCCGCGCTGCCGGCGACGATCCGCGAGCGGGGTCGACACGATGGCGCCGCGGGGCGATGCGCTCTCAGGGGCGCGCCGCGCGACGCCGGTGCGGCGTCATCTCTCGCCGGCGCTGAAGCCGCCGGCGACCTCCCTCCGGCCGCGAGGGCCGTCCACGATCTTCACCCTTCGAGGATAGGCCCCGTCCGGCGGCTCGGGCTCAGCGCATCGAGCTCGCCCACAGCGCGGCCCGGGTGCGCGAGGGGAGATCGAGCTTGACGAGCAGGTTGCTCACGTGCGTCGCAGCCGTGCGCTCGGCGATGCCGAGCCGCGCGCCGATGTCGCGGTTCGACAGGCCTTCGCCGAGCAGTGCGAACGCGTCGCGCTCGCGCGCGGTGAGCCGGTCCAGACGCCAGGCACGGTCGGCATCCCTCGGAGCCGCCGGCGACGAGGCGGCCGTCGCCAGCGCCGCAGCCGCGACCTGCGCCATCGCGCGCAGAAACCGCAGCAGCGGCTCGGTGACCGCGGCGTCCGCGGCGATGTAGCAGTTGATCACTCCGCCGTGCTCACGGCCGAGCGGGATCGGGGTCGCGATGTAGTCGCTCCATTCCACCTCGCGGATGTAGTCGTGCACCGGCAGCCACGCGCCGTCGGCCAGCATCCGCTCGCGCCGCCCCGTCAGGACGCGCTGCGAAGCGGGCTCCGGCGCATCGAAGCTCGCCAGCCGGGCACCGCGCGCACGGCATTCCTGCAGCCGCCCCAGGAGTGCCGGGTCCGGTGCGAACCCCGCGGCGCCCATCGCCCGCACCGGCCGGCGCGGCGGCTCGGCGACGACCACCTGCACCCCGGCGACCCGGTCAGCGCACTGGATCGACTCCGCGATCGCCGTGAGCACGCTCTCCACGAACGAACCCTAACCCTGCCGGCTACGTCATTGTTCGCGGGTGCGCACGCAATCGGACGTTGCCTCGCCTGCGGCATCCGTCGGGCTAGAACGGAGAGAGCCGGAGACGACGTCGTGCCGGCGGATCGGAGACACCACATGGACGATTTCGCCCGGCAGCAGCGGCAGACCTATGAGGCGCTCAAGGCCGCCCCCGGGGCGCCGTTCATCGCACAGCGCCCGGCGTACTTCAGCCCCGGCGCCGCGACGCAGGACGCCGCGAACGGCACCAACACGTACATGCGGTTCGGCCCGATGTTCCTCGCGACGCAGTTCACCGACACCCTCGCCGAGGCCCGCGCCCACCACGACGCCGCGTACATCGGCGACTGGTCGCCGCTGGCGAAGATCCGCGTGACGGGTCCGGACGCGCTGCGGTTCCTGTCGTGGCTCGGGATGAACGACCTGTCCCGCTTCGAGATCGGTCAGATCACGCACCACGTGCAGCTGGACGAGAACGGCTACGTCGCCATGGAGGGCATCCTGCTGCGCGTGGCCGACGACGACTTCGTCTTCACCGCCGGCAGCGGCGCCTGGCTCGAGCACCAGGCCTCGCAGGGCGACTGGGACCTGGAGCTGGCCGACCTCACGCCCGACCGCTTCATCTTCGGCGTGCAGGGGCCGCGGTCGCTGCCGGTGCTGCAGCGGCTCGCCGACGGCGACCTGCGCGACATCGCCTTCAACCGCAGCCGCACCGCCCGCATCGCCGGGCACGACGTGCGCGTGCTGCGCACCGGCATCTCCGGCCAGCTCGGCTACGAGCTGCACGGCGACGCCGCCGACGGCAACGCGGTCTGGGCGGCGGTCGTCGAGGTCGGCGAGGGGCTCGGGCTGCTGCAGCTCGGTTTCGCCGCCATGTCGAACCAGCACGTCGAGGCGGGCATCGCCACCAACGGTCTCGACTATCTGCCGGCGTCCATCCCCACGCCGGGAGCGCCGTGGCAGTTCAAGAGCGGTGGCCCGACCGGCAGCTTCGTCCCGACCGGCCTGGCCGACTTCTTCCGCACCCCCGGCGAGCTCGGGTGGGGTGCGCGCGGCCGCACCCGCAGGGATGACTACCTCGGCAGGGCTGCGATCGAGGCCGAACGGGATGCCGGAGGGCCCGCGCGTGCGTTCGTCGGGCTCATGTGGGACACCGACGACGTGAGAGCGGTCTCGGCGTCGCTGTACGACGACGAGCCGATCGACCAGTTCGTCCTGCCCCGCTATGCCGGCGCCGCGTTCGACCGCATCGTCGCGGGCGGACGGGACGTCGGCGTCGCCAGCGGCCGCACCTACAGTCCGTACCTGCGACGCATGATCTCCTTCGGCGTCCTGGCCCGAGAGCACGCCGCGCCCGGCGCCGAGGTCGAGGTGATCTGGGGCCGCCCCGGCTCCCGGCAGGTGCCGATCCGCGCCACGGTGACCGCCCTGCCGTTCGTGCCCGACGGACGCCGCGTCGACGTGTCGTAGCCGGCATCGCCGCGGCGGCCCGTCCGAACGGCCTCAGCGGAAGACGGGCGCCGCCAGGTCCGGATAGTCCGCGAAGATCCCGTCGACCGCCGCCGCGCGCAGCGCCGCCCACTCCGCCTCGTAGTCGCCGAACGCGGCGGGATCCGACCCGCGGCGGAATCGGGGGTCGAGGAACACGTTCTCAGGGCGCGCCGTCCACACGTAGACCTGCAGCCCCCGCGCATGCGCGTCGGCGACGACGCGAGCACGGGCGGCATCCAGCACGATCGCCTTGTCCACGCTGATGCCGTCGACCGCCGCGGCGAGCGCGTCGAGCCCGGCCGGGGCGACCAGGTCGGCGTACGACGGCGCATCGGCGCCGTGGGCCAGCACGAGATCGACGGGCGAGCCCTCCGCCTCGACGAGCTGGACGTACGTCGCCGTCAGGCCCCGCGCACGCAGCCGGGCCAGCACGGTCGGCTCGAACGACTCCACGATCACGTCGCGATCCGCCCAGCCCGCGGTGCGCAGCGTCGTCTCGACCATGGCCGCCATGTCGAGGCCCAGGGCCTGGAAGTACGCCGCGTGCTTGATCTCGAGCACGAGCCGCACCGGGCGCTGCGCCGCGTCCAGCAGGGCGAGCAGATCGCACAGCCGCAGCACGGGTGCGTGGCCGTCGAACGTCGCCGATCGCGGGCGCAGGCCGGGGATCCGCTCGCGCGAGCGCAGACTCGACAGCTCCGCCCAGGTGAGGTCCTCCGTGAACCAGCCGGTCTGCACCGTCCCGAGGATGCTCTTGGTGCGCCGGTGATGCGCGAGGTCCGGCCGCTCGGCCACGTCCGTCGTCGCGGAGATCTCGTTCTCGTGCCGCACGACGAGCACGCCGTCGCGCGTCGGCACGACGTCGGGCTCGACGGCATCCGCCCCCATCGCGATCGCCAGCTCGTACGAGGAACGGCCGTGCTCGGGCCGGTGGCCGGGGGCGCCGCGGTGCCCGATGACGAGGGATGGCACGCGCGCAACGTATCCGGGCCGGGTGACGGACGCGGATCCCGGCAGCGGACGCCGCGTGAACGCGCGGTGACGGCTTCCCCGGCTCAAAGGCCACTCACAGACACTCCCGGTGACCGGACGGCGCCGTGCCGTTACCCTGGAATCGCAGCATGGTGCTGCCAACTCAGACCTGGAGTGTGATCTGGCCATGGCCTCGTCCAACCCCGTGTTCAACAACCCGGCCTTCCAGGAGCGCGGCACCGCGCGCCCGGCAGGCTCCACCGGCCTCACGCCGCCGCCCGCCCAGGCGACGACCGGCGCGCAGGCCGCGGCGAACGCGCAGCTCGAAGGCGCCTACGCCGCTCCCCCCGCCGGCGCCATCGAGACCGGCCGGATGACCGTCGAGGACACCGTCTACAAGACGATCGCGCTGTTCGGCGTGCTGCTGGTCGGCGCCGTCGTCGGATGGCTGTGGACGATGGCCGGCGTCACGACCGCGAACCCCAACCCGTCGATCGTGCCGTGGATCGTCGGCGGCCTCGGCGGCTTCATCCTCTCGATGGTCGTGATCTTCGGCTCGCGCACCAAGGTGCGGCCCGCCCTGATCTTCGCCTACGCCGCGTTCGAGGGCCTGTTCGTCGGCGGCATCTCGGCCTACTTCGAGTACATCTGGCCGGGCATCGTGCTGCAGGCGACCCTCGCGACGGTCGTCGTAGTCGGGGTGACCCTCGCACTGTTCGCCAGCGGCAAGATCCGCGCCTCGGCGCGTGCCACGAAGATCTTCCTGATCGCGATGGTCGGCTACCTCGTCTTCGGCCTGCTCAACGTCGTGCTGATGATGTTCGGCGTGTTCAGCGCCGACAACGGCGGCGCGTTCGGCATCTACAGCGTCAAGATCGCCGGCATCCCGCTGGGCCTGATCATCGGCGTCCTGGTCGTCATCATGGCGGCGTACTCGCTGGTGCTGGACTTCGACCAGATCCAGCAGGGTGTGCGCAACGGCGCCGCCCGACAGTTCGGCTGGCTCGGCGGGTTCGGCATCATGGTCACGGT
Source organism: Microbacterium sp. (assembly GCF_047606385.1). Taxonomy (GTDB): domain Bacteria; phylum Actinomycetota; class Actinomycetes; order Actinomycetales; family Microbacteriaceae; genus Microbacterium. The sequence continues at coordinate 8,931 of NZ_JASGEL010000015.1, forward strand.
CGTGTGGCTGTACCTCGAGATCCTCCGCATCCTGGCGGTGCTGCGCAGCAACTAGCCGCCGCTGACAGGGCCGTCCCCGCGAGGGGGCGGCCCTGTCACGTTCACCTCGCCCGCGAGGGCACCTGATCGACGTGGCGGAGGACTCTCCGCCCTCCCCACGTCCGCGTCGTTCTCGTGCGACTGCGCGCGATTCGTGGCGTCGGATCGCACGAAATCGCCGTGGTCGTGTGGCGGGGGGTCGGGCGGCTCACAGCGCGGCGCGCACGGCGACGCCGAAGGCACGCATCGAGGACGCCGCGTCCATCCGCGCGGCCGACGCGAGCGCCTCCGCCGACAGCGCGGCACGGCGTTCCCGGTCGCCGACGATCCCGGCGACGGCGGCGGCGAGCGCCTCGCCATCGCCGGAGGGGACGAGGACGCCGCCGCCGGCGGCGAGCGTGTCCCGCGGGCCGTAGGGCATGTCGTACGACACCACCGGCACACCGTGGGCGAGGGCCTCCAGCACCACGAGCGGCTGACCCTCCGACGTGCTCGTCAGCACGAGCACGTCGGCGTCCTGCCACCCGCTCTCGGGATCGGCGACATGACCGGCGAGCTCGACGTCGGCATCCAGCCGTGCGGCGAGGTCGGCGACGGCCGCGCGCTCCGGGCCGTCGCCGTACACCGCCAGCCGCGCGCCGGGAACCCGCGCGACGGCGCGCACGGCGTGGTCGACCCGCTTGCGCGGGATGAGGGTGCCGCGGATGACGACGCGGCCGGGCTCGACCATGGCATCCGTCGCCGGCGAGGGCGCCGGGTGCGGCACGACGAACGACCGGATGCCGTCGATGCGCCGCGCCACGTCGTCGCGCTGCGTCGGGGTGAGCCACAGCACGGCCTCGAAGCGGTCGGCGACGCGCAGCCACCGCTCCCACGCCGGCTGGATCGGAGCGTCCGGGGTGTAGGGCGGCTCGAGGTGACACGCGTGCGTCGTGTGCAGGATGGGCACATCGGGGCGCGGACGCCCGGCGCCGTCGTCGACGAGCAGCTCGCCGATCTGCCGCGACTCGCACACGAGGACCGCCGGACGCTCCCGCCGGGCCCGCTCCGCCGCCACGACGTGATCGATCCACACCCGGTACAGCTCCCGGTAGCCGCGCAGCCGCCCCACCGGCGCCCCGCCGTCGAACACGGTCACCGGCTCGTCGGTGAGGTGCCAGGTCGCGGCCTCGCCGCCGTACGGCAGCTCGAGCACCGGAGCGCCGGCGGCGTCCGCGATCAGCCGACGACCGTGTCGCAACTCCGCCCGGGGGTCCGCGGGACCCTCCTGCGGGGTGGCCTCGGCGGCATCCAGGCGGAGTTGTGACACACCCGCGGCCGGCGAGACCGCCGCGATCAGCCACGACGGATCGGCCCGGGCATCGTCGAACAGGTTCCGCAGCCGCGCCGGGTCGGGCAGCATGCCCCGCCGCTGCCACTCGGCACGATCGGCGTCGTGCTCCCCGCCGAGGTCGACGGTCAGCAGCAGCGGGAACTCCCCCGTCGCCGCGGCGATGTCGGCCGCCCGCCGCAGCACGGACACCGTGAACCCGCCGTCGAGCCCCGGCACGAGCCGGCTGGCCAGCAGCAGGTAGGACGCGTCGGGCAGCTCGCCCGTCACGTCGTCGCTCCCGCTCGACCATGGCCCGAAGGTACCCTCACTCCCATTCGATGGTCCCCGGCGGCTTGCTCGTCACGTCGAGCACGACCCGGTTGATCTCGCGCACCTCGTTCGTGATGCGGTTCGAGATCTTCGAGAGCACGTCGTAGGGCAGGCGGGTCCAGTCGGCGGTCATCGCATCCTCGGACGACACCGGGCGCAGCACGATCGGGTGCCCGTAGGTGCGGCCGTCGCCCTGCACGCCGACCGAGCGGACGTCGGCCAGGAGCACGACCGGGCACTGCCAGATCTCGCCGTCCAGTCCCGCCCTGGTCAGCTCCTCGCGGGCGATGGCGTCGGCGTCACGCAGGATCTCGAGGCGGTCAGCGGTGACCTCGCCCACGATCCGGATGCCGAGGCCGGGGCCCGGAAACGGCTGCCGTGCGACGATCTCCTCCGGCAGGCCCAGCTGCCGCCCGATCGCCCGCACCTCGTCCTTGAACAGGGTGCGCAGCGGCTCGACCAGCTCGAACTGCAGGTCCTCCGGCAGGCCGCCCACGTTGTGGTGGCTCTTGATGTTCGCGGTGCCCGTGCCGCCACCGGACTCGACCACGTCGGGATAGAGGGTGCCCTGCACCAGGAACCGGATCGGCTCCCCCGCGGCTTCGGCCTCCGCGACGAGGTCCTGCTGCACCTTCTCGAACGCGCGGATGAACTCGCGGCCGATGATCTTGCGCTTCTGCTCCGGATCGCTGACGCCGGAGAGCGCGGTCAGGAACGTCTCCCGCGCGTCCACCGTGATCAGCCGCACCCCGGTGGAGGCGACGTAGTCGTTCTCGACCTGCTCGCGCTCGCCCTTGCGCAGCAGCCCGTGGTCGACGAAGACGGCGACGAGCTGGTCGCCGACGGCCTCGTGCACGAGCGCGGTGGAGACGGCGGAGTCGACGCCGCCGGACAGCGCCGACAGCACCCGGCCGACGCCGACCTGCTCGCGGATGCGGGCGACCTGCTCGGCGATCACGTTGCCGCTGTTCCAGTCGGCGGGAAGGCGGGCCGCCCGGTGCAGGAAGTTCTCGAGCACGTTCTGGCCGTAGTCCGAGTGCTTGACCTCGGGGTGCCACTGCACCCCGTAGAGGCACTTCTCGGCGTTGCCGAACGCGGCGACCGGCGTCGCCGTGGTGGACGCGAGCACCTCGAACCCGGCGGGCGCCTTCGAGACCTGGTCGCCATGGCTCATCCACACGTTCTGCTCGGTCGGCTGTCCGTGCAGCAGCACCCCGCCGTCGCCGACGAGCGCGGCGTCCGTCGCCCCGTACTCGCGCAGGCCGGTGTTGGCGACCTCGCCGCCGAGCGCACGCGCCATGACCTGGAAGCCGTAGCAGATGCCGAGGGTCGGCACCCCGAGCTCGAACACGTCGGGGTCGAGGCTCGGCGCCCCCGGCTCGTACACCGACGAGGGACCGCCGGAGAGCACGAGCGCGACCGGGTTCTTGGCGGCGATCTCCGCCGCGGTGGCCGTGTGCGGCACGATCTCGCTGTACACCCCGGCCTCGCGCACGCGACGTGCGATGAGCTGGGCGTACTGGGCGCCGAAGTCGACGACGAGGACGGGACGCTGGGAGGTTTCGGTCTGCTCGGTCACCGGATGGCTCTCTGGACGGGGTCAGGGACGGTCGATGGTCTGCGTGAGCGTGGCACCGTCGCCGAGCCCGGCCGCGGCCTCCGCCGCCTCGCGCGCGGCCAGGTAGGTCCGCACCTGCCGCGCGACGAACCCCTCCAGGAAGAAGGACAGCAGCGGGATCACGCCGCCGAGGGCGAGCAGCAGGAACCGGCCGAAGGCCCAGCGCATGAGGCTCCACACCCGGAAGCAGCTGAACAGGTAGACGACGTAGAACCAGCCGTGGGCGATGAGGATCAGCGTCGACACGTTGACGCCGTCGCCGGAGGACTCGCCGAGCTCGGTCATCTTCGCGAACCACAGCGCGCCGCCCGATCCACCGGCGAACAGCTCGTAGCCGAGCCCGTACTTCACGATCATCTCGGCGACCAGCAGCAGCAGCATGGAGCCGGTGATGATCGAGCAGACCTGGTAGAACCTCAGCGCCGTGCGGATCGCCGGGAAGGTGGCGAGCTTGGGCTGCGGCATGGGCTCCATCCTACCCGGGCGGTCGGGTCAGGATGCCGCGTCGGCGCCCTCGGCCAGCTCCTCGAGCTCCTTCTCCCAGGCGTCCTTCGCGAGCCGGTACCAGAGGTAGAAGGCGAAGCCCGCGAACACCGCCCATTCGACCGCGTAGAAGATGTTCAGCCAGTTCACGCTCGTCCCGGACTCCGGGGCGGGCGAGTCGATCTGCGCGAGGCCGGCGAACGCGGTGTCCGAGACCAGATACGGCCGGTAGACGTTCAGGGCGTCGACGTCGTGCCAGCGTCCGAGCAGCGAGACCGGCGACATGGTCGTCAGCTCGAGCGGGTCGCCGCCGGTGGGAAGCGACGGTCCCTCGTCGGCGATGAGCCGCCCGGTGACCGTCACGGTCGCGTCGGGGTCGGCGTCGGCCTGCGTCTCGAGCGCCGTCGCCGCGGCCGACGCGGCCGCGGCGTCCGCGGTCCATCCGAGGGCGACCGCGATCGAGGTCGGCTCGGCCGTGTCGTCACGTCGCAGCTGCGCGGTGATCCAGTAGCCCTCGACGTCGTCGTTGTAGCGCGAGGAGACCACGATGAAGTCGTCGGCCACGAACGTGCCGGTGACCTCGACCCGCTGGCCCTCGTCCGTGTCGAGCAGGCCTTCACCCGGCGCGATCACGTCGTCGATCGGCACGACGCTCTCACTGCTCGTCTCCTCCGCGGCGGGGGTCGCCAGCGCCCGGCCGAGCTGCCACTGGCCGAGCCAGGCGAACACCCCCGCGACGACCAGGCACAGCGCGAGCATGCCGAGCCAGCGGGGCCGCAGCATGACCTCCCGCAGCGTCGGCGGGAACACCTCGGGGATGTCGTCGCCGGCCTGCGGAGGCGGCTCGACATCCGTCACGAGCGGTAGGGGGCGACGACGACCTCGACCCGCTGGAACTCCTTGAGCTCCGAGTACCCGGTCGTCGCCATGGACTTGCGCAGCGCCCCGATGAGGTTCGCGGTGCCGTCGGCGACCGGTGCCGGACCGTAGAGGATCTCCTCGAGGGGGGCGACCTGGCCGACCGGCGCACGGCGGCCGCGCGGCAGCTTGGGATGATGCGCCTCCGGGCCCCAGTGGTAGCCACGGCCGGGGGCGTCGGTCGCACGGGCGAGCGCGACGCCGAGCATGACGGCGTCCGCCCCCATCGCGAGCGCCTTGACGATGTCGCCGGATGTGCCCACCCCGCCGTCGGCGATGACGTGCACATAGCGCCCGCCGGACTCGTCCAGGTAGTCCCGGCGGGCGCCTGCGACGTCGGCGACCGCGGTGGCCATGGGCGCGTGGATGCCGAGCGTCGTCCGCGTGGTCGAGGTCGCGCCGCCGCCGAAGCCGACGAGCACGCCCGCGGCCCCGGTGCGCATGAGGTGGAGCGCGGCGGTGTAGGTGCCCGCCCCGCCGACGATGACCGGCACGTCGAGGTCGTAGATGAACTTCTTCAGGTTCAGGGGCGCCGCCACGCTCGAGACGTGCTCGGCGGAGACCGTCGTGCCGCGGATGACGAACAGGTCGACGCCGGCGGCCACGACCGTCTCGTACAGCTCCTGGGTGCGCTGCGGGGTGAGGGCGCCGGCGACGGTGACGCCCGCCGCGCGGATCTCGGCGAGGCGGTCACGTACGAGCTCGGGCCTGATGGGCGCGGCGTAGAGCTCCTGCATGCGCCGGGTCGCGCCGGCCTCGGGGAGCGCTGCGATCTCGTCGAGGATCGGCTCGGGGTCGTCGTAGCGGGTCCACAGCCCCTCGAGGTCGAGGACGCCCACTCCCCCGAGCTGGCCGAGCATGATCGCGGTGCGCGGGGAGACGACCGAGTCCATCGGCGCGCCCAGCACCGGGATGTCGAACTGGAACGCGTCGATCGACCACGCGGTCGAGACGTCCTCCGGGTTGCGCGTACGCCGGGACGGCACCACGGCGATGTCGTCGAAGGTGTACGCATGGCGGGCGCGCTTGGCCCGGCCGATCTCGATCTCCATGCTCACCCGGCCAGCCTACCCGGCCGCCGCTGCGGCGAGCGGGCGGGCGCTTACCAGTCGATCTTCTGCGGCGCCGGCTCGTCGTGGGCCTGTTCCCAGGAGACGACGGGGTTGCGCAGCGTCCCGACCCGCTCGATCTGGGCCTCGACGACGTCCCCCGGCTGGAGGTAGAAGTCGAAGGGGTTCGGCTGGACCGCCGCGACGCCCGACACGGTGCCGGTCGTGACGATGTCTCCCGCGCTGTAGGTCTGCGGCGAGTGGTAGGCGACGAGGTGGGGAATGGACACACGCATCTGCTTGGTGTGACCGACCTGGCGGACCTCGCCGTTGACGCGCAGCTCCATCGACAGGTCCTGCATGTCGGGGATCTCGTCCGCCGTGACGATGTAGGGGCCGATGGGGCAGAACGTGTCGATGGCCTTGGAGAAGGAGAACACGCCCGACTCCATCTCCCGCCGCTGGATGTCGCGGGCCGTGATGTCGTTGAACACGGTGAACCCGGCGATGTGCTCCAGTGCCTCGTCGGGGCCGAAGAACTTGCCGGGCTTGCCGATGATGACCGCCAGCTCCAGCTCGTAGTCGAGCTCCTCCGTGAGGTGGCCGGGATACACGATCGGGTCGTCCGGGCCGATCACGGCATCCACGTTCTGGAAGAACACGATGCCCTTGTGCACGGGGTGCGACCAGTTGACCGCCTGCAGCTCCTCGTGGTGGTCGGCGAAGTTGCCGGCCGTGTGGAAGAACTTCTTCGGCCGGATCGGCGCCCGCAGGCGGACGTCGGCGAGGGCGAGCCGCTCGCCGGTCTCCTCGACCTTCCCCTCGCGTTCGAAGAACTCGCGGGTCGAGGGGACGTCGAGCTCGATGACCTCGTCGTCCTCGAGGCGGCCGACGCGTCCGGCGTCGAAGGTGATGAGCTTCATGGTGTCTCCGTTCCGTGGATGTCAGGCGCCGACCATGTTGAAACCGCCGTCGGCCAGCATGTAGGCGCCCGTGATGTGCGACGCGTCGTCGGTGGCGAGGAACAACGCGGTCCCGGCGACCACCTCCGGCGGCGGGATGTGCCCGAGCGGGGTCTGGGCGATGAGCTTCTCGCGGCGCCCGGACTTCCAGTCCTCGCGCGCCAGCGTCGCGCCGGTCTCCATGAAGCCCGGCGCGAAGATGTTGACCCGCACCTGCGGGGCGAACGCCGCCGCATACGACTTGTTGATGCCCAGCAGACCGTACTTGGCCGCCGCGTACTGCGGCGCCCGCGCGCTGCCGCGCACCACGACCGTCGAGCCGATGTTGACGATCGCGCCGTGGCCCTGCTCGACCATGCGCTGGCCGAACTCGTGCACCATGTACAGGGTCCCCTTCACGTCGACGTCGATCACACGGTCGAGCGACTCCTGCGTCAGCTCCTTCCACGACATCTGCTCGGTCGCGACGTCGCCGACGTTGTTGACCAGCACGTCGACCGTGCCGAAGGCGTCGAACGCCTCGGCCGCCAGCTGCTTCACGGCGTCCCACGTGCCGATGTCGGCCTGGAACAGCTCCGCCTCGCCGCCGATCGACCGGATGCGTTCGGCGGTCTTCTCGGCGCCGGCGCGCGAGCTGTTGTAGTGGACGCCGACCCGGGCGCCCTCCTGCGCGGCGCGGAAGGCGATCTCGTGGCCGAACCCCGTGCCGGCGCCGGTCACGAGGACCGTCTTGCCGGCGAGCCGGGGGAAGATCTGAGGTTCGGTGCTCATGTGTGCTCCTTGACAGGGGTCAGACGAGGGTGCGTCCGCCGTCGGCGTACAGGACGTGTCCGGTGACGAAGCCGGCGTGCACCGACGAGAGGAACAGCGCGGGGCCCGTCACCTCCTCCGGGGTGCCGAGCCGGCCGGCCGGCACCAGGCTGACGAGGTTCTCGCGGACACCGGGCTTGGCGAGGTGGTCGCGGGTGAGGTCGGTCTCGATATAACCGGGCGCGATCGTGTTGACGGTGACGCCGGATGCCGCCCACTCGTTGGCCATGACGCGGGCGAGCTGGTTGATGGCGCTCTTGGACACCGCGTACGGACCGTGGTTCTTGTGCGCCATGAGCCCCGCGACCGACGACAGCAGCACGATGCGCCCGTGCCCCTGCGCGACCATCCGCCGGCCGGCGGCCTGGGCGAGCTGGAAGGCCGAGTCCACGTTGATCCGCAGGATGCGGGACCACTCCTCCTCGGCGAAGTCGAGGATCGGACGACGATCGTTCACCCCGACGGCGTGCAGCAGCACGTCGAGACCGCCCAGCGCCTCGACCGCCGCCTCGACCGCCTGTTCGCCCGAGCCGGGGGCCGCCAGGTCGAGCCCCGCGCCGCGGACGCTGCCGTGATCGCCGTGCCGGTCGCGGCGCAACGCGTCGATGCGACCCTCGTCGCGATCGACGACGAACACGTCGGCCCCGACCGCGGCATACGCCTCGACGCACGCCGCACCGATGCCGCCGGCCCCCGCCACCAGCACCCTGGCCCCGTCCAGACCGAGCCACCGGCCTGATTCTGTCGACAGATCATGGACAGTATTAGTCATCGAAACGTCATTCCTCACTGAAGACGGCAGCTCTTTGTCGGTCGGCGGACGTATCTTTATCCTAAACTGTCGACACTCTTGGGTCAACCGTCATACGACCGGATCGCCGACCAGCGCGGCCGCCGGCACCCGGCGGCGGCGCACACGCGGCGCACGCTCGACGTGCCAGCCCAGCGTGAGGTGCTCGATGCCGATGAGCACGAGGGTCAGCGCGTAGCCCAGCACGCCGATCAGAAGGGTGCCGGCCCAGGTGTCGGCCACATGGAAGGACGTGCCCGAGCTCAGGATGAAGTAACCCAATCCCTGCGGCGATCCGTAGATCTCCGAGACGATCATCATCACGATCGCGATCGCCAGCGAGATCCGGATGCCGGCGAAGATCTGGGGAAGGGCGCCGGGGAGCAGGATCTTGCGCAGCCGCAGCAGCGGGCGGAGGCGATAGGCGCGGGCGGTCTCGCGAACCGTCGAGGAGATCCCGTCGACCCCTGCGGTCGTGTTCAGCAGGATCGGCCAGAACGCGCCCAGCGTGATCAGGAAGATCTTGGGCAGCGACCCGATGCCGAAGGTGAGGATGATCACGGGCGTGAAGGCCACCATCGGCGTGGCGCGCACGTAGTCCAGGAAGGGCTGCATCGACACCCGCAGCCAGCGGATCTCGCCGATGACGGTTCCCAGCCCGATGCCGGCGACGATCGCGATCGCCAGGCCGATCAGGACGTTGCCCAGGCTGAACAGCAGGTCGGCCCCCAGACCGCGGTTGACGAAGGCGTTCACGAGCGCGGCGAGCACGTCGGCGAAGGGAGGGAAGTAGAACGACGTGCTGCCGGCCGTGGCGACGAAGAGCACGACGATGACGAGCGCGGGTAGCCACAGCTGGACCGCAGCCTCTCGCAACAGACGCAGGAAGGTCTTCATACCGCTCCTCTCAGGACGCGTCCGTCGGCGGACGCCACGCCAGCATGCGCGACTCGACCCACTGTGCGATCTTCGTGATGGCGAAGCCCAGCAGGCCCGCGGTGAAGATGTAGGCGAAGGCGTTCGCCGAGTTCTTGTCCTGCTGGCTCGTCACGACGATGTGCCCCACCCCGGGCACCGTGGTGAGGATCTCGACGCCGATCGAGACCAGGACGGCCATCGTCGCGGCGATGCGGATGCCGGTCAGCACCGACGGCGCCGCCGCCGGCAGCACGACCTTCCGGAAGCGCAGCCATCGCCCGATCCGATAGCTGCGGACGGTCTCGTCGATCGCCGCCGACACGCTGCGCGCGCCGTACTGGGCCTGGATGAGCAGCGGGAAGACGCAGGCGAGGAAGACCACGACGCCCTTCATCGTCAGGCTCGTGCCCATGACCAGCAGCATGACCGGCAGGATGGCGATCACGGGGAAGGAGCGGCCGAACTCGGCGACCACGCGGGTGGACCGTTCGGCGAAGGAGTAGGTTCCGGTCACCAGGCCGAGCGGGACGCCGATGGCGATGGCGACGAACAGCCCGCCCAGGGCGGATTGCAGCGTGTTGGCGATCGCGGTCCAGTACGCCGCGGTCGTCACGTCGCCGATCAGACGCTGCAGGACCGTCCACGGTGCCGGCAGCGCGTCGGTCGTCATCACATCGAGCAGGCGGGCGATGGACCACACCGCGAGGACCGAGGCGAAGAACCCCAGCTGAAGCGCGAGCCGGCCGCCGCGGACCCCGCGCCGGGGCACAGTCGTCGTCGGCGCGGGGTCAACGGTGGTCGTCATCTCTGAGTCATCTCCCCCGGATCAATCGGTCGGCGCCTCGGACCACAGCAGGTCCGACGACGAGATCGCGGTGTCGATGATCCCGAAGTCCAGGAAGTTCTGCGCGGCCAGATCCACGGCGTCCACGTCGAACGCCCAGTCGAACGCCTGGAGCGCGCGGTTCGCGATCGTGTCAGCGTCCATCTCGGTGTACTCGGTGTCGACGGCCCGCACCGCGTCCGGGTTGTCGTTGGCGTACTGCGCGCCCTTGATGTAGGCGTCGACGAACGCCTCGGCGGTGTCGGCGTTGTCCGCCAGCCACGACGAGCTCGCGAAGATGAGCGACTGCGGGTCGCCGAGGAGCTCCTGGCCGCCCTTGTCGATCGACACCGCACCCGCCGCGAGAGCCTCGGAGTAGTACGTCGAGAAACTGCTGATGGCGTCGACCTGGCCGCTTTGGAGCGAGTCCAACAGCGACGCGGTGGGCAGCGCCACCCAGTTCACGCTGGTGGGGTCTCCGCCCGCCTTCTCGACCGAGTACATCGCCACCATCTGCAGGTTGCCCCCGAGCACCGGGAGGCCGACCGTCTTGCCCGACAACTCGCTCGGCGAGGTGATGTCGCTGTCCGCCGCGACCAGCAGTCCGTCGCTCTGCTCGATGTCCGCCGAGGAGGCCTGGATCTGCACGACGCTCTCCACCTCGAGCCCCGACGCGACCGCCTTGGCCAGGCCGCCGATGTCGGTCATCGCGAACTGCGCCTCGCCGTTGAGGACCGAAGGGACGTTCTGAGACGTGTCCGACGCGCCCGCCTCGATGGTGACGTTCAGACCGGCGTCCTCGAAGTAGCCCTGCTCCTGGGCGATGTAGAGCGCCTCGAATGTGCTGCCCGTGCTGCGCAGCACCGTGATGTCCGTCGTGCCGCCGGAAGCATCATCGCTTCCGCCACTGCCGCATGCGGCCAGCGCGACCATGACCAGGGCGGTGGCGCCGATGACGGCGCCCCACCGTGGAATCCCGACCTTGCTGCTGCGCCATGCTCTCGCATCAAACTGCATGAGTCATCCTTAGAGTGAAGGGGAGGCACGGGGTTTCCCGGACCTCGTTGCGACGACCGTACTGTCGACACATCGACGGTGTCAAGCATTTCCCGGGCCGCATCCGGTGGAGAAAGATCCCGACGTTTTCATTAGACATTGCGGAAAAAATAGGGCATGAGGGGATGACATCCCGATGCATGGTCCGAGCAAAGTGTCGACTTCACTCACTCTGTTCCGTGATGACCGCATCCTCATCACCGGCGCGGGCCGCCGGCCGGGGCGCGCCGATCCGGAACAGCCTCATCGTGGTCGCCAGGGCCTGGTAATACCCCACCAGCACCGACAGCTCGACGAGCGCGACCTCGCCGAGCAGCCCCCTCGCCCGCGCGTACGTCTCGTCATCGACGTCGCGCCCCCCCAACAGCGCCACGACGACCTCCAGCGCCAGCGCCTCGGCAGGATCGTCCGGCATGAACGCGCCGAGCTCTCGCAGCGCCCGGAGCTCGCCGTCGGTCAGGCCGGCGGCACGGCCGATGGGCTCGTGCGCATAGCGCTCGAAGCCGCTTCCGGTGGCCGTCGCGACCGCCAGGATCGCGATCTCCCGGATCCGGCCGCTCAGCGACGTCGCGTAGCGCACCGCCGCGCCGAGCGCCTGCAGCGGCTCGCCCACCCGTGGGGCGACGAGCATCGCGTTGAACGGGCCGTTGAGGCAGCCCTCGCCGTCCACCAGCTCGAAGAGCTGCGGTCCGACGGCGCGGGCACCACCCGTGATCGAGCGATACACCGCACGCTGATCCTCGTCCAGATCGCTGGGGCGGAGTCGGCGCAGCCGCTCAGTCATCATGCTCTCCGTCGACACTTGGACATTCATGACCGCCATTTTGACAGAATTCTTCGATGATCTTCCAAAAAGTGTGGACAGAAATCGGCGCGGACACTACGTTCGCTCTAGGCGGCCCCGGCCGGGTCGCCCCCACCTCCGCCAGCCCGAGGAGACGACGATGTCCCTGTCGCCCGCCGATCATCGCGAGCTGACCGACCTGGTCACAAGACTCTGCCACGCGCTCGACTTCAGCCGCCCGCAGGACTTCGCCGACGTGTTCACCTCCGACGGCGTGTATCGAGCGGTCTCCTCGACGGTCACGGGCGAACAGCAGCGCTTCCGCCACGCCGGCGCGGATGAGCTCCTCGCGTTCGCCACGGCCGCGGTCCGGAAGCGTCGGGGTCTGGGCCGGCACTGGACGGGCAATCTGCTCATCGAGGGCGATGGCGACGCGGCGACCGCCACCTCCTATGTCCTGTTCGTCGAGATCGACGGCGAGACCGGGGAACGTCGCATCCCGATCTCCGGAGTCCACCGCGACACGTTCCGACGCACTCCCGAGGGCTGGCGTTTCGCGAGCCGCACGGTCGTCGCCGACGTCTGACAACCCCACCCCTCAGGAGGATAGATGGGCACGTTCCCGCCCCAGGCCTGGGCACATCGTCAAGGCCGCGTCCACATGCACACCCTGGGGCCCGCCGACTGGTCGCCCGACGCGCTGTCGGCACGCGCCCAGATCGCCGAGGCGTTCTACCGGTTCGGCATCGGGCACGACGAGGCTCGCGCCGACGTCGCGGCGTCCTGCTTCACGGCGGACGTGGTCTACGAGGTGGCTCGCGGCTCGGCCGAGGCGTTCACCCGCTTCGACGGGCGGGCACTGGTGCAGGAACGGCTGACCGCGATCTTCGCCGAGACCGCGGACCAACGCCGTCACCTCATCGGCGACGTGCTCGTGGAGGAGCTCGATCTGGTCGCGGGCACCGCGTCGGCGCTCGCGTTCGGCGTCGTCACCGTCGCGGCGGACGGGCTCTCGCTCGGCGCCAGCGTGTTCTACACCGGCGACCTGCGGCGCGAGCAGGACGGGGTGTGGCGGTTCGCCACGTTCTTCATCGGGATGGACGACTTCGCGGGCCGCAGGCCGCAGGCCGGCGAGAGCACGTCGTGACCCGGATGCGCGCTCGTGCCGGTCACGCGTCGGCCGGCGGGATGTTGTGGTTGCGCCGGAACAGGTTGGTCGGGTCGTAGCGGCGCTTGAGCTCGCGCAGCCGTTCCCAGTTCGCGCCGTACGCCTGGCGCACGACGTCTTCGGGCTCGTCGCGGTCGAGGTAGTTGACGTAGACGCCGGCGTCGTAGGCGGCCGCCATCGCCGCGTGGAACTCGGCGACCCATCGCATCTGGCGCTCGTCGTCGGCGGGGTCGGTCCACCCGCTCGCGATGATGTGGTTGAACCGGGCGGACCGGGCGGCCAACGGCGTCTCGTCCGGTCCGACCCGGTTCATGGGCCCGTCGAGGGCGATCAGTTCGACCAGTCCGTCCTTCGTCGGCTGGCACACCGCCCAGGTCGCGTAGATCTCGATGGCCTCGTCCGTCAGCTCGGACAGATAGCCGGTCTTGGTGAAGTTGCGGTATCCGTAGTCGGCGTTCGCGATGCCGTCGTTCATGGACTGCACCTGGACGTAGGTCGTCGGCCGCGAGACGACGACGGCCGGTTCGCCCAGCTCGCGCATCGTGCGCGTGATCTCGCGCCCACGCTCCAGCTCGCCGTGCCAGAGGCTGGTCACGACGACGAAGCGACGGCCGACCACCTCCTCCGGCAGGCCCCGGCCGTGCGGGGCGGTGACGACGATCGAGCTCGTCGCGAGCTCGGGCGGCTGATTGCGGCTCCAGTCCCGCCACACGGTGAGGACCTCACGCGTGCGCTCGGCCGGCCACCAGATCATGTCGAGCCACACATCGGCGACCGGGTGCGCCCGCATGACGAGCTGCGTCACGACGCCGAAGTTGCCGCCGGCCCCTCGCAGCGCCCAGAAGAGGTCCGGCTCATGGCCGGCGTCGACCAGACGCACGCGACCGTCGGCCGTCACGACCTCGGCGCCCACGATGTTGTCGACGGTCATCCCGTGCGCACGGGTCAGCTTGCCGTGGCCGCCGCCGAGCGCCAGCCCCGCGACCCCCGTGTGCGCGATCGCGCCCCCGGCACAGGCCAGGCCGTGGGCGGCCGCATTGCGATCCACGTCCCACCATGACGCTCCGCCGCCGGCGCGGACCTCACGCCGATGCGGGTCGACGACGACCTGACGCATCAGCCCGAGGTCGAGCAGGAGATCCCCCTCGGCCGCAGCGAACCCGGCCGTGCTGTGGCCGCCGCCGCGGACGGCCGGGTGCCAGCCCCCCTCGCGGGCGAAGTCGACGAGCGCGGCGACGTCGGCCGCCGACGAAGGCCGGGCGATGAGCGCCGGCCGGCTGTGGGCGAACCGGTCGTTCCAGATCAGCCTTCCGTAGCGCTCACCCGGTCGGCCCTCGCCGCCGCCCGGATCGTAGCCGGGCTCACCGGGGCGGAACAGCGGACCCCGAAAGGATCCGCGCAACCGCGCGATCTCGTCGTCGCACACCCGGCCGGTGGGATATGACACGAGAAGGACCTCGCTTCTGTCGACAATAGGGCGGATTTTTCCCATGATCTCACGAATACGTGCCAAACTGTCGACAGTAAGCGGTCTTCTGCGAATCGGAGCCTGATGCGACCCTCCTTCCCGCCACCCAGTCCGGTCATCCCCGACCTCGACACCACGATGCTCTCGCTCGAGACCGTATCGGCGACCGGGCGTCTCCGCGGCACCCGCTGCACCGACTGCGGCGCCCGCGCGTTCCCCGCCCGCGCCGTCTGCCATCGATGCGGTGGCACGAGCCTCGCGTCCCACGATCTGGGCACGACCGGACGACTGTACTCATGGACCACCGTCCGCGTGTCGTCCACGAGAGAGATCCCCTACAGCATCGGCTATGTCGACATCGACGACGAGGTGCGCGTGCTCGGGCGCCTCGTCGGCGAGTCCTTCGAGATCGATGAGATCGTCGAGGTGAGCATCGACGACCACGGCTGGGCGTTCGTCCGCGCGACACGGGGGCAGGCCAGGTGACCGGCGCCTTCGTCGTATCGGCCGCGATGGCGCCCATGGGGCGATATCCCGGAGCGAGCTACGCCGGACTGGCCGTCCGGCCCGTGCTCGACTGCCTCGCACGCGCCGGGGTGGCCCGGCACGAGGTCGAAGCCGTCTACTGTGCCCATTCCTATGGCGGGATGCTGACCGGCCAGCGCATCCTCAAGGAGATCGGCATCGGCGACATCCCGGTCACCAACGTCGACAACGCCTGCTCCGGAGGAGCCACCGCCGTGCACGAGGCCTGGCGTGCGGTCGCCTCGGGTCACCACGACGTCGCGCTGGCCATCGGGGTCGAGAAGCTGACGCAGTTCGGCGGCGGGACCCTGCCCCTCGTGACCGACGATCCCGAGGTGCGGCTGGGCATGGTCATGCCCGCGCTCTACGCGATGCGCGCGCGCCGCTACCTGCACGAGCGCGACGCCTCGGTCGTCGACCTCGCGGCCGTGAGCGTGAAGGCACGTCGCCACGGCGCGCGCAACCCGTACGCCCAGCTGAGGTCGGAGGTGACCGTCGACGAGGTGCTCGCCTCGCGGCCGATCGCCGACCCGCTGACGCTGTTCATGTGCTGTCCCACCGGCGACGGAGCTGCGGCCGTGCTGGTCGTCTCCGATCGGTACCGCCGCCGCCTGGACGTCCCCGCCGTGCGCATCGCCGCCTCCGTGCTCCACTCGGGCTCGATCGACCTCGGACCACGCGACATGCTGCGTCCCGAGATCACGCGGCACACCGCGCACGACGCCTATGAGGCCGCCGCCCTCTCTCCCGACGAGCTCGATGTCGTCGAACTGCACGACGCGTTCAGCATCGCCGAGCTGGTGTACTACGAGGCGCTCGGCCTGTGCGACGACGGCGACTCGGCTTCGCTCATCCGCGAGGGCACGACCACGTTCGGCGGCGATGTCGTGGTCAATCCCAGCGGCGGCCTGCTCGCCAAGGGACACCCCGTCGGCGCCAGCGGAACCGCGCAGATCGCCGAGCTGTACTGGCAGCTGACCGGTCAGGCCGGCGACCGGCAGGTCGCCGGCGCACGTGTCGGCCTCGCCCATGTGACCGGTGGAGGCATCGCCGGACTCGACCACGGCGCGTGCACGATCCACGTGCTGACCGCCGCATGAACGCGGGACCGCTGACGGGCATCCGCGTCGTCGACCTGACGACCTTCCTGTCCGGCCCGTTCTGCACGCAGATCCTCGCCGACCTCGGCGCTGAGGTCGTCAAGGTCGAGGCCCTCGACGGCGACTCGAGTCGCGGCATCCCGCCCTACTTCGTCGAGGGCGAGAGCGCCTACTTCCTCGCCCACAACCGATCGAAGTCGAGCATCGCGATCGACCTCAAACGACCCGAGGGGCAGGCGGTGGCGCGACGCCTGGTGGCGAGCGCCGACGTCGTGGTGGAGAACTTCCGTCCGGGCGTCTCGGCCCGCCTCGGCCTCGACCCGCAGGCCATGCGCGCCGCCGATCCCGCTCTCGTGTGGGTCTCGATCTCGGGCTTCGGGCAGAGCGGCCCCCGCCGTGAGCGACCGGCCTACGACATCATCGTGCAGGCGCTCTCGGGCGTCATGAGTCTGACCGGGGTGCCGGGCGGTCCCGCGATGCGGCTCGGCGTGCCCGCCGGAGACCTCGCGGCCGGCATGTACGCCGTCATGGCCGTCACCGCCGCGCTGGTCGAACGCACCCGCACCGGCATGGGCGCATGGGCCGACGTCTCGATGCTGGACGGACAGCTGTCGCTGCTGTCGTATCAGGCGGTCTACTCGACGGTCGGCGGGATCACGCCACAGCCGCAGGCCAGCCGCCACGACTCCATTCCGACCTATCGCACCTTCCGCTGCGCGGATGACCGCGAGATCGCCGTGGCCGCCAACACGCAGCGCATGTGGATCGCGCTGTGCGAGGCGATCGGGTCCCCCGACCTGCCGCGGGACCCGCGCTTCGCCGACGGCGCCGGGCGCTTGCGCCACGAGGAGGCGCTCGCCCCCCTGCTCGAGGGACGATTCGCCGAACGACCGGCCGCGCACTGGGCCGACGAGCTCGTTGCGCGATCGGTGCCCGCCGCGCTCATCGAGAACGTTCCCGAAGCCCTCGCGGACGCCCGCGAGGCCGGCCGCGGCATGGTCGTGCCCGTCATCTCGGAGCGGGGCAGCGTGGTGGAGACCGTCGGGCTGCCGATCCGGTTCGTCGGCCACGAGCCGCCCAGCCCCGCCTATCCCCCTCGCCTCGGAGAGCACAGCGTCGACGTCCTGCGCGAGATCGGCCTGGACACGACGGCGATCGCGCAACTCGTCGAGGCTGGCGTCGTGCTCGACGGCGGGGAGCCGGCGCCATGACGCGCATCCCGCCGCCCGAGAGCCTGCCGCCGGAGGTCCGCGACCTCCTCGACGCGCCGCCGCCGCGGCACCTTCACGAGCCCGGCTGACGGATGGTGCGGCGCTCACGGCGTGGCGCGCTCCTGCACCGCTTCCTGCAGGATCGGCATGCCGAGCGTCGCGGCATGGATGCCGAGCACCGAGACCAGCTCCAGCACCTCGGCGACCTCGGCGGGGGTGGCGCCGGCGGCCAGCGCCGCGACGACGTGCCGCCGTGTGGCGTCTTCGTGCAGATGGGTCGTCGCCGCGTTGACCGCGACGCCGATCAGCTCGATGACGGCGATCTCCAGTGGCGCACGCGCGATCACGCCGCGGCGCCAGCCTTCGGCGGCGATCCGGGCCTCGGCGATCGCCGGGGCGGCCGACTCGCCTGCGACGTCGGCGAGGATCGCCGTCCCCAGGTCGATGGACTGCAGGCCGATCAGACTCGCGAGCTCGAGCACCGCGGCGATCTCGTCCGCGGTCGCGCCGTGGCGGAGCGCCGCCCGCACATGGCTCGCGGCACCCGCCGCGTGCAGATGAGTCGTCGCCGCGTCGATCGCGATGTACACGAGCTCCTTCACCTTGGGCGAGAGGGGCCCGGTGCGCCATGGCGTGGCGGAGAAGTCGAGGTAGGCGGCGACGAACTCCGGATCGTGCTGCAGCATGGTCTCGAACGACGGCGCCCAGAAACCGCGCTCCGCCGTGAAGGCGGCACGGATCTCGGCCCGACGACGCTCCTCCGCCTCGCTCATGATCGGAAGCTACCACAACTGTCGACAGTTTAAGGTCATCCGCCACAGAAGATTTCCTCAGTGTCCAGATTTTTCCCTCTTGCACTCCATGGATGTCGACAGTAACGTGGCTTTCGCCTCATCCACGAGCGATGGAACCCGGAGACAATGACGTATCCCACACCTCCTTCCGACACGACCCTCGTCGTTGAGAACGTCGGGATGACGTTCGGCTCCGGCGATGGCGCGCACGAGGTCCTCCGCGATCTCAGCCTCTGCGTCGAGCCCGGCGAGTTCGTCTGCATCGTCGGACCCTCCGGGGCCGGCAAGACGACCCTGCTGCGATGCCTGTCCGGTCTGCTGCGACCGACCGCGGGCTCGGTGCACATCGGCGATCGCACCGTCACCGCCCCGCTCGCCGAGATCGCCGTGGTCTTCCAGGACTATCGCGGCTCGCTGATGCCCTGGCTGCGTGTCCGTGACAACGTCGCCCTTCCGTTGGAGGGACAGCGCGTCAAGAAGGCCGAGCGTCTGCGCCGCGCCGACGAGGCGCTCGCCGCGGTCGGCCTGCCCGGTGTCGCCGACAAGTATCCCTGGCAGCTGTCGGGCGGGATGCAGCAACGCGTCGCGATCGCCCGCGCGATCGCCTGCCGGTCGCCCATCCTGCTGATGGACGAGCCGTTCGGATCCGTCGACGCGCAGGCGCGCTTCGAGCTCGAGGATCTCGCGCTGCGTCTCCGTCGCGAGCTGAGCATCTCGGTCGTGGTCGTGACACATGACATCGACGAGGCCGTCTACCTCTCGGATCGCGTCGTGGTGGTCGCCGGTACGCCGACCCACGTGATCGACGACCTGACGATCGACCTCGGCACGGAGCGGGATCAGATCACCACTCGTGCCCTGCCCCGTTTCGCCGAGCTCCGGTCGCGCGTGCTGGCGGAGATCCGCGGCATGCCGCTTCCCGCCGAGGCCGACACGGACGCGGCCCCGCAGATGCGCGCCGCGGTCTGATCGGAGCGGGCTCAGGCCTGGGCCGTCGACAGCGCCTCGAGGTCGATGGCCGCGAGCGCGGCGTCTGTGGCCCGGGCCAGCAGCATCGAGGCGAGCTCGCCGTCGCGTGCGGCGACGGCCTCATAGATCCGCACCTGGGCGGCCGCGCTGTCCGGGAGGCGTCCCGCGTGCTCGAGCGACGCATGCCGGAGCACGAGCGTCCGAAGAGCGAGCGAGTCCAGGATGTCGGTCAGGATCTTATTGCCGGCGACCTGGCACAGACGGTCCTGTTGGGCGACGTGAGCCCAGAAGTAGCCGTCGATGTCTCCCCGGTCGGCGTGGGCGAGCATCTCGTCGAGTCCGCCCTGCAGCGAGGCGAGGTCCTCGTCCGTGACGTTCTCGGCCGCCAGTCCGCCCACGAGCGAGAGCAGGTGGCGACGCACGAAGTAGATCTCGCGCACCCGCTCCGGGGTGAACGAGGCGACGCGCGGCCGTTTGCGCGCGCGCATCTCGACGAGGCCCTCGGACTCCAGCAGCATCAGCGCCTCCCGCACCGGCGTCCTGCTGCTCTGGAAGCGTCGCGAGAGCTCGACCGAGTTCAGGTCCTGCCCCGGCGCCAGTCGACCCTCCACGATGCCCAGGCTCACCCACGTCGCCACCTGGGCGACAGCCGGCTCGCGGCGCTCCTCGAGCTTGAGCAGACGCACGATCTCGGCGGAGCGGTCGGGGCGCTGCTCTGCCGAGCTGTCAGCCAGCTCGGTGGTGCGGTCGGTCATCTGCCCCTCATCGATGTGCCTGCGATCGTCTGATGCTACTCCCCGGCGCCGGCCGGGTCATCCCCGGCCGGCGCCGGAGTGTGCGCGGCTCGATGGCGCTGCGCCACCAGCAGGCCGCGTTCGCGCGCGTCGTCCTCCGAGCTGTCGATCGCGCCGGGAAACAGGAGCCGCCCGTCAGGAGTTCGCACCGCGAGGATCCAGTCGGGATCCTCATGGCCGTGGGCGGGCTGGTGTCTCGACAGGAAGCGGTAGCCCGCCTCCTGCAGCTCGGCGATACGTCGCTCCCGCTCCGCTGCATCGATCATCCCGTCTCCTCCCACTCATAGGTCCGCATCGGATTGCCGAGCGCACCGCCGTGCGCCGATGCCGCGGCGCGCGCATGCGCGTGGCTCGGATGGTCCACGACGACCTCCCAGCGATAACCGTCGGGATCGTCGACGTACAACGACACGAAGGACAGGCCGCCGTGCCCGTAGGGGCCGAGCACCGCGACGCCGAGCGCACCCAGGTGCTCGATCCACGCGCCCAACGTCCCCGGTTCGCCCACGAGAGCGTAGTGGAAGAAGTGCTGGGCCTCGGTGCGCTGGACGGGCGGCCCCTGCGCGAGGTTGAGCGTCACCTCGCCCACGCGCAACCAGGCCTGGGCGACCCGTCCCTCGGCCGCCTCCGGGCCGACGTCGGTACGGCGCTCGACCACCCCGCCGAGCACACGCTCGTACCAGGCGACAGACGCATCGACGTCGGCCACCGGCAGCGCGACGTGATGGAGTGCCGACACGGCGGGTACGCCGGAGCCGTCCATGCGGTCAGGCGCCGACCGCGACGGCCGTCGTGCGGCGCGACGGATCGATCTTGTACAGGCTCCCACCCGTCATGATCATGGCGAGGTTGTCCTTGTTCTGCAGCAGCGTGACGTCGCTGGTCGGATCACCGTCGACCAGCAGCAGGTCGGCGATGTAACCGGGACGGACGAGCCCGAGCTCGTCGCCCATGTTCATCAGCTGCCCGCCGTACTGGGTCGCCGCACGCAACGCCTCGTGCGGCGTGAAGCCGAACCATTCGACGAACAGCTGCAGATCGCGGGCGTTCTTGCCGATCGGGTTGACGGCGAAGCCGTAGTCGCCCCCGGGCACGAGCCGGACGCCGCCGGCGTGCAGCTTCGGCACGACCTGGCGCACGCTGTCGTGCGTCTCCTGGGTCTCCATGCCCTCGGTGGGCGGGTGCTCCTCGTCGTGCAGGAGGGCGTAGATTATGCCGGGCGTCGGCGCCACGAAGATGCGGTCCTTCGCCTCGATCATCAGATCGATCGTCTCGTCATCCGCGAAGGTCACGTGATAGATCGCGCGGACGCCGTACTTGAGGGCGAGCTGGATGGCCTCCGCCGAGTGCGCGTGGGCGGTCAGCCACACACCGCGCTGCTGCGCGGCCTCCGCCGCCGCGGCCACCTCCTCGTCGGTGAACTGCAGCACCCGGGAGGTGCCCGCGACCACGGCGCTCTCGCCCGACAGCGAGAGCTTGACCATGTTCACGCCGATGTCGGCCATCGCGTGGACGAACTGGCTGATCGACTCCGGGTCCGACGGCCGGTTCTCGATGCCCGGGAAGTCGTAGTGCCCCGGCGACACCAGGCCCGCACTGCCTTCCCACGAGGTCGCCAGCAGCCGCGGCCCCGGCATCCACCCCTCCGCGAAGGCCTTGCGCGCCGAGACCTCGGCCTGGGGCATCCGGTTTCCCCCGGAATAGACGCTCGTGAAGCCGTGGTCGAGCATGACCCGCCCGCAGTGGGCGATGAGCAGCACCTTCTCCTCATCGGGCTCCGTGCGCGGCGAAGTGTGCTCGACCGTCGACCCGAACCCGAGGTGAGTGTGTCCGTCGATCAGCCCCGGCATCAGCGTCGCGCCTCGTCCGTCGATGATCTGCGCGTCCTGGCGACGTGCGTCGTCGACGTGCGACTCGACCGCGACGATCCGATCTCCCTCGACCAGCACCTCGGCCGGCGCGGACGGCGACCCGGTACCGTCGAAGACCTCGGCATTGACGATCAGGTAAGAATTGGGCATGAGGCCTCCTCCACATCGACGATTACGCCTATCTGTCGACATTAAGTGAGGTGTACCTCACTTTCAAGCCCTAATTCTCCGCAACTCTTTTGAGGTAGCGCGATCATAGTGTCGTCACTTATGGTGTCCCGTGTGCCGTGGGACACGGTCGAGACCACGGCGACGGGAGGCTTCATGCGGTTCGTGTCGTGCACGCTCGATGACGAGGAGTTCGCCGCGCTCGTCGACGGCGACGATCTGATCCCGCTGCGCGGGGTGCGCGAGCTCGGCGCCGCGACACCCACGGCGTTGCTGAACGACCCTCCGCTCGTGGAGCGACGTCGTCTGCCACGGGAATCGGTGACCCTGCGCCCCGTGGTGCCGGCTCCCGCGAAGATCATCTGCGTCGGCCTGAACTACCGCGCGCACATCGAGGAGACGCGACGCGACGACTCCGACTACCCTGTGCTGTTCACGAAGTTCGCCACGAGCCTGGTCGGTCCGTACGACGACATCGTCGTCCCACCCGAGTCGGAACGGGTCGACTGGGAGGGCGAGATCGCCGTCGTGATCGGCACGCCGGCGCGCCGGGTGACGCGTGCGGCAGCACTCGACCACGTCGCCGGCTACACGATCGCCAATGACGTCTCCATGCGGGACTTCCAGCGCTTCACCCATCAGTGGCTGCCCGGCAAGGCCTGGGACCGCGCCACCCCCCTCGGTCCCGAGCTCGTGACTCCGGACGAGACGCCCGCCCCGGCCGACCTGCGGCTGACCGTCACCTACGACGGCGAGGTGGTGCAGGACTCGACGGCCGACCTGCTGATCTTCGATGTGGCGACCTTGATCTCGACCATCTCGACCTTCGCGACGCTGCTGCCGGGTGACGTCATCCTCACCGGGACGCCGGGAGGCGTCGGGGACCGGCGCGATCCGCCCCGCTATCTGCGTCCCGGCGGACGGGTCAGCGTCGAGGTCTCCGGCCTGGGCCGCATCGACAACCGGCTCGTCGTCGGCTGAGCCCGTGGACCACGAACCGCCGACGACCGTGCCGGAGGACCGTCAGAGCGTCGAGTTCGATCATGTCGGGCTGTCCGTGCCCGACCTCGGGGCCGCGACGGCGTGGTACTGCGAGACCCTCGGGCTGACAGCCGCCCCCGAGTTCGCGGTGCCCGGAACCGACCTGCGCGGCGTGATGCTGCTGCATGAGCCATCGGGCTACCGGCTCGAGCTGCTGCATCGTGCGAGCGCACACCCGGGGATGCAGCCCACGAGCGCCGAAGACGCCGCCGGCACGCACGGTTACGGTCACATCTGTCTTCGCGTGGCCGACGTACGCCGCGAGTTCGCCCGGCTGCTCGCGGCGGGGGCGACCTCGCGCAAGGATCCGTCGCCGTCACCCCGACCCGGCGCCACGGTGTCGTTCGTCGCCGACCCCTGGGGCAATCTGATCGAGGTGATCGACCGTGCCTGATTCGAGCGGCCCGCCCGTAGTCCGCACCTCGCGGGGCCGCCTGATCGGCACGCGCGACGGGAGCGTCAGCGCGTTCCTCGGCGTGCCGTTCGCCGCGCCCCCCGTCGGCCCGCTCCGGTGGCGCCCGCCCGCTCCCGTCGCGCCGTGGGAGGAGGCCCGGCCGGCGGACCGCTTCGGGCCGGCCCCCGTGCAGTCGCAGCCCCCGACGTCATCCGTGATGTGGCACACCAACTTCGCCGACCGGCAGGCGCTCGTGATGAGCGAGGACTGCCTGTACCTCAACGTCTGGACGCCCGACCCGTCGCCCGGGGCCCGTCTGCCGGTCATGGTGTGGTTGCACGGCGGCGGGAACCGCTTCGGCCACGGCGGCCAGGAGATCCACCACGGCGATCGGCTCGCGGCCCGCGGCATCGTCGTCGTCACCGTCAACATGCGACTGGGCGCCCTGGGGTTCCTCGCCCTGCCGGGGCTCGCGGAGGAGGACGAGGCGGGCGCGTCCGGCAACTACGCGCTGCTGGACGTCGTCGCCGCGCTGCAGTGGGTCCGCGAGGAGATCGCGGCGTTCGGAGGCGACCCCGGGGCCGTGACGCTCGCCGGCAACTCGGCGGGCGCCGCGATCGTCACGCACCTGCAGGCCGCCCCCGCCGCCCGAGGGCTGTTCCACGCGGCGATCGGCCAGAGCTCCGCGGGCGCCTTCCGTGCCGACGGCCCCCTGCCGACGCAGGAGCGTGCCCAGCAGCGTGGCAGGGATGCCGTCGCGCCGCTCGGCACCGACGACGTCGACCGCCTCCGCCGTCTTCCGGCGACCTCGTTCCTGCTGCCGGCCGACTGGGGGATCGTCCTCGACGGACGCCTGCTCACGCGCGACACCACCGGCGTCCTGCGCGCCGGCGAACACGCCCCGGTCCCGCTGCTCGTGGGGAGCAACACCGACGAAGGCGCGGTCTACACGCCCCGCACCCAGGTGGCCGAGCTGCGGACGCTGCTGTCCCGGCCGGACCGCGCGGCGCTCCGCCCCCACTACCCGGTCGACGAGGCGTCGGCCGCGGCGTCCGCCCGCGCCTTCGTCGGCGAGACGCGCTTCGTCTATCCGATCTGGCGGTGGGCCCGCGCCCACGTCGAGACGACGGGCGCGCCGACCTGGGTCTACCGGTTCGACCGGCATCCGCCCCTGCCGACCGGCCCCGAGCTGGCACCGCCGCCCGACGGCGGCGCGGCGTACGGCGCGTATCACACGGCGGAGCTGGCCTACGCGGCCGACACGCTCGACTGCCGTCCGTGGGAGTGGACCGAGCGCGACCGGGAGCTGGCGGCGGAGATGTCGGCCGCCTGGGCACGCTTCGTGCAGACCCACGACCCGCGCGGGGGCGCGATCCGCGCCTGGACGCCGTTCGACGGCACGCCGTATGCGCGCGTGCTCGTCCTGGGCGACGCGACGCGCGAAGAGGGAGTCCGTCGCGTCGAGGCGCTTCTCGCCCTCGACGCGCTGCCTCGACCGGTCTGACCCGCTCCGTCCCCCGCGGAGCGCCGGGTCTCGGCCACCCGCCGTCGAGGCTCAGGAGCGTGCGGCCGCCTCGGCGATGTCGGCGTCGCTGGGCAACGCACCGGAGCGGCGCATCTCGGCACGCAGGGCCTCGAGCAGCGCGTCGACCTGCTCGTGCGTGGCGTCGATGCCGAGAGCCTCGAGCTTGTCGGCCAGCGTGTAGGGCCCGCTGAAGGGCGTGAAGGGCACCGTCCGATGGTTGCCGGCCCACCCCGGCTCGACGCAGTTGTGCAGCAGCGGGTCGACGGTGGTCTCCTGCGTGATGATGTCCATGCCGCCCCAGTTGAAGGCCGAGGTGCCGGTGATCGGGTGGTTCCATGCGACGCGATAGCCGGTCAGCGCCTCACCGGCGCGGGCCAGCTCCGTCAGCTGGGAGGCGTCGATGCCCGTGCTCACCCCGTACAGCACTTCGAAGGCGGCCGTCGTGGCGGACAGGTCGGCGTTGCCGGGACCGCCGCAGTATCCGTTGACCGAGAGCTCGACCACCGACGCGCCGGCGCGCACCGCCGACACCGCGCAGGCGACCGCGAGCCCGAAGGTGTTGTGGGGATGCAGGCCGACCTCGACATCGACGGCGAGCTGTCTCGTGCGGGTGACCAGATCGGCGTAGGCCTCGGGCCCCACCGCGCCGGGACCGTCGAAGAGGGTCAGCTCGGTCGCGCCGGCGGCGGCGAGCACGCCGACCGTCTCCGCCAGCATCTCGTCGGTGAGGTAGGAGACCATCAACAGCGGCGTCGCCGCGTCCAGGCCCCGGTCACGCGCGTGCGCGACGAGCCGGGCCGCCGCGCCCAGCACCGCATCCCGTTGCTGGATCGGCGCGGTCGCGCGCCAGTCCTCGCCTCGCCACGCGAGGTCGTAGATGCGCTTGTAGATCTGCGCCGTCTCGCCGAACCCCTGCACCCACACCTGGACGCCGTCGTATCCGGCGGTCGCCGCCCGATCGATGTCGGCGGGAGAGGACACGAGCGGGCACACGATGCGGCAGGCGGGGTTCTCCGACTTCACCGTCTCGACCTCCGCACGCAGAGCCGCGTCCTCCCTGCCGGCGACGCCCGCGCCGACGATCTCCCCGACGCCGGCGCGGACCAGGCTGCGCAGGTAGCCCGTCTTGGCGTCGTCCGTCGCGACCACGCCCGGCATGGTCTCGATCGAGCGCAGCGTGGAGTCGCGCAGGCGCACGGCGGACGGCAGCTCCCCGCTGACGGCTCGGTCGCGGTTGCGGGGGCTGACCGACCACCGGCCCGGCTCGTACGCGCCCGCGACACGACGCGACGCGATCTCCTGCCGGAAGCGCCGGATCTCGTCCGGGGTGAAGACCTCTGGCTTGTCCATGCGACTTCTCCTGGGTGAGGTGCCTGCGCCGAAGCTCGTGTATGTCGACACTATATCGAAGCGCACGTCGATGTCGCCGCGCCTCAGTCCGAATATGCGGCCTGGGCCTGGTGGCGAATCGAGCGCGTAGACAGATGTGTCGACACTAATGTAGAAAGAGTGTCGACAGGCGACGGGAGCGAACAGTGACACGGGTACCGGAGACGACGGGCGGGGCAGGAGTAACCGAGCGCATCCGCCTGCGCCGCGGCGGCACGCTGCGTCCGATCGATCGTGTGCTGCTGCACAGCCCGGCTTTGGCAGACGGCTGGAACAGCCTGCTCGGGACGCTGCGCGGCGGACTGGATCTGCCCGGCGCCCTGCGTGAGATCGTCGCACTGCGCGTGGCAGTGCTCAACGACGCGGCCTACGAATGGGAGTCGCACGAAGCGGCCGGGTCACGGGAGGGGCTCACGGCGGTCAAGCTCGCAGCCCTGCGCGCCCCGTTCCCGGGACAGCTCGGGGTCTTCGACGAGACCGAGCTGCTCGTCCTCGACCTCACCGACACGATCACGCACGAGGTGGCGGTGCCCGACGAGCTGTTCGCCCGCGCTGCCGCTGCCTTCGAGACCACCGAGCTGGTCGAGCTCGTCACCACGATCGCCGCCTACAACATGGTGTCGCGGCTGGTCGTCGCGTTCCGCATCCAGAGCTCCGGATCCGAGGCGACGGAGTGAGCGGGCGGCTGGGCGGCAAGGTCGCGCTCGTCACGGGAGCCGGGAGCGTCGGCCCCGGCTGGGGCAACGGTCGCGCGATGTCGGTGATCTTCGCCCAGGAAGGTGCGCGCGTGTATCTCGTCGACCGGGATCCGGCGGCGCTGGAGGTCACCGCGGCTCAGGCCCGCGAGGCGGGCGGCGAGGTCGAGACACGCCTCGGTGACGTCACCGATCCCGCGGATGTCGAGGCGTTCGTCACGGGCGCGCACGAGCGTTTCGGTGCACTCGACGTGCTGGTCAACAACGTGGGCGGCTCGCGCGCCGGCGGCGCCGTGGAGCTGTCGCTCGACGACTGGAACGCCCAGGTGCGCGTGAATCTGACCAGCGTGTTCCTCGGATGCAAGTACGCGATCCCGCTGATGCGCGCCGCGGGCGGCGGATCGATCGTCAACATCTCGAGCGCATCCGGCCTGCGCTACACCGGTGCGCCGCAGGTCGCCTACGCCTCGACCAAGGCGGCCATCCTGCAGCTGACCCGGGTCACGGCGGTGCAGTACGCTCCCGACCGCGTGCGCGTGAACGCGGTGGTCCCCGGACAGCTCCACACCCCGATGGTGGAGGCGCGGCTGGCCGGTCAGCGGGCGGGCGGCGATGTCGAGAGCCTGCTGGCCCAGCGACAGGCGCGCATCCCGATCGGCTTCATGGGCGACGGGCGCGACACCGCGTACGCCGCCCTGTTCCTGGCCAGCGACGAGTCGCGGTTCGTGACCGGGGCGGAGATCGTCGTCGACGGCGGGATGTCGGTGCGCTGTGACTGACGCGGCCCAATCCTCGTCCACGGCGGCCCCGCTCCCCTCACCCGGCTGCCCGCCGCCGCATCCGTCCCCCCGCCGGCCGAACTGGGTCCTCCCCGCGAACGCGTGCGACACGCACAGCCACGTGTTCGGGCCGGCGGCGATCTTCCCCTACGCGGCGGACCGCACGTTCACCCCGGTCGATGTCCCGCGCGACGAGGTGCTCGCGCGCCAGCGCTTCCTCGGCTTCCAGCGCTCGGTCATCATCCAGTCGTCATGCTACGGACTCGATCACACCGTCCTGCTCGACGCTCTGCGATCCGATCCGGAGCATCTGCGCGGCGCCGCGATCGTCACGGGCGCGACCACGACGGCGGAGCTGGACGAGCTCGACCGCGCCGGGGTCCGCGGCGCACGCCTGCACTTCATGCCGCACCTCGGCGAAGCGCTGACACCGATCGAGCAGCGTGCCGTGATCGACGCCGTGCACGCTCGGAACTGGCACGTCGAGATCCATGTGCAGGGCGACGGCATCGTCGAGCACGAGTCGAGGCTGGCGGCGCTCGAAGGGCGCGTCGTGATCGATCACCTCGCTCGGGTCGACCTGCGACAGGGCCTCGATTCGCCCGCGGTGCGTTCCGTGCGGCGCCTGCTGGACCTCGGGCACGTGTGGCTCAAGCTCAGCGCCGTGGATCGCGTGTCCCTCACCGGGCCGCCCTACCCCGACGCGGTCGAGCTCGCCCGCCTGTTCGCGCAGCACGCTCCCGAGCGCGTCCTGTGGGGCACCGACTTCCCGCACCCCAACATCGAGGGCGATGCGCCCGACGACGGGCTGCTGGTCGACCTGGTGCCGCAGATCGCGCCGACGCCGGCGGCGCGCCAGCTACTGCTGGTCGACAACCCCGCCGAGGTGTTCGACTTCGCCTGTACGGTACGTGAAACCGGCCGATCCGGCCACTGACGCACGAGGAGCGCAGCAATGACGCCGACCATCCCCGCATCCTTCGATGGCACGTTCGTCCGGAACGACTCCCCCGAATTCGAGCAGGCCCGGCTCGAGGCGGTCTGGAACGGACGGGTGCCGTCACGGCGGCCGGCGGCGATCGTGCAGGCGCGCACGGCGGCCGACGTCCAGGCCGCCGTGCGCCTCGCCGCCCGGGAGGGATGGCGGATCAGCGTCCGCTCCGGCGGGCACAGCTGGATCGCGAACGGCGTCCGCGACGACACGCTGCTGATCGACCTGTCCGCGCTCGACGAGGTCGCCGTCGACGCCGCCGGACAGCGCGTGACGATCCAGCCCGGGACGCGGGTCGAGGACCTCCACGCCCGGCTCGACGCCGTCGGGCTCGTCTTCCCGGGCGGACACTATCCGACGGTCGGTCTCGGCGGCTTCCTGCTCGGCGGCGGCTACGGCTGGAACTCCCGCAAGTTGGGGCCCGCCTGCCTCAGCGTCGAGGCGGTCGACCTCGTGCTCGCCGACGGCACCGCGATCCACGCCGACGACGAGTCGCATCCCGACCTGATGTGGGCCGTCCGCGGCGCGGGTCCCGGCTTCTTCGCGATCGTCACCAAGTACTACCTGCGCGCCTACCCCGCATACACGCAGGTGCTCCGCAGCGTCCAGGTCTTCGACGAGGAGCTGCGTGACGACGTCATGGGCTGGGTGTACGAGCATCTCGCGGAGACCTCGCCGTCCCTCGAGATCGCGGGCAAGACCACCTGGCTCGAGGGACACGACCGCCCGGTCACGATGCTGGTCGGCGTCGGGTTCTGCGCAGACGAGACCCCGGACGAGATCTACCGCGTGTTCGAGAGCCATCCGTTCCGCGGCCGTGCGCTGCGCACCGCCGACCGCGTCCCCTCGTCGCTGCCGGATCTCTGGGCGACGGCGGCCGTGGGCATGCCCAAGGGCAAGCGCTATGCTGTCGACGGCGTCTGGACGGAGGCGGCGACCTCCGACGTCCTCGCCGCGGCGCGGCCTCTCGTTCGCGACCTGCCCACACGAGACAGCTTCGTGTTCTGGATGTTCTGGGGTCACTATCCGACACAGCGCAACGCCTGCTGGTCGACGCAGGCGCCCCTCTACTTCTCGCCGAACGGCGTGTGGGACGACCCCGCCGACGACCTGCTCGTCGAGCGGTGGGCGCACCACGACCTCGCCGCCTTCGCCGCCCACGCCGATCAGGGCCGCGGCACGCAGTTCTCGGACGCGAACCCCGGCGATCGTCCCGACCGCGGCATCGAGCCGGCGCAGCGCGAGCGTCTCGAGTCCCTCCGAACCGTCTACGATCCCGACGGGCTGCTGTCGACCTACCTGACCCCGGCGGAGTCCGCCACAGCGCTCGGCGCGTGGCTGCGGCGACGGTGAGCCGTCCCGCGACCGCGAGCGCCGTCGTCGATCTCGGCGATGTCCGGCTCGCCGTCTGGGACACCCGTGGCGGTGCGGACGCGGTCGTGTTGCTGCACGCCGCGGTCGGCCACGGCGACACCTGGTCGGCCCAGCACCGTTCTTTCCGCGACGCCGGGTATCGCGTCGTGAGCTGGTCCCGGCGAGGGCACCGCGGGTCGACGACCGGCGACGCCGCACGGCCGCCGTCGGCCACGCACGATCTCGTGCGACTCCTCGGCCGCCTCGGGATCGAGCGGCTGCACCTGGTGGGCACCGCCTACGGGGCGTTCCACGCCCTCGACGCCGCGCTGACGCTGCGCGACCGGCTCATGTCGTTGACGCTCTCGTCGAGCCTGTGCGGCATCACCGATGAGTCCTGGACCACGACCACCGCCCGGCTGCTTCCTCCCGCGTGGGAGATGCTGCCGGCAGAGGTCCGCGAGCTGAGCCCCGCGTACCGTGCCGCGCACCCCGACGGCGTCCGGCGCTGGCTGGCGGCCGTCGACGGGAACGAGCGCAGGGTCGAGCAGCCGACCGACCACGCCGCCACGTTCGCCTTGCTGGGCACGATCCGGACGCCGACCCTCGTGGTCGGCGGCGACGCGGACGCCTACCTGCCGCCCCCGCGCCTGCGCGAGATCGTCGCCGCCGTCCCCCGCGCCCACGGCATCGTCATCCGCGAAGCCGGCCACAACCCCGCATGGGAGCAGCCGGCGGCGTGGGACGCCGCCGTGCTGACCCACCTCGCCGAGACGTCCCGCCGGCTCTGACCGCCGACGCGCGGATCACCAGGGCTCGTCGGCGCGGGGGGCCACGGCGAGCACCGTCGTCTTCTCGGCCGGGAAGCATGCGTCGAACAGCTCGTCCACCCGCGGATCCTCGCCGTAGTCGTCGGCCAGGCGCAGGCCGATGAGCGTGTTGATGAGCATCCCCTCGGCGAGGAAGTCCTTCGCGGTGAGCGCGTCGAAGCCCGCCTCGCGCAGCAGCGACCAGACACGGGCGAATCCGTCGCGCGCACACGGCCCGATCACCGGATGCGCGCCGAGCAGGAACGCCTGGCTCAGGGTCTGGTGGAGACCGCGCACCTGCAGCAGCTCGATGTAGGCGTGACCGATGCGATGGTCCAGCGGCTCGTCGCTGCCCGTGTCCTCGACGGCGGCGCGGAAGGCGGAGAGGATGCGGGCCAGCGCCTCCTGGATGGCCGCGACGAACAGGTTCTCCTTCGTCTCGAACAGGCGCACCACGTAGGGCTGCGAGACGGCGGCGGCGCGGGCGATGTCGTCGGTGCGGGCGCCCACGTATCCCTTCGCGCCGAAGACGGCGAGCGCGGCCTCGATGATCTGCTCGCGGCGCTCGTCGGAGCTCAGCCGGGGCGTCTTCGCGTCTGCCATGTTGACATGTTATCAGCGGATTACTACAGTGGCCTCCGTCAAGTAATCATCCAATTACAACGCTGGAGTCGTCATGCCGGACCTCACCCCCGCGCGCCGCCGGCCCTTCGGCCTCGTCGTGGCCGCCGCATCCCTGCCGATGTTCATGGCGACCCTCGACAACCTGGTCATGACCAATGCCCTGCCGGTGCTGCACGCCGAGCTGGGCGCGACGGTCGAGGAGCTGCAGTGGTTCGTCAACGCCTACACGCTCTCGTTCGCCTCGATGATCCTCATCGCGGCGGCGCTCGGCGACCGCTTCGGCCGACGCACCGTGTTCCTCGCCGGGATCGCGATCTTCGGACTCGGCTCGGCGCTGTCGGCGCTGGCGAGCGACCCGGGGCAGCTGATCGCGGCGCGCGCCCTGCAGGGCTTCGGCGGCGCCGGGGTCATGCCGCTCTCGCTCGCGCTGCTCGCCGGCGGCGTGTCCGAGCGGCTGCGCCCGGCCGCGATCGGCATCTGGGGCGGCGTCTCGGGGCTCGGCGTCGCGCTCGGCCCGCTCATCGGCGGCGCGATCGTCGAGGGCTGGAACTGGCAGGCGATCTTCTGGATCAACGTGCCGGTCGCGATCATCGCGATCCCGCTGGCGTATCTGGCGCTGAACAACGACTTCGGCGCCAAGGCGCGGATCGACGTGCTCGGGGCGGCGCTGGCCGGCGCCGGCGTGCTCGCCCTGGTGCACGCCATCGTCCGCGGCAACGACGACGGCTGGGGCTCGTTCGGGGTCGTCGCCGAGATCGTCGCCGGCGCCGTGCTGCTGCTCGCGTTCATCGGGTGGCAGACGCGCACGCGGGCGCCGCTCATGCCGCTGCGACTGTTCCGCGACAGGTCGTTCTCGCTGACCAACGTCGTCGGCTTCGCGTTCAGCTTCGGCACGTTCGGCGCGGTGTTCATCCTGATCCAGTATCTGCAGGTCGTGCAGGGCGCGACGCCGCTGGAGGCGGCGGTGCAGACGACGCCGTGGACGATCGCGCCGATGTTCGTCGCGCCGATCGCGGGCCTGCTCGCGCCACGCGTGGGCACCCGCGTCCTGATGGTGATCGGGCTGCTGATGCAGGGCGTCGCGCTGGCGTGGCTCGCGCTGATCATGACCGAGACCGTGCCGTACGTCGAGCTGGTGGCTCCGTTCCTGCTCGCCGGGATCGGCATGGCGCTCGTGTTCGCCCCCTCGGCCACCGCTCTGCTGGCGACGCTTCCCGGCGTCGACCACGCGACCGCGTCGGGCGTGAACTCGACCGTGCGCGAGATCGGCGTGGCGCTGGGCACCGCCGTCATGACGGCGATCTTCGTCGGCGCCGGCGGTCAGCTGCTGCCGACCATGTACGTGGATGCCGCCAAGCCGGCCGTGCTGACCGGCGCCGGCGTGCTGCTGATCGCCGCCGTCGCCGCGCTGTGGCTGCCCACGGGCCGTTCGCCGCGTGCGACCGCCGCCCCGGCCGCGGAGCCGGTCGTCGTCAGCTCGTAGCGCGACGACCGCGCAGGACCCCGGTCAGCCAGCCGTCCAGCACGAACAGGAAGAACGCCCACGACCCGACCAGGGTGCTCAGCGCGACCACGCCCGCCGAGATGAGCACGGCGCTGAGGGCCCCGCGCCCCTCATCGCGGGCGGCGTCCGCCGAGAGGTCGGGCACGGACCGCTCGCGGGTGCGCGTCGCCCAGGCCCACTGCAGCCAGCTGCAGGAGATCACGAGGAAGAAGTTGACCGGCAGCAGCACGCGTCCGAGGACCAGATCCGAGTAGTCGGTGAGCACCGACGAGGAGAACGGCACCAGCACGACGAACAGGAGCCGGATGTTGTTGATCCACAGCCCCAACGAGTCGATGCGGGAGATGTGCTCGAACTGGTCGACGTGCGTCATCCACATCATGCTCAGGATGACGAAGCTGACGACGAACGTCAGCAGCGGCTGCCACATCGTCAGCAGCGCCGCCCACAGCTCGCCGTCGGTGTCGACGCCCGTGATCGTGCGGCCGGTGAGGTCGAGCACGAGCAGTGTCGCCGCGATGGCGAACACGCCGTCCGTGTACGCCTCGAGCCGGCGCGTGGACACGCTCGAGTCGGGGTGGCTGCGCCGACGGATCACACGCTCACCCTAGCGGCGCCCGTCCACGTCCGTCGCAACCGCCGGCACGGTGCGCCCACCGTCGCAGAATCACGCCGATGTCGCAGGATTCGGGCGGAATCCTGCGACGTTCGCGTGATTCTGC